>JASUSP010000014.1 GCA_030446005.1 Tepidanaerobacteraceae bacterium | reverse complement strand
CCCCTCGGAGGGCAAATCAAATATCCGGAAAGGAGGCGAAAGCCTGGTCCGGGGGCCGACTTGGCTGAAGATAAAAACAGTCAAGTTTTTTGAACCAGGAAAACATGTTCGGCAGGAAAAATGAAGAATTGAGGATAAACTCCGAGACTGTGGACACCCTTATCGGTAAGGGGACGGAAATCAAGGGGACGATGAAAGCCAGCGGAATTCTCCGCATAGAAGGCAGGATAGAAGGGGAGCTGGAAAGTACAGGCGATGTTATCATCGCCGAGACCGGAGTGGTGAACGCCCAGGTAAAGGCAAGAAACGCCGTGATTGCAGGCGAAGTCAATGGAAATATTTTTCTTTCGGGCAAACTGGAAATTAAATCCTCTGGCCGGGTATTGGGGGACTTGAAAGTGGAAGGCATCATCGTTGAAGACGGTGCATTTTTCGAGGGCAGATGCGAAATGACCAATCGGGCCAAGGGGGTTGAGAATTGAAAGCATTTTTTGTGGTAAATCCGACTGCCGGAAAGAAAAGGGCTTTGAAAATTTGGAATCATTTGAAACCACTAATAGACTTTCACTACGAGTTTGCACTGACCGAAGGCCCGGGGAACGCCACCGAGATAGCAAGACAAGCTCTCAGGGCGGGCTACGAAAAGATTGTCGCCGTGGGCGGCGACGGCACCGTTCGGGAAGTCGTCCAGGCCCTTTCCCACCGCAAAGCTTCGCTGGGGGTTATTCCCGCAGGTACGGGCAACGATTTTGTACGGTCGGTGGGCATCCCCTCCGACCCCAAAAAGGCACTGGAAGTTTTGAAAAGCGGTAAAGTGCGGTGCATAGATTTATTGAGGGCAGGTGACAGCTTTTTTATAAACGTGGCCGGAGCCGGCTTGGATGCTGAAGTAGCCGATGCCGTAAATAAGAGTGCGAGGTTTTTTAATGGAACCGTAACTTACGTAGTACAGTTAATAAAAGTTTTGGCGGCATCTACTCCCAGGCATGTAACCATAGAAATAGACGGTAAGACGGTAAAACGAAGGGCATGGCTGGTTTCCGTGGGGAACGCCAGGTATTACGGCGGCGGCATGATGATATGTCCGGATGCGCTCGTAGACGACGGTTTTCTGGATGTCTGCATAGTTAACGAAATAAGTAAAGTGGAACTTTTGAGGTTTTTGCCCAGCGTGTTTTCGGGAAAACACAAAAATCACCCGGCTTATGAGGTTTTAAGGGGAAAAAAGGTAAAAATAAAGTTTAATCCTCCTGCAAAGGTTCACGTCGACGGAGATATTACCGGTATAACCCCCGTGGAGTTTTCGATCGAGCCGGGAGCTTTGAAGTTACTGACATAGAAGGCATAATTCTGCCAGCTTCCGAGAAAAATAGATTCGGGAGGTGGCAGAATGACCCGGCTAATAGCGGTGGAAGACGGTCTTGAGGAGATATGCGAATATTTAAAAAAGCGGGGGTTCACGGCCGTTCCGTGGAGCGAGGTGGATGGCCCGGTGGATGCTGTAGTTTACAGAGGGAAAAAGTTGAAACAAATAACAGTAGAATACTTTTCGGATTTTGAGCATGAGATGGCGGAAGAACTTTATCCCAGAAATTCTTTCGGAATACTTCTAGTAAATGCCGAAGGCAGGACACGGGAGAAAATATACGAGATAATAAAAAACCGGATTTATGACCGCTTCATCTAAAAAGCTGCCTCCAGGCAGCTTTTTTAAGTGAAAAATCGTTTCATTCCTAGGACTATGCCGTCGGAAATAACCCTTGCCATTTTCATCACCAGGAACAACCGGGTGTTTTGCAATACGAAAAATTCCATAAAACCTCCCACGTTGACGACGCCGGTTATGTGGAGTTGACCCACCTCAGGCAGATTCTTATTGACGCCCGCTCCCGGTTTGATGGGTCCTTTACCAATCTTTACCGTTCCCACATTTTCGGAGCGGCCCAAAGAAGCATCTACGGCGATTATGTACGGTTGATTGAACCTATAAAGTTCCTGAAGTATATTTTGGAGATTGCCAGCGTGGACCGGTTCGGCTAGGCAGCCCATTACCCTGGCGTTTAAAAAATTTTTTTCCATCAGCATGTTTCCTACCAAAGGGCCCAGGGAATCTCCGGTAGAACGGTCGGTGCCTATGCAGAGAAACACTATCGGCGAGGGGGGACAATAAGTTTCGGATAGAAGGATGGCAAATCCGTTAGCGATAGCCTCGATAGCATTCGGACTATCTATATGAACCCTGATTCCGGAGGGTCTTAACGCCTGGGGGTCCAAAAGCATAGTTTTCCTCCTGAAAACCTTTTTTAACATTATATGTAATTTTTTTGGGTAGTATGCATTGATAGATTTAAATAAAATTAAAGAGGAAGGTTACTTATTTCGGAAAGAAAGGGGGAACGAAGGATGAATTGGTTGGACATATTGCTTCTCGTAATTTTTTTAAAAAGCGCAATAGAAGGTTTTACCAGGGGATTTGTTCTTTCGGCATTTAGAATACTGGGTGTTTTAACGGCTCTGTATGTGGGCCTTTTTTACAGGGATAAGGCGGTGGACTTTTTAAAAGGCAGTGTAAACGTAAACGAGGCACTTATGCCGGCGCTGAACATGACAGGGTCCCGGGCAAACTCAAGCGCCCTTCCAACGGGTCATAGCATCGATTTGCTTATCGAAATGGCATTGTCTGCGGTAGGCTTTCTCGCAATTTTTATTGCCGTTCAGGTTCTTTTTGCCGTGCTGGGATTTTTCATAAACGGAATGTTCAGATATTCCGGGCTTTCCTTCCCGAATCGCATATTGGGGCTTTTGTTAGCCCTTTTATCAACCTGCCTGTGGGTTGCACTAGTAAGTTCCGTCATTACGCCGTTCGTAATGGCATGGCCGGGAAGCATTATTGAAAGGGGTATCGCCGGGTCGTATATCCTTCAAAAATTGAAGTTTCTAGATTTTATAACTCCTGTTGTGATAAAATTGATATAGAGGAGGGGGAAAAATGGCAATTGAGGTGGACTGCAGAGGGAAAAAATGTCCCGAGCCGGTTATCATGACGAAAAAAGCTTTGGATACAATTGAACGCGGGCGAGTTATTGCCATTGTGGACAACGAAGTTGCCCGGGACAATATCATTAAATTGGCAAAGCACGATGGATGCGATTGCCTTTATGAGGAGAAAGACGGGGAATACCGGATATACATTGAAAAGAATCCCGGGGTAAATGTAACTGAAGCCGAAAGAGCCGGCGATTCTTTCGTGATTCTGGTTACCGGTGATACTCTTGGGAAAGGTTCGGAAGAACTTGGAAAGCTTCTCATGAGAAACTATATATATACTTTGAAGGACCTCGCGCATATGCCGAAGTGCATAATGTTTTTAAATAAAGGAGTGTACCTCACCACCAACGGTTCGGAAGTTTTAGACACCCTAAAGGAACTGGAATCTAAAGGGGTGGAGATACTTTCCTGCGGTACCTGCCTTGACTATTATGGATTGAAAAACGAACTTGCCGTGGGAAGCGTGACAAACATGTACGCGATAGCGGAAAAGCTTTCCGAATTCAGAGCCGTCGTGCTTTAGCAGGGGGTTACTTCCGCTATGAACTTCCAGAGCATAATGGGCTTAATTTCGGGGCTTCCGGAAGTCTACATTTACATCGCAAAAGTTGTTTTTATACTGGTTCTGGCAACGCTGGTCATAAGGGTGGGGGCCGGTGTGATAGACCACCTTTTCGCAATGCGATTTAAAAGAGTGCCGGTGGATGAAAGCAGGAAGAGGACCCTGGCGGGAATTTTGAAAAGCGTCCTCAAGTACACCGTTTATTTTATTGCCGCAGTGTTGATGCTGGAGACCTTTGGCGTCAACACATCGTCCATCATAGCCGCTGCCGGCATAGGAGGTCTTGCCATCGGATTCGGTGCCCAGAGCCTTGTTAAAGATGTGATTTCAGGCTTTTTCATAATCTTTGAAGATTACTTCCAAATAGGCGATTACGTGGAAACGGCAGGGGTCTCCGGCATAGTGGAGGAGATGGGACTCAGGACCACGAAGCTTAGGGACTTTGGCGGTCAGCTCCACGTAATACCGAACGGAGAAATCACCCGGGTGACCAACCATTCAAGGGGAAACCTCAGAGCAATGGTGAAAGTGGGAGTATCCTATGAAGAGGACCTGGATAGGGTAATAAAAGTGCTCGAGGAAGTGGCCGAAGAAATACGCCAAAAAAGGGACGACATAGTGGAAGGCCCCACCGTTCTCGGCGTCAGCGATCTGGGTCCCAGCGAAGCTGTTATTACGATATGGGCCAAGACTTTGCCAATGCAGCAATGGAGCGTTGAAAGGGAATTGAGAAAAGCGATAAAGGAAAGATTCGACAGGGAGGGGATAGAGATTCCCTATCCCAGGATGGTCGTGATTGATAAAAAAAGTAAGGAGGCGAAAGATTGAAGTTCCATATCGGCGACGTGGTGGAAATGAAGAAAAAACACCCTTGTGGCAGCTTTGAGTGGGAAATATGGAGGATGGGCGCCGATTTCGGGATAAAATGCCTTGGGTGCGGGCGGAAAGTCATGATACCGCGGTCCAAGTTTGAAAAAAGCGTGAAAAAGATAGTAAAGTGCATACAGCCGGAAGACCTTGAAAAACCTGCTGATAAATGATATAATACGCAAGAAGCATCTCTGCTCTAGATAAAAATCTAGGGCCATAAGTCCGAGGAGGTGGAAAGATGAGGGAATACGAAACCATGTACATCCTCGACCCCGGGCTTGACGAGGAGACCATTAACGGCCTGGTGGACAAGTTCAAGGCTCTCGTCGAGGAAAGAGGGGGAGAGGTGAAGGAAATCGACCGGTGGGGGAAAAGAAAACTGGCTTATCCCATCAAACACCAGAGAGAAGGCTACTACGTGGTGATGAATTTCGCGACCGATGCGGAAACGGCAAGAGAGATGGAGAGGGTTTTCAGAATAACCCCCGCTGTGCTCAGGCATATCGTCATCCGCAAAGATAAATAAAGGGGTGAAAACCTTGAATAAAGTAATTTTGATTGGGAGATTGACAAAGGACCCCGAGCTGCGGTTCACCCCTGCCAATGGAGTTGCGGTGACCACTTTTACCCTTGCCGTTGATAGGCCTTTCCTGAACCAAAAGGGAGAAAGGGAGACGGACTTTATACCGGTGGTGGTATGGAGGAAACTGGCGGAAACCTGCGCCAACAACCTCAAGAAAGGCCGCCTGGTGGGTGTGTCGGGAAGGCTTCAGGTGAGGTCATACGACACCCCCGGAGGGCAGCGGCGATACGTCACCGAAGTGGTCGCCGATGAGGTGCAGTTTCTGGACAGGCCGAAAGCGATGGAACAGGATCCCGGTTTGAGCGATAACAACGAGGGAATCGGGGATATAGATTTCGATTTCAATTTTGACGATGAAAATCTGAACGAAGGGGACGACGTACCTTTTTAGGAAAAGGGAGGGAAAAAGTTGAAATCCAAGAAGAACAAGAAGAAAAAGGTCTGCAGCTTTTGCGTAGATAAGATAGACTACGTCGATTACAAGGATGTGGCAAGGCTCAAGAAATTTATAACCGAGCGGGCCAAAATCCTGCCCCGGCGCATAACCGGCAATTGCGCGAGACACCAAAGACAACTTACGGTTGCCATAAAGAGAGCTCGTAACATGGCACTTTTGCCTTTTACGACCGAATAGGGAGGGGTAAACCCTCTCTTTTTTTAAAAGTGAGGAGAAAAAGATGCACCGCTTTAGTACGAAGGCCATTGTTGAAGGGGCACTGCTTTCGGCTATAACCGTAATACTGAGCTTTTTTTCAATGTACGTGCCGGGGCTGGGCCTTTTAGCGGACCTGGTACTGCCCGTGCCGGTAATAATCCTCGGAATGAAGCACGGACTAAAAATTAGTTTGCTTTCGGTGGTGGTCTCGGGAGCGGTGATTGCCGTGTTTTCCGGTCCCATCAGGGCTATAACCGGAGTTTTAAGTTTCGGCTTGGTAGGCATGGGCATGGGCTGGGCCTTAAAAAGAAAATACTCGCCCTTTAAAGTCTTCGCAGCGGGAGCGGCAGCTTCACTAATATCGAACGTAGCCCTTTTCCTGCTTTCGCTGGCGATAATGGGCATTAACCCCTTTGTGCAGGAGATAGAAATATACAGGGAAAGCCTTAACTCCGCGGCGGATATATACAGCCGCATTGGCGTTAACCCCGAGACTGTAAAGCCTGCACTGGAAATGTATGGGAAAATTTTGGACTTGATGCCGCTTCTGATACCGGCGATGCTGATACTGGCTTCGGTAAGCAGTTCTTTTCTGAGCTTTCATATTTCCAAAATGGTGCTGAGGCGTTTGGGTTACAACATGGAAGATTTTCCCCCGTTTTGGCAGTGGCGCTTGCCACCTTACACCCTGTTTTTGTTCCTTTTAGGGCAAGTTGCCGGTCTGCTGGAAGTTTACTGGCCTAGCGGAATTTTAAAACAGATCGGACTTAACCTTCAGATGCTTTTTACCTTCGCATTTTTTATCCAGGGATTTGCCGTTCTGGCCTTCTTCCTTGGAAAGTACAGCGTATCGAAAGCCTTGAGAGTTTTCATCGTTTTGTTTATGTTCGCCAATCCCATTATGGCCCAGTTGATATTCCTTATAGGAATGATAGATACGGTATTTAATTTCCGCAGATTGTGATTGCGGGGAAAGAGTTATGCAGAACCTCTCCGACTTTATTAGAAAAAACAGCCTTTTTTTGGGAATCATAATCTTCCAGCTGGTTACAATGGCTGTAATCAGTCCTGAAACTGCTTTGGGGCTTTGCGTCATCGTTCTTTTGGTTTTAATCGGCGCGTACTTAATCCATAAAAATGCATTAAAGCAAGAGATAAATAAAGGCGAGGATGCAAAAAGCCAGCCTTTTGGAGTTCCTGCAAAATCCGAACTGGCCCTCATGTACATTCAGATAGATAATTACGACGAAGTTTTGGCAGCAACGCCGGAAGAAAACCGGCCGGAACTTCTGGCAAGAATAGACAAGGCCATAACCCAGTGGGTTCAAAGCTACGACGGATTTATAAAAAAGTTCGATGATGACAAGTTTTTATCTGCGGTAACCGTAGAAAAATTCCGCAAAATAGAAGAAGGTAAATTCCAAATCCTTGAGAAAATAAAGGAGATAAAAACCACTAATGCTCTGCCCGTAACTTTAAGCATAGGAGCATCTTACGGAAAAGGGAGTCTTCTGGAGCTGAACAGGACGGCACAAAACGCACTGGAACTCTGCCTGGGCAGGGGTGGAGACCAGGCGGTAGTAAAGGCCGAAGGTAAAACTTACTTCTACGGCGGCAGAACGAAGGAAGTGGAAAAATACACCCGCGTAAGGGCGAGGGTGATAGCCCATGCCCTTCGCGATTTGATAGAGGAAGCGGATAAGGTGCTGGTACTGGGGCATATTTTCCTTGACATGGATGCTCTCGGCGCCGGTATTGGCATGGTAAAAGCTGCAAGGAACTTGAAAAAAGAGGGCTATTTTGTTCTATCTCCAAATCAGGGCCACTCGGTAGAGTCGCTGCTGAAGCTTTTGCTGGAAGATGAGGAAACGCAAAAATACTTTATCGCCGAAAAAGACGCCTTAAAGGTCCAAACCAAGGATACTCTGGTAATTATTGTGGATACCCACAAGCCCTCCTTTTGTTATTCCCAGAAAATTTTGGAACGGGCTGAAAAGGTAGTTTTAATTGACCATCACCGGCGGGGAGAAGAGTTTATCGAAAAGGCCATGCTGGTTTATCTTGAGCCTTACGCGTCTTCTACCAGCGAGATGGTGACCGAAATGCTCCATTACATGGGGGAAGAAATAAAGCTTACCCCCCGGGAAGCAACGGCACTCTTAGCCGGGATATGCGTGGACACCAGAAACTTCGCGTTTAAAACCGGTGTCAGGACCTTTGACGCAGCCTCTTATTTGAGGAGGCACGGCGCGGACCCAACGCTGGTATTTAAACTGTTTCAGGAAGATATTGGAGAATTCCAAAACAGGGCCGAAGTGGTAAAGCGAATGCAGATTTTGCCCGGTCACATAGCCATCTCTTATTACGATAAAAAATGCGAAAACCCCCGCCTTGCGGCAGCCCACGCCGCTAATGCGCTACTCGAGATAAAGGGTGTTTACGCTGCTTTCGTCCTGGTGCCCTTCGAGGATGGCGTGGCTATAAGCGGCAGGTCCCTTGGCGGTATAAACGTACAGAGAATTTTAGAAAAACTCGGTGGGGGAGGGCATTTGACCGTGGCCGGAGCACAGATTTCAAATGTAACGATGGAAGAAGCAATAAAGCAATTAAGGAATGCAATAGATGATTTTTTGAAAGAGGGGGATGCCAGTTGAAAGTTATACTCCTTCAGGATGTGAAAACTCTCGGCAAAAAAGGCGACTTAGTCGATGTTGCCGATGGATATGCGAGGAACTATCTTTTTCCCAAGAATATGGCTGTGGAGGCTACTCCGGGGAACCTGGCAAAACTGGAACAGGAGAAAAAAGCAAAGGAGAAGAAACTGGCCAGACAAAAAATGGAAGCAGAAGAACTGGCCGAAAAGATTAAAAAGTGCCATCTGACGCTAAAGGTAAAGGCGGGAGTTCAGGGGAAATTATACGGGTCCATAAATTCAAAGAACATAGCGGAGGCTTTAAAGGAGCAATGCGGAATAGATATAGACAAAAGAAAGATTCAGCTTGACGAACCCATTAAAGCTTTCGGAAGTTATGAGGTTCCTGTTAAACTTCATCCCGAAGTCGAGGCAAAGCTGACCGTAAGAGTAGTCGAAGGGTGATATATATGAGCCTTGGAACGCCCAAAGTTCCTCCGCACAGCGTAGAGGCGGAGCAGTCGGTTTTGGGCTCGATGCTCCTTTCCAAAGAAGCCATTTACGTAGCGTTAGAACGCTTAAAGAGCGACGATTTCTACGTGGAGGCCCATCGCGCGATTTTTGATATCATAGCGGAATTGCACGAGAACAGAGAACCGGTAGACCTGATTACGGTCACCGAAACTCTCAGAAACAGGAAGATGTTAGAAAGCGTGGGCGGTGTCACATACCTTACAACCCTTACCGAGGTGGTGCCTACCCCGGCCAATATAGCACAGTACTGCAAGATAGTCGAAGAAAAAGCCTTGCTCCGCCGGCTTTTGGAGGCCACAGCCAAAATACTTTCTATGGCCTACGAGCCGAGGGATGACGTGGAAGAACTCCTGGATGAAGCAGAACGGAGGATATTCAGCATCGTCCAAAAAAGAAGGGTGGATAACTTCCACCACATAAAGGACGTACTGCTTGCCACTTTTGAACGCATCGAGCAGCTTTATAATTCCAAAGGCGGAATAACGGGCGTGCCCACCGGATTTCCCGACCTGGACGCCATGACCTCGGGCCTGCAGCCTTCAGACCTCATACTGGTGGCAGCAAGGCCCAGCATGGGTAAAACCGCCTTTGCCCTGAACATAGCCCAGAACGCCGCAATCAGGCATCGAATACCTGTGGCGATTTTCAGCCTTGAAATGTCCAAGGAGCAGCTGGTACAGAGGATGCTTTGTGCCGAATCCAATGTGGACAGCCACAAGCTGCGCACCGGAAGGCTGGAAGAAGACGATTGGCCCAGACTCGCGAGAGCTATGGGACCTTTATCGGAAGCCCCCATATACATAGATGATACACCGGGCATCACATGCCTGGAGATAAGGGCAAAAGCGCGGAGGCTCAAAGCCGAAAAAGGTTTGGGCCTGGTGGTGATAGACTATCTTCAGCTGATAGCAGGAAGGGGCCAGTCTGAAAACCGGCAGCAGGAAATCTCGGAAATTTCCAGGTCCTTAAAAGCCCTGGCGAGAGAATTGAATGTTCCGGTGCTGGCGTTATCCCAGCTTTCTAGGGCACCGGATGTGAGGTCTGACCACAGACCGGTGCTCAGCGACTTGAGGGAATCGGGCAGCCAGGAGCAGGATTCGGACCTGGTGGCGTTTCTGTACAGGGAAGATTATTACAATCCCAATACGGACAGAAAAAATATAGCCGAGGTTATAATAGCAAAACAGAGAAACGGCCCCACCGGGAAGGTGGAGCTGCTATGGCTTTCCCAGTACACCAAGTTCGTGAGTATCGAAAAGTACCGCCAGAGCGAAGAGGCGAGGTACGCTTAATCACGGGGAGGAAGGCGCATTGCCTGAAAAGGAAGATTTGAATCCGGAGCTCGAGAAAATTTTAAAGAAAGTTTATATATTTTCCGAGCTTTCCGACGAAGAGCTTGCAAAGGTAAAGAGACTGGTTAATACCAAAAATTACAAAAAAGGTACCGTCATTTTTTTTGAAGGAGAACCCGGGGATGCGGTGTACTTTGTCAAATCGGGCAAGGTCAAGGTATATAAGAGCGACGACGAAGGCAGGGAGTACATTCTCCATATATTCGGCGAGGGCGATGTATTTGCCGAAGCCGTGCTCCTGGGGGGAGGCACTTATCCCGCGATCGCAGAGGCGGTGGAAGATTCTGTAGTGGGCTTTATCAAAAACGAGGATTTAGAACGGCTTATCAGGGGAAACCCCGACCTTGCGATTAAGATTATAAGAATAATGGCTTCAAGGCTGAGGGACTCCCAGGAGAAAATAAAGAATCTGGCTCTGAGGGATACTTACGACCGCACCGCCTGCTTGCTCCACAAAATTTCCTTGGACTGCGGGCATAGGACATCCCGGGGCATTGAGATTGACCTGCCGGTTACAAGGCAGGAACTGGCGGCTCTCGTAGGAACTTCGCGGGAAACGGTGACCAGAATTTTAAGCCAGATGAAAAGAGACGGCATTATAGATATAGACAGGCAAAAAATTATAGTGCTGAATGAGAGAAAGCTGATGAGGTGCGTAAAAGATTGACGGCGCGGCGTTAGCCGCGCTTTTTTTTTCAAGCAATTTATGTGGTGTTTGCGGGGAAGATGTACCTATCATACGGATAAATACGAATATTATAGAGTAACACTGATAAAAATATACGCATTGCGAATTGACATTCAATTTTTTCTCTGATATTATTATTTAGGTTGCGGTTATGTTAATATTTCGTCTTTGTGAGAATAATATTTTTTAATGCATGCCTTTCCATTTTTATCTCGGGTGGTGGTAAAATGCAAAGACATTACGATGTAATAATTATAGGGGCCGGTCCCGCGGGTATTTTCACCGCTTTGGAGCTGGTAGATAAGGGCGGGGAACTGGACATATTAATTCTTGAAAAGGGCAAGGATATCGAAGCAAGGCTCTGTCCTTCGAAAGAGAAGAAGGTCAAATGCTTAAATTGCGACCCGTGCTCCATAGTGAACGGATGGGGAGGGGCGGGAGCTTTCAGCGACGGTAAGTTGACTCTAACGACCGATTTTGGCGGATGGCTCGACGAATATATCCCGAAAGAAAAAGTAGCCGAGCTCATAGGCTACGTGGACAGGGTATTTCTGACCTTCGGCGCAACTGAGATAGTGCACGGAACCGACCAGGAGAAAGTGAAAAAACTGCAGCAAAAGGCCGCAACCGCTGACCTGAGGCTCATACCAGCCCGGATAAAGCACCTGGGGACCGAAAAGTGCTGGAATATACTGAGTGAAATGCGGAAATACTTGGACGGCAAAGTGGATATAAGGACAACTACTGCCGTAAAGACCATCCTCGTCCGGGATGGCGCTGTTGCGGGAGTTGTCACGGAAAAGGGTGAGGAGTATACGGCCGATTTCGTGGTGGCGGTGCCCGGAAGGGAAGGAGCCGAGTGGTTTGCCAGGGAAGCGCAGCGCCTTGGACTTGATATGGTGATGAATCCCGTCGACATAGGAGTGAGGGTGGAGGTACCGGCGGTAGTGATGGAACCCTTGACTGACGTGGTTTACGAATCGAAACTGGTATATTATTCTAAGTCCTTTGACGACAAGGTGAGGACTTTTTGCATGAATCCTTACGGCGAGGTAGTTATAGAGAATAACAGCGGACTTATAACCGTCAACGGCCATAGCTATGCCGACAGAAAAACCGAAAACACGAATTTTGCGCTGCTGGTGAGCAAGACCTTCACCCATCCTTTTCGAGAGCCGATTTCCTACGGAAAGTATATAGCCACCCTGGCCAATATGCTGGGAGGCGGAGTGCTCGTTCAGAGACTGGGCGATTTTCTGGCCGGCAGGCGCTCCACTCCGGAAAGAATAAAAAGAGGTCTGGTGGAGCCCACCCTGAAGGAAGCAACCCCGGGAGACCTGAGCCTTGTTTTCCCATACCGGCACATGGTTAGCATCCTAGAGATGCTACAGGCCATGGATAAACTGGTGCCCGGAGTGTATTCCCATCACACGCTGCTATACGGCGTGGAGGTGAAATTTTACTCGGCAAGGCCGGCCTTGAGCTCGGGCCTGGAGACCCAGATAAAAAATCTTTTTGCTGCCGGAGACGGGGCGGGGGTAACCAGGGGATTAGCACAGGCCTCGGTTTCCGGAATAATCGTGGCGCGTGAGATTCTAAACAGGAAACTGAATTGAAGTATGTAATATTAAAGGAGTGAGGACCATGCCGGGAGTTGTGGTGGTTGGAGCCCAGTGGGGCGATGAGGGGAAAGGACGTGTAGTCGATTATTTGGCCAGGAGAGCGGATATCGTGGTCCGCTACCAGGGCGGCAGTAATGCAGGGCATACGGTAGAAGTGGACAATGTAAAGTACAAACTGCACCTCATACCTTCGGGGATTCTCCATCCGGGCAAAATATGTATTATAGGAAACGGTGTGGTAGTTGACCCTATAGCACTGGTTGATGAAATAAGGTCTCTTGAAAGTTACGGCATAGACGTTAGGTCGCGGCTTAAGATAAGCGACCGCGCCCACATCGTGATGCCCTATCATAAGCTGCTTGATGAACTCGAGGAGGAAAGGAAAGGCCAATATCAGCTCGGCACCACCCGGCGGGGCATAGGGCCGGCTTATGTGGACAAGGCCCAGAGGATTGGCATCAGGATGAGCGACCTTTTGGACGAAAAAATTTTCGAGGAACGATTAAACCTGAACCTGGAAGAGAAAAACGCGATTTTAGAGAAAATATACAAAGTAAAAGGCTTCGAGAAAAGTTCTATCCTTGAAAGCTATTTGAAGGCAGCAGAAGAACTAAAAGATATGGTGTGCGATACTTCTTCGATTTTATACGAAAGTTCAAAGGCAGGCAAAAAAATCCTCTATGAAGGGGCCCAGGGGACCTTCCTGGATTTGGACCTGGGGACTTATCCTTATGTAACTTCATCTCACCCGATAGCAGGCGGGGTTTGCATAGGTGCCGGTATAGGCCCCACCATGATAGAAAAGGTGATAGGTGTGGTAAAGGCGTATACCACCCGGGTGGGGAAAGGGCCCTTTCCTTCGGAACTATCGGATTCCACTGGAGTTTACATCAGAGAGAGGGGCTACGAGTACGGCACGACTACAGGCAGGCCCCGGCGCTGCGGTTGGCTTGATGTGGTAATGTTAAAGTATGCAGTCCGGGTAAACGGCATTACCCACCTTGCCATCACGAAACTCGATACTCTAGGCGGCCTCGAAAAGGTTAAGCTATGCACGGCCTATGAATACAATGGCAAGTTAATGCATGAGTTTCCTGCAAGCCTGGAGGTTTTGTCAAAATGCAGGCCGGTTTACGAAGAACTCCCTGGATGGGAGGAAAACGTATCGGACGTAACCGAATACGATAGGCTTCCAGGCAATTTGCGAAGGTATGTGGAGAGGATAAAAGAACTAGTGGGCGTTGATATATGCTTTGTATCGGTGGGTCCCGGAAGGAATCAGGGCTTTGAGCTGATAGAGGTAATATGATGGTGGAATTTTTAGGGGGTTGACATATTCATCTTTTTATAGTAGTATATATCTTGCTGTTTGTGTTAAAAAGCAATACGATGTGAGCCATTAGCTCAGTCGGTAGAGCACCTGACTTTTAATCAGGGTGTCCCGCGTTCGATTCGCGGATGGCTCACCATCTTTGTGGCCCCGTGGTCAAGTGGTTAAGACACCGCTCTTTCAAGGCGGTAACAGGGGTTCGACTCCCCTCGGGGTCACCATTTTTATTTTTATCTTGACTTGTCGTTTCAGCTTGGTTATAATATAGTTGCAACGGGCGGAAGTAGCTCAGGGGTAGAGCATCGGCTTCCCAAGCCGAGTGCCGCGGGTTCGAATCCCGTCTTCCGCTCCAGCCTTGAAAAATCTAGCTTTAACGGACTTGCCCTCCCAAAAAGAGTCCGAAGTCTCTGGGGAGGGTTTTATTTATGCGTAAATTGGTGAAGTTTAAACAAAACACGGCCGACTTAAAACAGGTTTTGCAGGAATTCCTCCTTGTAAGGCAGGCAAATGGCCTATCTCAACGCACCTTAGAGGACTACCGTTGGCATGTGGGGAAGTTCCTCGAATTCTGCAATAGCCTATCCAATTATGAGGCAATACAAAAAGCGGTCTTGCGTTATTTCAGCCAACCTTGTTCGCCGGGTTACAGAAATATAAAGCTGAAATATCTCCGGGCCTTTTTCAATTGGTGCGTGCGGGAAGGTTATCTCCCCGCCAATCCTACCGCAGGGATTAAGAAGGCCAGAGAGGACATAGACAACGCAAGGCATGTTACTCTTGAGGGGTTGAAAAAACTCCTCCAACAGCCGGACAAAAAGACCTATACGGGCCTTAGGGATTACTGCCTTATGCTCGTGCAGATTGATACCGGAGTAAGGCCCGGGGAGTTATTGCAAGTGAGGGTGTCAGACCTCAACCTTGAATCGAGAGAAATACGGATAAGGCCCGAAGTGGCAAAGACAAGAATCGGCAGGACTTTGGCAATATCGCCCCATACAGCACAAGCGTTGGTGAAGTTCTTGAGACTTCGCCCATCATGGTGGGGTGATGATGTGCCTTTGTTTGCTTCGGAAAACGGAAATGCTTTAAATACGTCGTGGTGGTCGAAAAGATTGGCAAAATACTGCAAGAAAGCAGGAGTAAAAGCCACTCCCTACGGTTTACGCCATACCTTCGCCATCGAGTTCCTCAAAGCAGGCGGTGACCCGTTCAGCCTTCAAAGAATTTTAGGTCATACTGATTTGACAATGACAAGGCGGTATGTCAGGCTTTCCCAGGATGATATAAAGGAAGTCCACGAAAAGGCTTCTCCCGTGCAGAAGTTACAGCAGTTAGGCAAGAGAGCACCGAGAAAACTGCCGGGAGGGGCGAGATAATGGAGGTAAAGCAAATTTCAATCCCGAAAGATTTGTATATTCCCGTTACTTTTGCCATCTATGAGGGGATTTGGGAGGCCATAGAAAAAGACGACCCGAAGGCAAAGGATTTGGTAGAGTGGTATATAGAGGCAATAGGCTTTTCCGCCTACTCGCTGGTGGAGAAGTTAGAGGAAAAGGGAATTAAGGTAAAACTGCCGTTTTAAGAATGATTTTAGTAAATGGTTTCGAGGGAGACAACCATATTGGACGCAAAAATCGCAATTGGACGATAGAAAAATTTTATCGTCCAATCGGAAAGCCTTGATACGTAAGGGTTTGGACGATATGGACGCACTGGACGCAAAATTTCTCCTTTAATCTAATGCCCTGCATGTTTTTTTTCGCCTTGAAGGGTAGGAGAAAAAAATTAAGGAAGGAGAGGGATAAATTATGTTAGCCTTCTATGTTTCACAAAATTCCAGCAGGCCAATGCTTTGTATTCCGGTAGGCGATAACGCCACCGAAAAACCGGCCTTAATAGTCCCAAAAGGGTTGATGGAGGACGCTTGCGAGTTTTTTGAGGTTGTTTCCAAGGCCCATAAAGCAATGCAAGATAGAGGATTGACGCAAACATAGGCCACACAAAATTATGCCCCATTACGGGGCTATTTTT
Organism: Tepidanaerobacteraceae bacterium; assembly: GCA_030446005.1. Classification (GTDB taxonomy): domain Bacteria; phylum Bacillota; class Thermosediminibacteria; order Thermosediminibacterales; family Thermosediminibacteraceae; genus Fervidicola. Next base: position 23,374 of record JASUSP010000014.1, on the reverse strand, counting down.
TTATGTGCAACCGCAATCCCCACACATTGGGCAGATAATCCAGCCACACTCCAGACAAATTTCATCTTCTAGACTATCCAGAGGTTCGCCGCAATTTTTACAGTAGGCTGTCCTATGGTCTTCCTTCCGGGATTTACTTGTTTTTGTCCGTGCCCTTTTGGTTCTTTCAAGCTCGATAATGTCCTCGACGTCCGGTTGGAAAAAGACCTTGCCATATTTCGTAATATACCATCCCATAAAAACTTACCTCCCTTTGTCCAATCTTTGCTCATATTCTCAAGTGTGCCGGTGAGCAATAATGAGCCATTTTGAGCCAATTTCCGCCTCCTGCCTTTAACGCAAGGCCCTGCATTCAACGAGTCCAATTTTGGGCCAGTTACTATGGCCTCGAATTTCTCGAGGTTGTTTCAATTGCACCTCTTTTGCTTCTCTTTTGCTTCTCTTTTGCTTCGGTTTTTCCTGCCGTTCTTCTGTCGTCGTTCTGTCGTTTTTGCAACCCTTATGCTACTCTTTTGCACCCTTTCCCGATGGTGTTATTTTCTCTCCCTTTTCTCTCCCGTTTTTCTCTGTTTTGCCTACTTTTTGCCCTCCTTTTGCCTGCTTTTTCCCAACGCAAGAGTGCGGACAATGCGGACGTTGCGGACGATGAGGACGCAAGTTTTCGCTTTTAGTCTAGTGACTACCTTCCGAGGTGTGCCATTGTCTCATTTTGTCCCGCTTTGTCCTATTTATCCTAAGTTTTACTAAGTCGCAAGAGTGTTCCAAGTTGGAATACCCTTTGCAGTCTTAGCATTTCTTAGCAAATGACTTCCCGAGGCAGAAAGGCATCCGTAAAATGGGGATACCCCAAAAAATGTGCTCCTTTTTCGCTCCTTTTGTGCTCCTTTCTGTCAATGTGTCAAGCTAAAAACTGCCGATGTCACGCTTGACAACGTTCGTTTTGCCTGTTGCACTAAATTAAGCGAATGTTTCAGTTGTTGCACTTCCTTGTGTAAGTGTTACGGTTGTTACGCTTCCTTGCCTGAGTGTTAAGGTTGTTAATGTTCTCTGCCTGAGTGTTTAGGTAACATTAACAGCTTTAAACGATAGGCCGAAGGGGAAAGGTTAAAACCGCAATATTTTGCAGTCGGATTGAGGACTGCAAAATATTGCGGTTCAATGCGTAATCCAGTCTTGAGATTGTCAAGTAGTGCAGTAAAAGTTACAAATACAGTCTTAAAGTTGACGCTAATTGTTTGTAAGGACAAAGTTTAAAACTTGACAGCATATCCGCAAAAAAAGGCTATAAACTTTTGTTTTTGGGTATAAACAGCTCAATTATAGCAGAGAATACTACCACTACAGCGTGAAGTTTCCGTATTCAAGAAGGCAATCCTAACAAATTCGCAATGTAAGTGTTTAAGCTATTCTTGACATTACAATTTTTGGCAAGTGCAATATTTTGCAGTCGGTTCATAGGGTGGAAAATTCATCCATCATCAGCCCTCCCCCAATAGCAAGGGCTTTCCTGAATTGACTGCTTGACGCTTATTAGCCCTTCCTCTACCGCAAGCAGGACAACAAGGACAAGAAAATCCTCCTGCCAGCGTTCGCAGGTGACAGGGTCGATGTGTAGCTCCCGGGCTATTTCCTCAATTTCCTTGCCATTGAAATACCGTAACTCGACCAGCTTCCGCATTGCGGGGTCTTCTGCTCCAGCTATGTGCAAGGCCCACACGATGAGGTTCAGCCACTTTTCGGCTTTGCCATACTTCGACTCATACAAAGTTACTGCTTTTTCCGTAGGGTTGGAAGGACTCCCGGTAGGAGGTTTGTCCGGCCAATGTGCCTTGAGGGAAAATATGTCCTCCTTCGCTTTTGCGAGTTCCTCCCTCAAGGCAGGGTAATTGAAAAGGTAATACTCAATCTGCTTGATGATGGGCCTTAATGTGTGTAGCATTTCAATCCCCCCTCGTGAAAGAGTATATTCCGGGGTCTTTGGAGGGCCTGCCCGCCGGTCTCCAGCGTGCTTCTGCCACCTTAAGCCGGGGGTGCGATTTAAACGCACCCCCTCTTGCGAGATAAAGGGAATTTTGCAAACGCAAGCCTGCCCGCCCGCCGGTTCTCCAGAGCAAGCCCGAAGTTTCGGTATGCCCTTAGGGTAGTCGGTAATGCCGACAACCCTCACTTTTATGGGGGATTTTTTCACGCAAGCGAGTGCCCGGCGGGTCATTGGCAGGGAAGGGAGGAAATTTTTATCCTCCCCCTGCCTTCCTTTTGGGCCTTGCCATACTTATCCTTTCCCTGCACCATCCCCACCGCCAAGTGAGAGGGAATAGGTCGCAGTTGTTAGTAAACCGCAAGCAGTAACCCGCTTTAATGCACTCGGGCCTTGCACGGTATAGCTTAACCACCTTGCCACCGCAATCGGTAGTAGGATTCATTAGCCACTCGATAATTTGGGCCTTATTGCGTGCTATGAGTTCTTTCAGCGATGGAGTGAGGACGCCAGCCGGGGCCTCAAGCCGTAACTTGTCCCCGGCGACGGTGATTTTGACGCCTTTTTTCTCCAATTCCTCGACGATGGCCTCGGGCGTCATAATTCCCATACCTCCGGGGTAGAATTAGCTTTATTTGTTTCTTCTTCCAGCTTATCGAATAAGTCTTTAATCGCCTGCTTATGCGGTAGGATATACCGCCTAATCCATTCTTCAAAGTCCTGCTTTGTGTTGAATAGGTCGCCTATTTTAGCCTTGAATCTCCAGCCTCTTTCCGATTTTATCAATACCACTCCAGCTATTCGGAGGGCCTTCAGCGGTTCGTATGCTTCAGGATGATTCTCTTTTGCGAGTTTTAGGAGTATATCCCAAAGGTGGTCTTGCATGTCATTAGATTGAAGGGGAATTTTATCGTCCGCATCGTCCGCTTTGTTGTCCGCAGTGTTCAATCCCTTGTCTTTCAAGGCTTCCGTTGCGGACGATAAATTTCTTTTTATCGTCCGCATATCGTCCGCAACGTCCGCACTTCGTCCGCATATCGTCCGCACCTCAAGCCCAGTATCCTCAAGGCTTTGGAGGTCATTGCGGACGTTGCGGACGCAAATTTTCCGCTTTAATCTAATTAGTCGTTGGCGGTTATGCCCCGCTCTCAGAAATTCTACTTCAACCCCTGTTTGCCTTAAGAACGTGGCACAGCGACGCAAGCGGTTGCTTAATGCTCTCGGATTTTTTGGCCATACGACGCTTCTTTTCGTGGTATCGTCTATAAAAACTTCCAACGCTTCCAGCAGTTCACTTGCAGTCCCTTCCCATTCTTCCCGTTCTTCGAGTAAATTCTTAACTGCCACCGCCACGATGTCACCTTCAAGTGCCACCTCTATTGCTTCTTCTCGATTGCCCATATATGCCTCCATAAATCCACCCGAGGGCCAAGGTAATGTTTCCTCACAGGCGGTTACCCACTTCGCAAAGTCGGCCATACGGGGCAGGCGGTCGAGATGGACGCTATCTATATTCCGCAGTCCTGCACTAACGGCGTCGAGAAGTGCCCCAAAGATTCGTGGCCTTGCTTTCTCGAATTCGGCCCAAAATTGGGCCTCATCTTTTCGATTTTCCTCCGGTATGGGTGGTAAGTGAATGATTATAGCCCTATCCAGTAGGTCATGCCTCGAGGCTATCTCATCAATGCCATTCGCAATTAATGGACGACAAGCGGAGAAAATCGTTTCTTCGTCGTTCTCGTAAAGCGTCCTTGTCGAGAATCCTCCACCGGTAGCAAGGCGACAAAGTGCGTCAGATAGCCATACAGGAATACCGGAAAGATTGTCAAAGCTAACGGCCCATGAATTCGTTGCGGTTATCATTAAATCCCGTTCGTCCTTCGGGCATGTCCTCAATGGAGCGGTGTTCGGGTCTATCAATGCCCGCAATGCCTTAGATGTGGTGGATTTGGCACTTCCTTGCTCTCCTTGGAGTAGCAATATCGGATAAGGCCCTTTTGGACGCATTGACGCTAAAAGCCACGCCACTATTAGACGCCATGAATCTTCATCCGGAATGTTTAGAAACGGCTTTAATTCCTCTATACTGCCTCCCGCTTCTGGTCGTGGGAGGGGTAACATTCCTTTTGACCGCCGGAATTTCACCGGGCAGTCGCTTATTACCCGCCAGCCCATTGGTGATATTTCTACCGCTTCCCAAGTGTCATTGGCAAGGTCAATGTATATTTTGCCGTCATGTTCCGCAATCCTCGTGAAAACCGGATATTCGGGGCCATCGAATTGAGCTTTTGCCTCTAACACTCCTATTGCGTCTTGCAGGGCTTGACTTCCGGGGGGCTTGCCGTGTTTCTCGAAGAATATCCTCCTTAGCCAGTTCCGGAAAGGCCCGCTCCCCCTTGAGGATACGGGCCAAGTTTCCTTATGGCCATTAACCGGCACGGTAGCATAAGCGTTGCCGTCGGGGGTATGGAAGAGTTCCACGCCGGAGGATAAGGCAAGGTTAACAAGGCTTTGGGCCTGAGATTCCCTTTCTTTCTCCTTCTTTGGAGGGTCTTCAAAAACTTCCTCCTGCTTCTTCCATCCGAGCCATGCCAGGACTTTGGAGACTACTTCCTCGCCAACGAGTTCACTCAATCGCTTCCAACCGGTTGTTGGTGAGCTCCCTGCTTTTCTCGCAGTGTAAAGCACCGTCCTAACCCTCGACTTGCTTTCCTCGTCTCCAGCTCCTACGGTTACAGCTTCAATAAATTTTTCTGCTTCTTCTTCATCCCATCCCAGACGAATCAATCCTCCTGCAAGGGCCAAAGCGGTGTCCTGCCTTGTTCCTTGAGAGGGCCAATGTTTAGCGAGAAGGACAGCAGAGGCAAGCCTTGAACACGCCTTTTCAAGTTTATCCCTGCTTATTTGGATGGGTCGCCCTTCCTTATACCACGTGATAGTTTCGCCAGAGGGGTGGATTGAAGGCGGAAATACTGTTTGGCAACCGGTAGAACGTAACTCCACAATCATTTCTCCATCAATGCCTTGCCACTTTGTCGTTTTTGCACCAAAACAGGTATAAAGCCAATGGGAAGAAGGCTTTGAATCCCGACCGAAGATTGCTTCGGTGAATGGCAGGAAATATGGAGCTAATTTAACAGCGAGATAGTCGTCAAGGTCAACATCCACAAGCCAGCCAGAGGGTTCACCTAAGAGGACGCCAATATTTGAAGGTTTTGAAAACACTCGTCTAATTTCTTCTTCGCTAAGACGTAGTTTTTGCCATTCTTTTAATGTGGGGTTTTTATGCTTCAAGGGGATGGGGATTGCCTTCCAGCCTTGTTTTTTATACTCGACAGCATAGTCAAGAGTTGGTATATTAGAAGTGAGAGGCATTTTTCATCCCTCCTTTGTTTTCTTTGAAAAAGAATTAAGACCCGGTCATTTCATCCGGACTTTGAATTAAACGACTGCTTCCACTTTTCGCCAATATCGTAATGGCAGATAATACCGAACATTAAATTTCCCTATTTTACGAGGAACAGCCATTTTTTCGAATGTGGCAAAATCAATAAGATATTTCTTCCCCGTATCTCGTTCGATAAGTTCAATCATTTCGCAACCGAGGGCTTTTAGTTCTTCAAAATTTGGTTCGTCAATGCCGTATGCGTCCATTACAATGAGCTTTTGCTTTGTTTCGACTGATTTTCGGAAAACCTTGTCGTGGCCGAGAATACCGGAAACTACTTGTTTCCCCTGATAATTGACGTAAAGGGGAATGCCGTTCCTTTTAATCTTCATAAAAACACCTCCTAAAGATTTAAGGCCGGAGTTTGAATATCCGGCCTTTTTTTATTGCCACTTCAGAGTTTTTATTCCGCATAATTTATTTGCGAGCCACCTAATGGTTTTTGTGTTGTCGTATATGCCTAACATACGTTTTCCCTCCCTTCTCTTAATTCCCGCTATTTTGCACGCAAGAGAAAATCCGTAACTACCATACTTCTTGCGAATCTTTTCAAGAATTGCAGGGTCTTTGGTTTGGGAAAAATGAGTTACTGCTTCCCTTAAAGTCAAGTTTCTTCACCCCTCTTGCAAGTTTCTCTTTTCGCTTGCCCTTTCGCAGTTAAAGCCTGCAGAACAAGCGGATGGTATTCGATTTTCTTGACCTTTTACGCCTTCCGTACCAGCTTCGGCATTTCCATGTCCACCAAGATAGGCCAACCGGTAGCTTCATCGCAGATTTCGGAGACCTGCACGCCGAAGAAATCGGCAATTTTCTGTCGCAAGTGTGGTGGTATGTAGCTTTGGCCTAGTTCCATTCTGTTAAGCCAGCACTCATGAATTTCTAGTTCTTTAGCCAGCTTACGGATAGTCAAGCCACGCTTTACCCGCAATATCCTCAAATTTGTGACCATGAGATGTTAACCCTCCTTGCGTGTTGCTTAGGTTTCTGCTATAATAATAGTAAACCTGAACAGACATGGTAATCAAGTTACATTTACCATTACATTAACCTATATGGCATAACATTTACCATTACAACTAAAGGGAGGTTGATATGATGGAGAGCTACCCTAAGTATGACTACCTCGACATTCAGCAGAGTTTTTTTATTTGGCACCGTTCAGATAAAGGTTACTTTTGGGATGAGGAGGCTATGGCAGGCGGTTTATTCGCAGCTACAAAAGACGGTAAACCTTTTTTTCTCGAGGAATTTCCTCTGTCTCATGAAGAACGGAAAAAAATCGAGAAAGAGAAAGGTTTATCACCGTCACCTTTCCTGCTTCCCTTACCAGAAACAGAAGGGTACTACCCCTACAAGCCACTTGAAGAAAATCCCACCTTGTTTCTGGAGTTTGCTGAAACAACACCAACCCGCAAAGGAATTTTAGAGTTTGCCAATAAGTACGGTATGTTACTTCCAAATGGGGAAACTCAAGTGTTTTCAGAGGCTTATCGCTTAAGAGAAGGAGAAAAACCTCCTAAATGGGTATTAGGTACTGATGGACTACTTAAAGACAGGGAGAATAACAAATATGCAATGGTTTTCGGGGAATCCCTACGCTTTTGGCAAAATGAAATCCAAGATATGGCCTTTGCGGTTAATGTCTGGGAGGCACTCAAAAACGAAGATTTAGAGTTCTTGAAGAGGGTTATTCTCTGGCACGCAGAAAATGAAGTGGTAAGTGTCGTAAAGACAAACATCCCTAAATTAGTGCTTCTAAATCGATTCCAAAACGCTGCCGATGTCAGTAAGGTTACAGAAAGCAAAGATACATTAAGGGCAATTCATGACAGCCTTCCAACCAAAGAGGATGTTCCGCTTAGAGTGCAGTTGAGCTATATAGCTGCTCGAGACTACAAAAAAGAATTATTTTCCCGTTTTGTTGTAGGAGATTTATTGTTACCTGCCCGTTGCTATATACAAGCAGCCATCAACGAGAAATTAAAAAAATACGTTGTAAAACCTAGATTGTTGTTAGACGAGAAGAATCAACTAAAGCCTTACCTCATGCCTGAAAGCCTCCTAGCTGCAATGTGGTATCAATTTTACCTTACAGTTGTTGGGGAAAGGCAATTCAAACGGTGTTCGGTATGCGGAAGATGGGAAGATATTACCGATAAGACTGTGGCATGGACTAAACATGAAACATGTGCTAATAAAGAAAGGGTAAAAAAGTATAGAGAGGCCGTCAGAGAGGCCCAAAAGCTATACAAAGAAGGGAAAACTATTGAAGAGATTGCAGAAGAATTGGGAAGGTCTATTGAGTGGGTAAGAAAACAGGTGGGTAAAACAAAAACCTTTCCCAAGAGAGGAAAAATCTGATGGCCTTTTAAAAAAACTCATCCACTTGAGCAGGAATTTGATAAAAAACGCCGAATAAAATAAACACGAGGGTGAGTCCGAAGTCTCTGAAGAAGGTGAAAAAATCGCCCCCTGAAAGCTAGAAAAATCAAGGGTTGCGGGCGGAAGTAGCTCAGGGGTAGAGCATCGGCTTCCCAAGCCGAGAGCCGCGGGTTCGAATCCCGTCTTCCGCTCCATTTTTATTTTAAGAGGGAAAACTCCGGTAATTTCTGCCGGAGCTTTTTATTTGTACACAGCTGTGGATAATCCTGTGGATTGTGTGTACATCCTGGCGGCATAGTAAAAATTTTGGTAAAATAATTGGAGAATATTAGTAACCGCCCGAAAATATATTTTTAGTAAAAATCTAAGAAAACCGGGGCGATGAAAGTGAATAAAAGAAGGCTATTAATTTTTTCTGTCATTCTTTTTATTGCGGTCTTCGCAGTTCTTTATGGCTTATTTCTTAAAGACCGAGAGTTTAAATATTACTATGATTCCCGGGTTAAGAATGTTATGGAAACCGGCCCGCGGTATATTATTGATGTGACGTTTGACCCCGAAAAAGAAACGGTTTACGGAACCCAAACCGTTGTCTTTCAAAACCGCACTCCGGAGGAGCTTTCAAAAATTATTTTTCACATTTATCCAGAAGCCTTTAAATCTCTCAAAACGGCTCCCTTCCCCATGAAAGAACTAAAATACGCCTACCCCGAAGGATTTTCGGAAGGGTACATAAATATTTCGGATGTAAAGGCCGGCGAAAGGAAACTGGATTTCCAAAAAGAAGGCACCCTACTCAAAGTCAGCATTCCGGAGCCGTTGAAACCCGGTGAGAAAATCGAAATAAAAATGGAATTTCAAGAAAAATTGCCCTTTTCCCCGGGGCGGTTCGGGCACGGCAAAAACACTTACAATTTCGGCAACTGGTATCCCGTGTTGTGCGTTTACGATGAAAACGGTTGGAACCTCGACCCTTACTATTCCATAGGGGACCCCTTTTATAGCGAGACTGCCAGCTATGACGTGAGCATAACCGCTCCGGATGGCTTTACAATTGCCGCCACAGGGAAACCGGTAAAAAAGATTATTAAAAGCGGCAGCACCACCTGGGTCTTTGAAGCTGAACTGGTTAGGGATTTTGCATGGGTTGCGGGCTCCGGGCTGAAGGTGATTTCAGGAAAGGTTGACGGAACGAAAATCAATGTCTACTATTTTGGCAACGACGAAGATGCGGCAAAAAAAGCCCTGGAATACGGAAAGCAGGCCCTTAGGTTTTTCAATCGATATTTCGGACCTTACCCTTACGATGAATATTCCATAGTTATGTCCGACTTTTACATCGGCGGTATGGAATACCCTAACTTGGTGCTCATAGACCATCACCTGCTGGACGACGAGGTTCTTTTGGAATACGTAGTTGTCCACGAGACCGCCCACCAGTGGTGGTACGGTCTGGTGGGGAATAACCAGGTAAAAGAGCCCTGGCTGGACGAGGCGATAACGGAGTATTCCACGGTGCTTTATTATGAGGGGGTTTACGGCAGGGCCAAAGGAAGAGAGATATATCAGGACTTTATACTGTACCCCTACCGATTTTTCGAATTGGGCAACAGCTCGGGCCCGATACTCAGGCCGGTTTCACAGTTTAAAAGCTGGGGCGAGTACGACGCTACAGTCTACAAAAAGGGAGCGATAATGCTAAAAGAGCTGGAAGGCCGAGTGGGAAAAAGTAAAATGCGAAAAGCATTGAGGCTTTACCTTAGGCAGAATGTTTTTGGCAACGCCACCACCGACGATTTCGTAAATGCCGTGAGCGGCGCGATGGGAACTGACTTTAGAGAGGTAATTTACGAAATGCTCAAAAAACCCGGAAGAATGGAAGAAGAAAAAGCCGCCTAAATTTAATAGAAGAAAAGAGGGGACTGTTTTGAAGGGAGAGACAAGGGGGCTTGCCCTTTCGGCTTTGGGAACATTGTTTTTCAGTACAAGCCCGATACTCACCAGGTTTGCCGGGGAACTGCCGGTGGCCGAAATAGCTTTTTTCAGGATGCTCCTTGGCAGTTTTTTTATATTTGTTGCGGCTAAAGCCGCAAAGGTCGACCTTTCGCTTAACAAAAAAGAGCTTGCCAAATTTCTGCTGTACGGCCTTGTTACCTCGTTTCACTTTTTGTTTTACATAGGTTCGGTGCTTTATACCACCATAGCCCATTCCCTTAGTCTGGTTTACACGGCTCCGATTATGATTACGGTGCTGACGTCATTTTTATTGAAAGAAAAAATCCCGAGGTACAAGTATATAGGTATATTTTTGGTGATTTTGGGAATTATTATTCTGACAGGATTTGAAGTAAAGCTCACGCCGCGGATGATTTTGGGTGACATAATGGCGCTTTTATCCGCTCTCGCCCTTGCAATATATTCGGTGGTGGGCCGAAGCGAGAGGAAAAACTTCCCGCTTTTGAAATACGTCTTTTGGGTGTACTTTACTTCTGCCTTATTTTTGCTGGTATGGGCTTTGCCTTCGTTTGTGATGCCTTCATCCTGGACTAGCTGGCTTGCACTCGTGCTTCTAGGGTTACTGCCCACCACGGTGGGGCATACTCTGTACAATGCCGGTATCAGGTACGTCCACCCGACGTACGCCAATTTAATCTCGACACAGGAAGTAACCGGCGGCGTGCTTTTGGGGGCCATCATTTTCGGAGAAGTTCCCGGCATGTCTACGGTGACTGGAATTTTGGTCATGTTTGTAGGACTCGGAGTGGTTTTGCTAGAAAATACCAGGTAAAAATTGAGGAAAAAGTAGAAGGAAAAATAAAAAATCCGTAGAATAAAATTAGAGTATGTTACAATTTTATTACAATCGAATTACAATTTAGTAAAATTTTTAATATTGCAAAGAAACCCAAGAAAGGAGTGGGGGGATGAATTTACCGGACCTGAAAGGCCTGAAGGGCAAAACGCCGCTGGCCGTTGCCGGTGCCCTGGCTGCAGTAGTTTTGATAATCATGTTTACAACGTTGAATGCGAGGGTCTATGCGGTAAGCGTTGACGGAAGATTTTTGGGGAATGTAAAAAACAAAAGGATTGTAGAAAGGGCAAGGCAGAAGCTACTCGAAAAATACAGGGAAAAACTCGGGACGGAAATCCAGTTAGCTCAGGACATAGAAGTGAGTCCGGGGGAACCGGCAAAAGACGGTGTGCTTGGCGAGGACGAGCTTTTGAAAAAATTGGAAGAATCGATTGCGATAGAGGTCAAGGCGGTTGTAGTAAAGATAAATGACGCCGAAGTGCTCGCGGTCAAGGATAAAGACACAGCCGAATCAGTTTTGCAGGCCGTAAAGGACCATTACATCAGCGGGGCTCCGGGAGAATTGGTCCGGGTGGAAGTCCCCGATAGAATCAAACTGGTAGAAAAATTTGTCAAGGCAAACGAAGTCCTCTCGCACGATGAAGCGAAAAATTTAATTTTGAAAGGTACCCTTGAAACAAAAACCCACACCGTCCGCGAAGGGGAAACACTGTGGGATATAGCCAAAAAGAATAATATTCCTTTTACTAAGTTGGTTGAGGCCAATTCCCAGCTAAAATCCGCTGACAAGCTTTCGCCGGGCGACGTTGTTTACCTTCAGGCGGTAAAACCGCTGCTGAACGTGACCGTTGTAAAAAGGGTTACAAGGCAGGAAGCGATACCTTTTGAGACCAAAGTCGTCAAGGATAATTCCCTTTTACAGGGGAAAAGGGTTGTAAAGCAGGACGGCCAAAACGGGTTGAAGCAAGTTTCGGCGGAAGTGGTATACAAAAACGGTGTAAGGGTGGCTGAAAAAACTTTAGAGGAAAAGGTCATGAAGGAACCCGTCGCTAGGATAGTTGCCCAGGGGACCAAGACGGAAGTTACATACCGCGGCAGCGGAAGGTTTTACTGGCCGGTGAGCGGCAGGATAACATCCCGCTTTGGAAGTAGAGGAGGCGAATTCCACACAGGGCTTGATATAGCCAACGCTACCGGCACTCCGGTGAGGGCTGCCAATTCGGGAGTCGTGACCTTCGCCGGCAGGAACGGTGGATACGGAAAACTGGTGATAATAAATCACGGAGGAGGATTTGAAACATATTACGCCCATTTAAATACGATAAGTGTGTCGGTAGGCGAGAAAGTGTCGAGGGGACAGGTTTTGGGGACTGTGGGTACGACGGGAAGGACTACGGGTCCGCATCTTCACTTCGAAGTAAGGGTTAACGGCACTCCCAAAAATCCGTTACTTTATTTGGGTAACTAGTAAAAAAGGCTGCAATTTCGCGGCCTTTTTTTGTTTACATACTTTGAAGCTTTTTTACCAGATTTAATAAAAATGCCGCGATGCCGGCTGCTACCAGAGGGCCTGTGGGAAGCCCCTTAAAAAATGCGGACCCCACTATAGAACCCATGAGGAGGCATATCATGGTGCCGGGGTTTTCCTTCAAAAGCCGAACTCCATCCCGGGCCATTACTGCCGAGGCGATTCCCACCAAAAAAATTACTATTCCCTCGACATTAAAAATACTCCTGTAAACCTGCTTCGTATCAAATTCACCGATGCACAAAGGCAGGAGAACTCCAACTACTAGAAGCACTATCCCGAGGTCCAAAAATGCGCTTTGAGAAGAAGATTGAGGCAGAATTCCCAAAATTTTAAGTATAAGTAATACCGCCGAAGAAACGATTATTAGGTGGTTTTTGCCGAGATACCCGAGGGCCAGAATCAAAAAAATAATCGATGAAGACTTCAAAAAGAGCACCCCCGATGGGATTTTCACTAAATTATATTTCAATGTAACGCAATTAATTCACCGATTGGGCGATGAAAAAATAATATGAGTATAGATATTTTTTTTAGGGGGTAGGGACTGTGAGACGCAGGGGGGTTGCCGTTTTTCTTTTGCTTGGCTTTCTTTTCTGCATCGCGACTTTTTCACTTACGGGCTGCGGCGCATCGAACACCGTAAGCGCTGCAGCGAGAACTCCGTCTCATTCGGGGGAGGAGGTTATAAGAGTTGCTAAGCAATTCGGCCTGGTATACGCACCCCTTATGGTAGCTGAAAAGGTCGATTTCTTTTCAAAATATGGTCTGAAAGTAGAATGGGTGACTTTAGGCTCGGGTGGAGCGGTGAGGGAGGCTATGGCATCAGGTAAAATAGACGCAGCTTTTATGGGCATCCCTCCGTTTCTGATAGGATGGGATAAAAGCCTTGATGCCAAGATTGCCTCAGGTTATACCGTATGCCCCATAAAGCTCGTGACGTACGACCCCGACATAAAAAGCTTAGCGGATTTTAAACCGGAACATAAAATAGCACTGCCTTCGCCTGGAAGCGTCCAGCACATACTGCTTGCGATGGCTCTCGAAAAGCAGTTGGGCAACGGAAAGGCTCTCGACGACAACCTGGTGGCCCTGCCTCATCCTGATGGGATGCAGGCGATGCTGGCAAAGAAGGATGTGGCGGCCCATTTTACAACACCACCATACCTTAACGAAGAATTGAAGCAGCCTGGATATCACGTGGTGCTGGACGGATTTGAGGCATACGGAGGGGAATTCAATTTCAACGTGCTTTTGGTAACAAGAAGCTACCACGACCACCACCCCGTAGGGTATGCAGCTTTCATCATGGGACTCAATGAAGCCGTCAATTGGGTGAACGAGCATAAAAAAGAAACCGCAAAACTTTTAGCCTCCGAATTCAACATATCCGAGGAAGAACTGTACCGTCAGCTTACCGGTCGGGGCATAAACTTTACCACGGCACCTTACGGCCTCCTGGGATTTTCGGAATTCATGAAAAGGGCCGGATATATTTCCAAAGTTCCCAGCGACCTTTCGGAGATAGCGTGGGAAAACGTGCTTGCCCTTGTAGGGAAAAGCGAGGGAAGCACCAGCGCCTTTGAAAGGATGCAGGGGATAAGGTAGGGATAAAGGGCATGAAAAGGATTTTTTCTAGGATGGCCTTGATATTTGCTATGGCTTTGTTGTGGGAATCTGCAAGGATAATTGGCGGATATTCCGAACTACTTTTGCCCAGCATTTCCGTCGTCGCTTATTCCTTGTTGATGGAAAAAGCCGAACTTTTGAAAAATGCAGCATATTCCTTAAAACTCATAGGTTTCGGCCTTGCCGTTGCAGTGGTCCTGGCGATGTTACTTGCAATTTTATGTATGTCAAGCAGGGCGCTTCAGGGATTATTCACCGACGTAATGGCTGTTATGCATCCGCTTCCCGGCATTGCCATCCTTCCCGTGGCGATTCTTTGGTTTGGCATTGGCGTTAATTCCGTGGTTTTTGTCATCGTGTTTTCTGCGGTGTGGCCGCTTCTAAACCACTTTTACACGGGTTTTCGGTCCATACCGAAGAACCAGGTTGAAGTTGGAAAGAATCTGGGACTTTCGGGGGCCAAACTTGCTTTTTACGTTATGCTGCCGGCGTCGCTTCCCCATATTTTGGGGGGACTCCGCACCGGATGGGCCAGGGCTTGGCAGGCCTCGGTGGCGGCGGAGCTGGTTTTTGGTGCTGCCGGAGGACATGGGGGACTTGGCTGGTATCTTTACAAAAAAAGGTTTATGATGGAAACACCGGGGGTTTTCGCTGGGATGCTCGTAATAATAGCCATAGGACTGGTGGTAGAATACTTTATCTTTGCGACGCTTGAAAACCTGACTGTAAAAAAATTAAAGCAAGTGATTGACTGAAGGGAGATGGAGCTGGGATGCCGCTTATCAGAGTGGAAAGCCTGACGAAAATATACAGCAGTACAAAGGAGGGTTTTGCGGGGATAAGGGAAGTGAGTTTTGAGGTCAACGAAGGGGAGGTTGTAGGAGTTATCGGGCGTTCGGGTTGCGGGAAAACCACTTTGCTTAGGTGCATCGCAGGATTTGAAAGTTCGGATAGCGGGAAAATTCTTTTAGACGGCAAAAGCGTATCCCGTCCGGGACCCGACAGGTTCATGATATTCCAGGGGCTCGACCAGCTATTTCCTTGGCTTTCGCTGCGGGGAAACCTAATATTTGCTATGAAAACTGTAAACAAGGACGCGAACATGAAGGAACTTCAGCGGAAGGCCGAATACTATCTCGAATTGGTGGGGCTTTCCGAGTGGGGCGACTGCTACCCCTATCAATTATCGGGTGGGATGAAGCAGAGGGCTTTTCTCGCCCGGGCGCTTTCGGTCAACCCGAGGCTTTTGCTTCTGGACGAACCCTTTGGAAGCCTCGATGCTTTAGGAAGAAAGGCCATGCAGGACTTGCTCCTGCGATTGTGGGGAAAAACGGGAACAACCATAATTCTAGTAACCCATGATATCGATGAGTGCATCAGACTTTCCGACAGGATTTTGGTGTTTACCAAAGGCACTTTAAAGTTTAATCTTATAAATCCTCTGCCAAGGCCTCGGATGTCTGAAGACCCGGCCTATATGGATTTTTACGGGAAAATAAGCCGAATTCTGGAAAAAGATGCAAATTTAAAATGGGCCAATGCCGTTCTGCGGTGATGATTTACAGTCTTTTGCTACCGCACCCTTTTTTTTTGTATAATAAAAGAGAAAAAGTTTCCCTGCTATGCCGGCCCATGGCTTTTACCGGAATTTTACCGATTGAGGATAGAAATGATGGATTTTGAAGGAAAACGCCGCGCCATATCGAATATTAAGAATTAGAAAGAGAAGGGGTGAGTCTTATGGGCCAGAAGATATTGGTAGTGGACGACGAAAAGCCCATAGTCGATATTTTGAAATATAACCTCGTAAAAGAAGGATATGAAGTGCTTGCCGCTTACGACGGAGAAGAGGCAATAGAAGTTGCGTTCTCGCAAAATCCGGACCTGGTGTTGCTCGACATAATGCTGCCGAAACAGGATGGATTTTCCGTATGCAAAAAGCTAAGGGAAAAGCTCGTATGTCCCATAATAATGCTAACGGCAAAGGGCGAGGAAGTGGACAAGGTGTTGGGCCTTGAACTGGGAGCAGATGATTACGTCACAAAACCCTTCAGCATGAGGGAGCTGATGGCCAGGATAAAGGCGAATTTGCGGAGGCTTACGCTTTTGAATCCCGCCGAAGAGCAAAAGACAATAAAGGTAAAAGACCTGGAGATAGACTTATCGAGCTTCCAGGTGAAGAAAGGCGGCAGGGTGCTGGAACTCACCCTCAGGGAATTCGAACTTTTAAAATTTTTGGCCGTCCAAGCGGGGCAGGTTTTTTCAAGGGAAAAACTGCTGGAAGAAGTTTGGGGTTACGAGTATTACGGCGATATACGCACCGTGGACGTTACGGTTAGAAGGCTCAGAGAAAAAATAGAAGACGATCCTTCGAATCCCACGTACATATTGACCAAGCGGGGAGTAGGCTACTATTTTTCAAAAAACTAGGGTGATTTTAATTGTTTAAGAGTATACAGGCAAAACTAGTGACGATATACATACTCCTTATCCTGCTTGCAATGGAAGTTGTGGGTTTTTACCTGATGCAGTCTCTGGAAAGATATCACGACAGAAAGCTCACCGAAAGCCTCATAATAAACGCCCAGCTTATATCGGATTTTTTGCTGGTAAGGTATTTGCCTCCGGAACGTAAGCTGTCGGTTAACGATTCCACCATCGAAGAATACATAAAACAGGTGGCGCCGAGCAGCATAAAATATATAGCGGTTATGGACGAAAAGGCAACGGTGGTGGCTTCGACGGACGAAACGAGGTTCAGCAGGGGTTCGCATATTTTAACGCCGGAGGTAATGCAAGCTACCTTTGGCAAGCAGGCCGAGGACATAAGACAAGACCCCAATACCAAAAAAAGCTACAAGTACCTCGCCTACCCGATAAAAAACAACGGTGAAGTGGTGGGAATACTGTACCTGGTGGCTTCTTTGGAGGACATATACGAGACACTGAACAATATAAGGTTAATCCTGATGACGGCGACGTTCCTTGCGCTTTTAATCACGGGATTTCTGGGTTACGCTTTGTCCAAAACCATAACTGGACCCATTTGTGAAGTTACGAAGCGGGCTGCACTCCTGGCGGAAGGCAACTTCGACCAGAAAATAGAGGTAAAATCCGACGATGAAATAGGTAAGCTCACCGACATGTTCAATTTCCTTACCGGTCGCCTGAAAGCCACCTTGGAAGAAATCTCCGAGGAAAAAGAAAAAATGGAAGCCATCCTCACCAATATGGCAGACGGGGTCATAGCGTTAAACGGTAAAGGCGAGGTAATCCACATTAATCCGGCAGCGAAGCGCATGTTGGGCCTTGAAAAAGAACGGTTTGAAGGAGATTTTGCGGAAAAATTAAAGGATATTTTAAAAATCAACCTCGAAGATTTACAGAAAGCAGAGAAATCTCCGCTCGAAGTTTTAGTTAAAGTAAAAGACGGCACGCTTAAAGCCATATTTGCCCCTTTAGCGGGAGAGACACGGGAGGCGGGTTACATTCTCCTTTTGCAGGATGTTACCAAGCAGCAGCGGCTCGAAGAAATGAGGAAGGAATTTGTTGCCAATGTTTCCCACGAGCTTAGAACCCCCCTTACCACAATCAAGAGCTATGCGGAAACGCTGCTTGATGGGGCCATGGATGATTCGTCGGTAGCCCGTCAGTTTTTAAGCGTTATAAACGATGAAGCGGATAGAATGACAAGGCTCGTCAACGACCTTCTGGAGCTTTCCAGGCTGGACAATAAGGAGACTAAATGGAATAAAATGGCACTTAGGATTGACGTGCTTCTTAATGAGGTAATATCCAAAATGATGGTAAGCGCAAGGAAAAAGCAGCTGCTGGTGGAATGCGATATAAAGGAAAGTCTCGAGGTGTTTGCCGACAGGGACAAACTGGAGCAGGTGTTTCAAAATGTGCTTTCCAATGCGATAAAGTATACTCCCCAGGGAGGCAGGATTTTCGTAAAAGCCGAAAATAGAGGCAATCAGGTGCACATCTCGATTAAAGACACAGGGATAGGAATTCCGAAGGAAGACCTGCCGCGAATTTTCGAACGTTTTTACCGGGTTGATAAGACCAGGAGTCGCGAGCTTGGCGGAACGGGACTCGGACTTTCGATAGCTCGCGAAATTGTGCTGGCGCATGATGGCGAGATTGACATTCAAAGCGAACAGGGCAAAGGCACGGAGGTCGTGATTAAACTCCCGGCGCTTGTGTAAATCAAACGTAACTTTCATGTAATACTCCTGTAATAATTTTAGGCTAAACTGTAAAGAGAAATATTTTTATTTTTGAAGAGGAGAAAAGTATCATGAGAAGGCTCATCGGGATAACGGCATTGTCCCTTTGTATAGTTTTTTTGCTTTTTATCATGGCAGATGCAAAGGAAGAATTCGTGCTCAATCGCCCCAAAGAAGACTTTGTGACAACTCAAGGCTACGTGATTGTTTCGGGCGAAACCGTTGCCGATACTTCGGTCGTGGTGCTGGTGAACGGAGAAAAGAAGGAGACCATCAGGGTTGGAGCTTCGGGACTTTTCGTGACCCAGGCCGATATCGAGCTCGGGAAAAACGTCATAACTGTAAAGGTAGTGTTCCCCTCGGGCGAGGAAGAAATCGTATCCCGAAACGTATACAGACTTGACAAGGATATGAATTTGAAAAGCCTGAGCTCCATCATCCAGGCTTTGAAACTGCTCATACTGCAATAAAAGGCGGTGCGGCCGTGAAAAATAGAGATTCCTTTCTCGTTTTGTTGCTGGTTGCGCTGGTCGGCACTAGCCTTTTTCTGTCCGGCATAACCTGGTGGCGCCTTTACAGTGAAAACGGCGATGTTCAGGCCGAAGTTTCCGCCTTGAGCGTTGTTGACCTGGCCGATGTGATTACCCCCGATAGAGTTGTGCTGCATTTCGGGCAGGATATGCACAGCGTTCTTTATCCGGATACGCCTTTTTACGGGGAAGCATGGGATTTTGCAAGAAAAATACTCCATGGAAAGGAACTTGTCGAGGTAAAAAATGCAAACTTGGACGACGAAAACCTCCGGCAAAAAGTAGGGATGGAGCTTTTCTTCCCCGTGCCTTTGCCCGTTGATTTTTTAACAAAGGTTTTTAATATGAACGTAGGTCAGCAGGCCATCCCTCATGAAAGATTAGTGAATTCGGTAACGATGATTGAGGAGGATGGCCTTTCCGTGTTTTTTAAAGGCAGCGACGGCAAATTTTACGGTCTTAAAAACAGACAGAGCAGCTTTGAGTTGAAACAGCTTTTGGAGCGAGCAAGACGGGAAAATCTGTCCGTATATATCTACCTTCCACCTGCCAAGATAAACGTCGAGTTTGAGGAAGGCATTTACGTGCCTGTTTCAACCATGCAAGATGACCTGCCCGTGCTTGCCTTTAAACACGAAAAAACGCCGTCTCAAAGCACCATAGCCCAATTTTTCCCCGATTTTTCCGCGACGCGCAAAATCGAAGAAAAAGACGGAGCGGTAGTTTATACCGACGGAAACCGGGGCATTCGCATATATCCCAACGGCGCCATTGAGTACAGCAGGCCGCTCCCAAGGGAACTTAAAGCCGGTTCGGATTTTTACGAAGCCTTGAAAATAGCTGTTAATTTTATCAACACCCACGGGGGCTGGCCCAATGACGTATACCTTTCTGGCTACAAGGTAGTTCAAAATCAAAGGACCTCTTATACCTTTAATTTCGGCATAAGAATCAACGGCTTGCCCCTTTTAAGTCAAAGCGAATACCTTACAGTGACCGTGGAAGAAAATCAGGTTTCCAGGTATTTCAGAAACATCGTAAAAGAAAATAAAGTGCTTTATAAAATACAGCCCATATCTCCTATACAGGCTCTGGATACGGCAATAGCCATTTACAATTTGAAAGGGATAACATCACTTGAACTTTCCTATCTTATTTCTGAAGACACTTTAATTCCGGTTTGGACGATAGAAAGTCACTCCGGCAGGATTTTTATTAACGCCAAAAACGGTGAGGCTATCAATTTTTAACCAAAGAGGGATTCAGATGGATTGGAAAAAGGCCGTATGGATTCTTGCCATATCTTTTTTTGTACTTAACATCGTACTTTTTGCAAATCTTTATATAAAAACCATGCCAGGACAAGGTTTTAGGCTGGAAGAAGACCAGCAACAGGCGGTAGAAACTTATCTTGAAAGCAGGGGTATAAAACTAGAAACTCAACTGCCTCCTCAAGGAGAGCCAATGCCCTTTCTTGAGGTAGGCAAAGAGTCGTTCAAACCAGAAGAACTTATAAAAATGTTCTTCCCTGGCGGGATAGCGGAAGTTGAGGATATACAGGGCGGAAAAAAATATACTGCGGGAGGGAGGCACCTTTTTTTAACGGACCGCGGTTCGATTATCTTCGAGGATAGCGAAAGAACAGAGAGTTTTATGAGGCTAGATGAAAAAAAAGCCGTGGAGATAGCCGAACAATTTATAAAAAGCCACGGAGGTCTGCCCGAATATGCCAGCTTAAACTACGTTAAGTATGACCCGAAAATTGGCGGGTATGTTGTGGAGTACGTGGGGCGCTACAAAGGTTTTTTTATAGCCAACAGCTACATAAGACTTTCGGTGACCCCTTACGGCGTTGTGAATTTTCAGAGGAGCTTTTTAAAGCCGGTTTCATTTAAAGGCAAAAGGCGGGAAGTAATCCCCCCGCTGACTGCATTATTGAAGGTGGAGGTTGAAAGAAAGGCCGGAACGCCAATGGTGATAAAAAAGGTAGAACAGGGGTTTTACTCCCAATTTTACAATGCCGAGCGGTGGCTGGCCGCTCCGGTCTGGAAGGTAGAAATAAATACCGGGGAAGTTTATTACGTAAACGCCTATACCGGCGAACTAGAAAGATAATTATTTGCATTGCCAGAATCCAGAATATAAAATAAAATATTAATACAGCACTAAAAATCTGTGGGAGCAGGATGAAAAATGGACATGAAAACCTTAGAATTAAAATACGGGCGCAAAGCCTTAAATCTAGGGATTTCAACAAAAAATTTGTTAGCGGTCCTCGGGGCGGGAGACGTCCCGGCAGTCGCCGATGAAAGAAAAGCCGTATTAAAAGCCCTAAGGGACCCCATAAATTCGCCTCCTCTTTCCGAAATCATAAAAAAGGGCGACAGGGTAGTCATTATAGCCAGCGATATAACGAGGAACGTTCGAAATCAGGTGGTTATTCCCGCACTGCTGGATGAGTTAAGGCAAGCGCAAATACCGTGTGAGGATATAACCGTCGTGGTGGCGACGGGGACGCACCGCGGACACACCCGGCAGGAACTGGAATATCTTTTTGGCCTGGAAGTAACGAGGCGGGTCCGCATCGTGGATCACGACAGCCGGAACAAGAACGAACTGGTATATGTTGGAACCACATCCCGGGGAACGCCGGTATGGATAAACCGGTTGGTGGCCGAGGCCGACAAGGTGATAATCACCGGAGGCATAGTATATCATTCGATGGCCGGATTTGGCGGGGGAAGGAAAGCGATTTGTCCGGGAGTTTCGGGTTTTGATACTATTCAGCACAACCACAAGCTGATGTTGAACCCGCCGGAAAAGGGCGGTGGATTGAAAGAGTCGGTAGGATGCGGGAAGTTAAAGGGCAATCCCATGGCGGAGGATATGGATGAAATAGCTGCTATGGTGAATCCCTCCTTCATGGTGAACGTGATTTTGAACCACGAAGGAAAGATAGCAAAGGTTGTGGCGGGGGATTACCGAAAGGCCTTCGAGGAAGGCTGCCGAACGGTGGAGGAATTTTATAGTTTGAAAGTAAAGGAAAAAGCCGATGTTTTGGTTCTTTCCTGCGGCGGATTTCCCAAGGACATCGACCTTTATCAGGCAACCAAGGCCGTGGAAAACAGCGTCGGTGTGCTCAAGGAAGGCGGGGCGGTGGTGCTGCTTGCCGAATGTCCGGAAGGAGTGGGCCACGGGGATTTTTACAGGATAATAAAGGAATTCAAGACCCGGAGACAAAGGGAAGAGGAGCTCTGGAGGGAATTCACCATTGCCAAGGCCGTGGGCTACATGCTCACTCTGACGTGTGAAAAACACCGGGTAATACTGGTGTCGAATTTCGACCCCGAAGCGGTTTGCGAGATGGGAATGATACCGGCAAAAGATGCCAGGCAGGCCCTTGAAAAAGTTAGGGAAATTGTGGGCGATGACTTCAGGGCCTATGTGGTGCCGGATGCCTCTTCAACCGTGCTGTTCTTGTCGGATGACAGCGAGATATTTCCCGGGAAATAATTTTTTGTAGATGACCTGCGAAGGAGGAATCTTGGTGTTTTTCGATATTTATAAAACCATAGCACGGGAAGTATCGGGAGAAAGATGCTTCGACATTTTAAACGGAATCGTCCGTTTCCACAGGCTGCAGCTCGGCCCGGGGATAGAAGAAGCGGCCCGGTATTGCGCCGGGGTGCTAAAAGCTAAAGGGCTGGATGCCATGGTAAATATATACATTCCGGAAAATGGCGGCAGATTTTACGGCTACAGGCCCTCACCGGGATGGGAATGCCGCGAGGCAAAACTCTGGATGTGGGACGAGGAGAAAAAGGAATATGTCAAACTTTCCGATTTTGAAGAGAATGCCTTTGCCGTAATCCAGAAGAGCTGCCCCACTCCAGAAGGGGGAATTGAAACGGAACTTGTCGAAATCGAGGACCCGGAAAAAGAGGAAAGTTTTGCGTCGAAAGACTTACGGGGAAAAATTGTGCTGGTGCGGGGCAAGGTGGGTATCGCATCCTATTTTGCGGTAAAGTACGGTGCTATCGGTATAATCACCGATGACCTTAACGAATACTGGCCCGTGAGGACCAGGTGGGACCTGCCCGATGCGCGGCAGTATACGGCTTTCCCGGCTTACGCGTGCAAAAAATTATTCGGATTTGTCCTGACACCCCGGCAGGGAGAAATGGTAAGGGGGATGCTTGACCGCGGGCCGGTGAAGGTGAAGGCAAAAGTGGTTTCCGATTTCCAAGAACCGCGGGTTCCGGTTGCAACGGCCGTCATACCGGGCCAGGTTCCGGAAGAAATTCTTGTTGTCGCCCATATCTGCCACCCCAAACCTTCCGCTAACGACAATGCCTCGGGTGCCGCAGCGGCCATAGAGGCGATTGCGTCTTTAGATAGGTTGATAAAAAGCGGCGTGCTTTTGGCTCCCCGGCTGGGGATGAGACTTCTCCTTGTGCCGGAGATGGGGGGAACCTTTGCGTATCTTGCCTCAGAACCCGAAAGGCCCAGAGTTTTAGCGGGGATAAACCTCGATATGGTGGGAGAAAATCAGACATTGTGCGGCAGCACGCTGAAGGTAGAATATCCGCCCCTTGCGGCTTGCTCCTTTGCGGGCACGCTTTTAAAGGAAATCACTGCGTTTTGCGCAAATGACGCCGGCATGACAGGGGAGCAAAAAGGCTTTCCGGTGTTAAGATGGGGGGTTTTTCCTTATTCGGGAGGAAGCGACCATTACGGAACCGCCGCGGGAAGGCCCTACCCTTTCAAGGGTAGGGATGAAAGCGGCGGCCAGTTGTGCTAAAATAGAAGCATGAGGCGAACAAACATTGTCCGGG
>JASUSP010000013.1 GCA_030446005.1 Tepidanaerobacteraceae bacterium | reverse complement strand
TACAGCACAATGGAAAATTTTAGTTTTTAAGAAGAGCTTTCTATGGAAATGTCCCGTATTTATGGATTATATTGCAATCCTTATCACGGATTCAGGGTTATGAGTTTGCGGCTTCTTCCTGTGCGGTATATCTTCGACCGTTTCCCGCGAATGGTTCGCGAAATCAGCAGAAAGTTGAATAAAAAGGTGCGCCTTGTCACCGAAGGTAAAGAGACACAAATAGACAAAAATATCGTAACGGCTCTTTACGATCCGATGCTGCACATTATAAGAAATGCGATTGACCATGGCATTGAAGAGCCCAAAGAGAGACAAAAAGCCGGCAAGCCCGAAGAAGGCACGCTGATTCTCAGAGCCCAGCGAATGGGAGATAAGGTCGTGGTTGAAGTCAAAGATGACGGGCGCGGTATCGACCCTGATATTATACGAGCTAAAGCGGTTGAAAAAGGGTTTATATCTGCTGAAGAAGCAGCCGGGATGAAAGATGATGCAGCCTTAGAACTTTTGTTCATACCAGGTTTCAGCACTTCAGAAGGTGTAACCGAATTGTCAGGCAGAGGGGTGGGAATGGACGTAATCCGTGATACAGTTAGAAAACTGGGTGGCAATGTGCGCGTGGTTAGCAGGGTAGGAATAGGAACTTCTGTATTTATGGAACTACCTGTGACGATGGTGACATCGAAGGTATTGCTCGTTAACGTGCAGGGCCAGCGTTACGCTTTGCCACTCGAGAGTGTGCGCGAGATGGTGAAAATCAAAGCAGATGATGTAAGAAGGATGAAGGGGAAAGAAGTAGTTGTCCTCAGGGAGGAGGTAATACCGCTTTTAAGACTGCGGGAATTTATGGGGTTTCAAGGCGATAAAGATAAGGGATATGAGTATGAAGAGTATCCGCTGGTTGTGTTAAATAGCGGCATGGCGGTTGTGGTGGATGAATTTATTGGCGAGCAGGAAATTATCATAAGGCCGCTAGCTGAAGAGCTTTCTTCTGCCACGTGTTTTTTAGGTGCAGCCATACTGGGAGATGGAAATATTGTCCTTGTCCTGAATCCTGAAGAACTAGCGGGAGGAGTTTAAATGGAATGGAATTACCTGGATGCATATATTGAAGAGACAGGGGAGCAACTTTCGAGGTTGGAACAACTTCTTCTGGAATTGGAAGAAAAACCTGAACAATCGGATGTTCTCAATGAGATTTTCAGGATTATGCACACATTAAAAGGCTCGTCGGCTACAATGGGTTTCAGTGAAGTTGCAGATTTCAGCCATAATTTAGAGAGCCTTTTTGATAAGCTTCGAAAAGGTGAACTTGGTGTTAATGATGAACTGATAGACCTTTTCTTTGAATGCCTTGACGCTCTTAAAAAAATGATCACTGCAGCGATTAAAGGGGAAGTTTATGATGGCAATGCAGCCGAACTGGTAGATATTATAAACAACTTAATACATACAGGCTCAAGCGGAGAAAATATCAAATGGCAGGTATCGGTAAGGATTAACAGTGACTGTATGATGAAAACTGCTCGCGCTCTAGTAGTAGAAAAGTATATCGAGGAAATGGGGAACATATTGAGCATTGATCCTCCCCTTGACGTTTTAATAAGAGAAAAACTCGAATGTGAAGAGATATCAGCGGTAGTTGAAATTCAAAGGGACATTGAAGATGTCGTTTTGGGACTGAAAAATGTACCGGATGTTGAAAATGTGGAAATAAGACCGGTTTGTCGAAATGAGGCTGATGTGAAAGATGTAAAAGATGTAAAAATAAACTTGAGCATGCAGTATAAATTAGAAGACCTCAAACGCCTAAAAGAAGCGTTGATGCGTGCTGATGTAGTAAAGCTCGAATTTGGCGAAAAGTCCAATATGAGTCTTGCGTTGCTGCAGCTTATACTTGCTGCACGCAGAGAAAACAAAGTGGTTCGCTGCGAAAAAGGCGGTGGTCCTGTTGCCAAAATGTTGAAGTTGATGGGTGTATTTTAATCAGTTTGTGGCTGCGGGTTATGCCTCGCGGCCGTTACTTTATATTGCTGCTAAAGTTATAAAGGTGTCTTATAAATTCTTCGAACAGATTCGATTTGAACTTGTCTTTATGATAAATGATGCTAAACTTCCTTTCAAACCTTATATTTCCAATGTCAACTTTCACGAGCCTGCCGCCTCTTATCTCCTTTTCCACAGCCAGCCTGGATATGACCGAAACGCCTATATTGGCTTCGACGGCCTTTTTTATGGCCTCCGTATTGGTAAGAACGTATTTTATTCTGTAACTCACATTATTTCTCGCCATGGTCTCCTCAAAGACTTCCCTCGTCCCGCTTCCCTTTTCTCGCATGATTATATCCTCATTTTCAATCTCTGCGGGGCTGATGCTTTTTTTCTCCGCCCACCTGTGGTTTTTTGAGCATACAAGATATAGCTCATCATCTATATAGGGTATTACAACAATCTCCCTTGAGTGGACCGGCCCTTCGACAATGCCAAGGTCTATAGAATTGTCAGATATCAGCTTTTCTATCCCTGCGGTATTGTCAATCGTAAAGTAGACGTCGACACTGAACCTTTTCCTGAACTCGCCGATTATCTCCGGGAGCAGGTAAATTCCCACCGTTGTACTGGCTCCTACCCTCAGCCTTCCCATCCTCATGTTCCTCACATCATCAAGAGTACTCTCTGCCTCCCTGACAAGATTGAGTATCCGCCTTCCGTAGCTATACAGGATTTCCCCCGGATACGTGAGGCTGAGCTTCCTGCCTATCCTGTCAAAGAGTCTGACCTGGAGTTCTCCCTCCATCTGCGATATGGTCTGGCTGACGGCGGGCTGGGACATATAGAGCTTTTTTGCGGCAGCAGACATGCTCTTTAACTCGCAAACGGTCACGAAGATCTCTATATCCCTGAGGGTCATAACGGTCACCTCATATAACCGTAAAGTTATCAGTTTCATAATATCATATTATTTTACTAATAATAAAGTAAGATGTAGAATTTATCTTGGAGGTGATATAAATGCTCTTCACTGAAGGCAGAATCGGCAATATGGTGTTGAAAAACCGCATTGTTATGCTGCCTACCGTAACCAATCTGGCTTCAGGCGGTTCTGTAAGCGACAGTGAACTCGGTTATTACCGGAGAAGGTCCGCCGATGCCGCACTTGTAATAGTAGAGGCAAGTTATGTAAACGAATTCGGCAAGTTCTTTAAAAATCAGCTCGGTATAGAAAACGATGACAGGATAAAGGGGCTCTCCAAATTGGCCGGGGTCATACACGATAACGGCGCCAGGGCAGGTATACAGATTGCACTGCACAATCCCAGATACAGGCCATCTGACTTTACGCATGAGGAAATAAAAGGCTTCGTTAAAGATTTTGCTAAAGCTGCTGCTAGGGCAAAAAAGGCAGGATTCGACCTGGTCGAACTTCATTTTGCCCACGGCTGGCTGGTAAGTCAGTTTTTGTCTGCAAACCTAAATGCGCGGCAGGATGAATACGGCGGGAGTTTGAAGGGAAGGGCAAGATTTGCGCTGGAAATTTTAAAAGAAGTGAAAGAGCAGGTGCCGGATATTGTCGTTACGTGCAGAATAAACGCTGACGATTTTACTCCCGGAGGCCTTGACATTAGTGAAAGCATAGAAGTAGCAAAAATGCTGGAAGAAAGTGGAGCCGACGCCCTCAGCATCTCTGGCGGCATAGGTGCTAATGCCGAATACCACATAGCACCCATGTCCCTTGAAGATAGGCCACTCATTTCACATACAAGGCGGATAAAGGAAAACGTCAAAATCCCGGTTATTGCTGCAAACAAGCTGGGTAAAGCAAAAGATTGGGAAGATATTCTCACAAGCGGTGCGGCCGACTTCATTGGTATAGCCAGGGGGCTTATAGCAGATCCGGACTGCATAGGAAAGCTGAAAGACGGCCGGGAAGATGAGGTAAAATACTGCGTCCACTGCAACCAGGCCTGTATCGCGTATATATTGAACGGATCTTCTGTATCGTGCCTGATGAATCCGGAAGTGGGAAGGGAAGAGGATTTCAGGGTAAAAGCCGAAAGGCCCCTTAAAATTGCCGTGATAGGCGGAGGCCCGGCCGGAATGGCTGCCGCCTCTTACCTTGCTAGAAAAGGCCACCGGGTTGACCTTTATGAAAAGGAAACAAAGCTGGGCGGGCAGTTGAATGTAGCGAAACTCCCCCCGTACAAGCAGGAAATCGGACGGGTGGTGGAGTACCTGGAAAAGGATCTTTTAAAATACGGCGTAAACATCTTTCTCGGGAAAACAGTTACGGTCGACGAAATCGAAGCGAGCGATTACGACAGGATTGTAATAGCTACCGGATCAAAGCCGGCAAATCTCAAGATCACCGCGGACAAAACGCCCTTTTTGGCCGTCGATGTACTTGCGGGCAACATCCCGCCTGGTAAAAGGGTTGCTGTAATAGGCGGAGGACTCACTGGCCTTGAAACCGCTGAATATCTGGCAGAGAAAGGAAAAGAAGTGACAGTTCTAGAAGCACAGGGCGATGTATTATCGAATCTTTTCCCGATGCTGAAAAGACTCATCCTTGAGAGGCTCAAAAAGCATGGCGTGGAAATAAGGACGAATACTTCTGTTAAAAAGTTGGAAGGCGGAAAAATCATCTGCGATTCGACCGAAGGTGAAATCAGCATTGAAGTGGACGATATGGTGGTGGCCATCGGAAATGCGCCCGATGACACTTTCAGCAGGCTTCGGGGGGATGAACGGTACTTCTTCATAGGTGACTGTAAAGGTGTAGCAACTGCGGTAGAGGCGATAAGAGACGGTGCCGAACTTGCATTAAAAATTTAGAAAGAAGCGGTGAGGAAAATGGATATTAAGGAAGAATATAAAACCATTCGGGGAGCAAGGATTCATTATCTAACGGGCGGTGACGCTAAAAGTCGTGATAAGGTGATACTCCTTCACGGGAAGCGATATACCTCTCAAGACTGGAGACAAGTCGGGATTATGGAAAAGCTTTCCATGAAAGGATTCCATGTAATAGCCCTCGATCTTCCGGGATACGGAAAATCGGACCCCCTGGAAGGGGAAATGGAAGACTTTCTGCTGGAGTTTTCTGACGAATTAAAAATTGAAGAGTTTCACCTGGTCGGTCCGTCCTTCAGCGGTGAGATTGCTTTAAAGTTCGCCCTGAAGTACGGCCACAGGCTGAAATCGCTGATCCTTGTAGGCAGCATAAACGTGGACAGATACGCGAACAGGTTGAAAGATATAAATGTGAGGACCTTAATCATATGGGGGGAAAAAGACGACATCGCCCCCTATGAATTCGCCCGGCTTCTCAAAAACAACATACGGGGAAGCAGACTTTATACTTTTCATGAACTTGGGCATGCCTGTTACCTGGAATGCCCCGAGCGATTTGTCGGTATCCTGACCGAATTTTTATCCGGCTGAAAATTTAAAATCCCAAATTTCATTTAGTAAACTAGTGCACGTTTGTAAAAAGCTCTTGAATTATAATAAAGAGTGTGGTAATATAATAATTGCAATTTGTGCCGAAGTGGTGGAATTGGCAGACGCGCTACATTCAGGGTGTAGTGGGCGAAAGGCCCGTGTGGGTTCGAATCCCACCTTCGGCACCAGGAAATATGCGGTTTCCGAGGTTTTTGGAAACCGTTTATTTTTTTATAAATATGAACTTCTAACAAACATCAAACAGGGAATACTAACAATTAATCAGAGATTCAAAGTAATTAAAGAATATTCTCTCCAGAACTAGCTCATAATTAATAAAAAAAGGAGAATTAGAAATGACACCTTCCATACAGAATATCGAAGATGTAGAAAGGGCAATAAGCGTTATAAAGTCTTCCATAATGAAAAGGGGAGCGTTGCCGGAAAATCTGGTTGAATCAATAACTGCTGAACTTACAGTATCGAAACCTGAAATAGCATCATGTTTCCTGGATAAGCTTTTCCAAGAGTGTCCTGGAGCGGCAAAATATTTTGCAAAACATCTCAAAGACAAATTTTAAAGCGGCTAAAAAAGCCGCTTTTTTTATTCAAACCTGAGGATACCCAGAGCCCTATAAGTGGCTTCGTCAACTATGCCGGTAGCCTTAAGGCCGCTTTCCTTTTGAAAGGCCTTTACGGCTTCCCGTGTTCCGGAACCGTAGATTCCGTCAAAGTTGCCGTTGTAAAATCCGTGATTAAAAAGCCTTTTTTGCACCTCCACCACATCCGAGCCCCTGCTGCCCTGGACCAGCGTCCTGAAGCCGAAGGTGAAAGGCCCGTCCACGCCTCCCACTATATAAACCTTTGTGCCCACCTTTACCCAGCTGTAAACCTCTTCCACGTGCCTGTTGTGCATCCTGATGCACCCGTGGGAGGCGAAACCGCCGATGGAATAGGGTTTGTTTGTGCCGTGGATGCCGTAAATTCCCCAAGGAACGCTGAGCTTCATCCACCGGCTGCCGAATCCCTCGCCCCATTTTGATTTTTCTGTAATCCTAAAAAGACCTAAGGGAGTTGGGGTGTCGAAAGTGCCCACCGCTACCGGAAAGGTCTTAAAGGGCTTTCCGTCATCCAAGACTACAAGCTTCCTTTCAAGGGTATATATTACCAAAGAAACTTCGCCTTTTGGTTTTTGGCCGGAAGTATCCTGGAAGGCCTGTGAAGGTGAATAAAAAGCCACTAAAAATATAAATATAAAAGCGGTGACTCTAAGTAATTTTTTCAAAATTTCACCTCCCAGCGCTCACGGTTATATTTTGTCCTTTAAAAACGAATTGCATACGAGGGGATAGGATGCGTGTAAGCGTTGTAATTCCAGCTTTTAACGAAGAAAAAAATGTGAAATTCGTCATAAGGGAAGCAAAAAAAATTGAAAATTTAAAGGAGATAATAGTGGTGGACGATGGTTCAACGGACCGTACCGCGGAAAAAGCAGCCACCGCAGGAGCAACGGTAATAAGGCATGAAAAAAACAGGGGAAAAGGAGCTGCTCTGATGACGGGCTGTTTTGCCGCAAAAGGAGAAATAATCGTTTTTCTCGATGCGGACCTTTGTTTTAAGGCCGATGACCTGGAAAAGCTTTTGGAACCGATAAAAAAAGGAAGGGCCGATATGACCGTGGCTAAATTCCCCAAAGCCAGGAAAAAAGGCGGATTCGGGCTAGTGAAAAGTCTTTCGTGGTGGGGAGTTTATCTCATGACAGGGCAAAAATTTAATGCAGCACTATCAGGCCAGCGAGCGTTTAAGCGCGAAGTGCTGAAAAGCGTTAGGGAAATCCCGGCTGGATTCGGCGCAGAGGTCGGGTTTTTGATAGACGTGCTCAGAAAAGGTTTTAAGGTTGTCGAAGTGGACGTGAATATGAGCCACCGCGAAACGGGAAGAAGCCTGCGGGACTTTGCGCACAGGGGGCGGCAGTTTACAGACATCCTGGTCACGCTGTTGCGAAAGTTGTACGCTGTATAATATTTGATACATTCATATACATTGAAATGAACGCATTTCCTGTTACTCTATTTGGCATGTTTTTTGCACTATGATGCAGGTGTAGCGTTTGGGTCATAAGTATTATAAGAGGAGGATGTCCATGCTTCGCGAAGTAAAGGTGCCCAAATTTTCATCTACAATTTCGGAAGCCACCCTTGCCAGGTGGATAAAAAAAGAGGGGGAATTTGTAAAAAAAGGTGAGCCGCTTTTTGAAATATCAGCTCTGAAGCTCAACATGGAAGTGGAATCGCCTTTCGAGGGCGTGCTGTCAAAAATAATCGTCTCTGAAGGCACAAGTATAAAAGCCGACGACCTAGTGGCATGGATTGATGTGGTCGAAAAGGATGAGTCCTCGGCTGCTAGTGCCCATGTAGTTTCAGGGGAAGTAGCTACTTACGACGTGGCAGTAATCGGAGGTGGTCCGGGAGGATACGTAGCCGCTATAAGGGCCGCACAGCTTGGAGCGCGAGTAGTGCTGGTGGAGAAAGCCCTGCTTGGAGGCACTTGTCTCAATTGGGGCTGTATACCCACCAAAGCCCTTGTGAAAAGTGCTTCAGTTTACGAAAATATAAAGCGGGCTTCTGAATTCGGATTTGAGGTTAGAGAAGCGCTCATAGATTTTAAGAAAATAATGAATCGAAAAGACAAGATAGTTGCAGCGCTCCGCAGCGGGATAGAGCAACTACTTCGTGCCAGAAAGATAGAGGTTGTAAAGGGACAGGGGAGAATTTCCTCGGCCGATGAAATCACTGTGTATGGAGAAAAAGAAACAAGAAAAATAAAGGTGGAAAAGGGCATTATAATTGCTACCGGGTCCAGACCCGCAGTACTTCCAATTCCCGGTATAGAAACCACTGGCGTATTAAACAGCGACCAGATACTGGAGCTTGACGAACTTCCGAGAAGCATAACGATAATAGGCGGCGGCGTTATAGGCATGGAATACGCTTTCATCTTCAATGCATTCGGGGTGGATGTGACCGTTATCGAATTGATGCCCGAAATTCTCCCGAATATGGACGTGGAAATATCCGCTGCGCTAAGAAATGCAGCCCTCAAGAGGGGGATAAAGGTTCATGCGTCGACGAGGGTTTCGGAAATAAAGCGGGCGGAAAACGGTGGTCTTGTGGTAGCCGCCGAGACCGAAGGAAAAAGCCTTCTGTTTTATTCGGAAAAGGTCCTGGTTACCATCGGCAGGGCCTTGAATACGGAAGACCTGGGACTTGAGGAGCTCGGAATAGAGATGGAGAAAAGTGCCATAAAAGTCGACGGGCAGTTGAGGACGAACGTGCCAGGAATATACGCGGTAGGCGACGTCAACGGCAAATATATGTTGGCTCATGTGGCCTCGGCCGAAGGGATAGTCGCTGCGGAAAACATCATGGGAACGCCCTCTGAAATGAAATACGATTTTGTGCCGAGTGCTGTATTTACAAGGCCCGAGATAGGCAGTGTCGGGCTTACACAAAAGGCCGCTGAAGAATTGGGGTACGAGGTAAAGGTAGGTAAATTCAGCTACAGGGCCAGCGGCAAAGCCGTCGCATCGGGCGAAGTCGAGGGCTTTGTTAAGATGGTGGTCGACGGCAAAACGGGGAAAATTTTGGGGGTTCACATAATAGGCGAAGGTGCTTCGGATGTGGTGCACGAAGCGGCCGTGGCAATGGCGGCAGGTGTCGATGCGAAAACCCTGGCCCGGGTGATTCACGCCCACCCGACACTTGCCGAATGCATAATGGAAAGCGCTCATGCGGCAATAGGAGAGCCCATCCACACCCTTTAACCATCGGGTTATGAATATAGATCCAGGCGTTCAGGCGGACACGCCTGGATTTTTTAATGATATAATATTTTTTAGAGGGGAGGGGTGGTGGTGCTGTCGGACTACCTTCTCGATATAAAGGTGAAAGATGCGTTAAAAGAGGACCCTTTGCTGGTTCAGGAAAATATTTCGGTGGAAAAATTAAATGAAATAATGCTACTGAAACAGCCTGAGGAAGTGTTAGTAATTGATAAAGACCGTAAAATCGTGGGAATTATTACGAGAAATGACCTTGCAAAAAGTCTAGCAAAAGGCGTGGAATACGATGCACCGATTAGCCGCATTATGACTTCAGAAGTAATATTCATGCCGCCCGAAATGCCACTTACAAAGGCCCGGGAAGAAATGAGGAGACTTGGCATCGGAAGGGCTCCCGTATTGGATGAAACGGGAAAGCTGCTCGGCATATTAACAGCAAAGAGCATCTGCGACGCCTTTTCAAGCCAGCTGGAGAAAGCGGCAAAGTTTCAAGAAATAGTGCTAAATAATCTTGAGTCCGCGGTTTGCGTAATGGATGAAAACATGAACCTTGTATATTACAATGAGACTTTTGAAAAAATATTTGGCTCTGACGAAAAAGGGATGGAAAAATTTCGAGGTATTTTAGCTTCCCGTTTTAAGGACGGATTTGTAAATCAAGGCGATTTTGCGGATGGGCTTTTGTTTGAAAGCGAAAAAGATGGAAGGAAGTACACCATAAAAATCAAACCTTTCGACTACGCGGAAAATTCAGGTGGCTACATAGTAAATATCGAAGATGTTACGAACACCCTGAAACTTCTGGCGGAACTCGACATAACAGCAAGAAAACTGTCATGCCTGGAGGAAAGGCTTCAATCGCTGAAAAGCACGGAGTTCAATTTCGGCAAGCTCGTTAGCAGAAACCGGGAAATGTTAAAGGCCATCGAAATAGCCAAAAAGACATCCCGGACCTCAGTCCCGGTGCTCATTAAGGGAGAAAGCGGTACAGGCAAAGAACTGATGGCCTGTGCTATCCACGAAAATAGCGAACGCCGCAATCAGCCCATGGTGAAGCTGAATTGCGCCGCAATACCGCCGAACCTTTTTGAAAGCGAGCTTTTTGGATACGAGGCAGGGGCCTTTTCCGGTGCGAGTCGTTGCGGAAAAGCAGGTCTTTTGGAACTGGCCGACGGCGGAACACTTTTTCTCGATGAAATCGGAGAAATGCCGGTGGAAATGCAGGCGAAACTCTTGAGGTTTCTTCAGGACGGCACTTTTTACAAGGTGGGAGGCACCAAGCCTATTTCTGTGAATGTGAGAATTATAACCGCAACTAATAGGCCTCTGGAACAGCTCATCAGCGAAGGTAAGTTCCGCGAGGACCTTTATTACAGAATAAATGTAATTACCGTTGAAATTCCGCCGCTCAGGAATCGGCCCGAAGACATCATCCTGCTTTTTGAAAACTTTATAAGAGAATTCGAAGAACTTTACGGTACAAAAATCAAGCGTATAGAACCGGGCGTTAAAAAAGTTTTTTTGGATTATCCCTGGCCAGGTAACGTGCGCGAACTCAGGAATGTGATAGAAAGGCTGGTCATTCTTTCGGAAGATGGCGTTATAACCGAAGACTTGCTGCCCAGGCATATGAAGGAAGAAGCATTTTTCAGGGAAATGCCGAGAGAATCGGGTGAAATCGTCGAACTGAGCACGGCTGCAAATTTGGCTGAAAAGAAGGTGATTCAGGACACTTTAAAAAGGTACGCCTACAATAAAACCAGGACAGCCGAAGCTCTGAAAATTTCAAGAAGCACCCTTTACAAAAAGATAAAGCAGTACAACCTAGAACATCTTGGAAAAACCGAGTAGGTACTATAAAAAAGGCATCTCCGTTCGGAGATGCCCTATTATTTATCCGAGCATTTCGGCGAGGTCCTTTTCTACATCGCTTATGAGCTTCAGGTTGAAGTTGTACTGGAGGACCTTCATCACTCCCGGCGTAATGAATTCGGGGGCTTTGGGGCCGATATAGATATTTTTCACTCCCAGGCTCAAAAGGCCAAGAAGTATTGCCACGGCTTTTTGCTCGAACCAAGAGAGCACTATCGAAAGGGGCAGGTCATTCACCGAACAGTTGAAAGCTTCGGCAAGGGCCGTTGCCACCTTTATCGCCGAGATGGAATTGTTGCACTGGCCGAAGTCTATATAGCGCGGGATGTTGGTTCCAGGCACGGTGCCGTAATGCACGTCGTTGAAGCGGAATTTGCCGCAGGAGGTGGTGATGATAACGCAGTCCTTCGGCAAAGCTAAAGCCAGCTTCCTGTAGTACTCGTTGCCGCTGCCCGGAGTGTCGCAGCCTGCTATCACGAAGAACCTTTTTATTTTTCCGGCCTTTACGGCGTCAATTATTTCGGGGGCGATTTTAAGTACCGTTTCGTGATGGAAGCCGGTCACTACCTTCTTATCGGAATCTACGTTGGCTGGCGGAAGCGACAGGGCTTTTTCGATAACGGGCGTGAAATCGTCGTTTTCGATTTTCTGAACGCCCTCAAGTCCCGCCACACCGTAGCTGAAGAAGCGGTCGGAGTACGTGCCCTTTATTGGCATTATGCAGTTGGTGGTCCCCACGATGGCGCCGGGAAACTCTTCGAAAAGTTTCCTTTGGTCGGTCCAGGATTTACCTAAGTTCCCTTTTAGATGCTTGTATTTTCTAAGTTCTGGATAGCCGTGGGCAGGCAGCATTTCGGAGTGGGTGTAAATGTTTACGCCCTTCCCTTCGGATTGTTCGAGCAGTAATTTAAGGGCGTGGAGATTATGACCGGTTACCAGGATGCAGTGGCCTTCGATTTTGTCCTGGGGAACTTCCACCGGTTCCGGGATTCCAAACTTGGACGTATGAGCCTTGTCTAAAAGTTCCATGACCTTTACTGTTGCCCTGCCTACCTTCATCGCCATATCTATATGTTCCTGCAGGTTGAAGTTGACGTTGGTCAGGGTCATGTAGAGAGCTTCCTGTACGGTGGCGTCTACTTCGGGGTCGGTAAAGCCAAGTTCTCTTGCGTGGACCGCGTATGCTGATATTCCCTTGAGTCCCAGGATGATCATATCCTGGAGGCTGGATATATCTTCGTTTTTACCGCAAACTCCGATTTTTGTGCAACCGCCTTTTGGAGTTTGCTCGCACTGATAGCAGAACATATAATCCCCTCCGTGGTATTTTTTTGTTTCAATTAAAATAATAACGCCGAAAAACTGTAAATTCTGTGATGAAAATCACATTCAGGCCTAAAACTGGACTCTTTTTTGGATTAATATGCTCTTGAATTATGGCCGAAGATATGGTAAGATAATAGTGCGGTTGTGCCGAAGTGGTGGAACTGGCAGACGCGCCGGACTCAAAATCCGGTGGCCGATGAGGCCGTGCGGGTTCGACTCCCGCCTTCGGCACCAGGAAATGAAATCAAGGCTTTGAGGGATTAGCCTCCTCAAAAATGGGCCAAAAAAATCCGGTGTCCCTGATTGAGGAGGTGTTTTTATTTTCTATGGCAAAATTGGCAAGGCTAAAAACTCCTCAATTGGACTTCCATTTCATCTTGAGCGAATTTCTCCTTTCGAGGCAGGCAGATGGCATTTCTACCCGGACGTTAGAGGATTACCGCCGATACGTCAGTTCTTTCGTAAAGAATGAAGTTGTTCACCGTTGTAAGTATCAATTGATACCAAATTTTTTCTTTACATTTTGTTATATTTCGTGTATATTTTAATTGAAAGTATCATATGATACTTATGGAGGCGTGTGATGGCGTGGATATGTGATGAAGATGAGGTAAAAGACTTTTTAAGAAGATTACATTCCATTTTGAAAAGTGGTGACGAAAAGACGACGCTTGTTATTGTTAAAGAAAATAGGCCAGGGGATAAAACTTCCAAGTTTATGCGGCAATACAATATTACCAGCAGAATTATTTACGAAGAATTGCTAAAATTAGATATTACAAATTACTCCTATACAGATTACGACGACAATCCTCGCTATAATGGGGAAACTGTCTGGATTTTTGGTCAAATATTTGAGGATATAGAGGTGTATATAAAATTAAAAATAAGGGATGGGAGAAGAACAGTTGTATGTCTCTCATTCCACGAAGCGGAGTATGATCTCGACTATCCTTATTTGTGAATAGGGAAAGGTGGGAGGTGCCGATGAAAAGGTATTGCTATTATTGCGATGAGGATGTTGAATATACTGTTAGAGAAGAAGAAATTAGCGATAATATAAGAGGGATTGAAATTAATTTTATTGGACAAATAGCTTATTGTAATAAATGCGGAAATGAAATATATATACCTGAATTGGATGACGAGAATATTAAAAAAGCTAATGCTGAATATAGAAAGAAAGCGGGAATAATTACGACCGAAGAAATTGAAAATATATTAACTACTTATGATATTAGTGCCAAAACATTAGCAAAACTGTTAGGATGGGGCGAAGCTACTATAGAAAGGTATTTAAAAGGAATTACGCCTTTAAAACTTTATAGTGATGAGTTAAAAAAGCTTCAAAATCCTGTATACATGAAAAAACTGTATGAGTCAAATAAGGATTGTCTTGGTAATCAAGTTAGAAAGAAAATTGAAGCTGCCCTCGAAAAAATTTGTTCAAAAAAAACAGTAAGTGTATTTGATGTTGCTAAATATTTTTTAAGTAAAGCAGATGTAAAAGAAGGTAGTATCCTCACACCATTAAAGCTTCAAAAATTGATATATTATGCTCAAGGGTGGCATTTGGCGTTTTTTGGCAAGCCGTTATTTGTTACCCCACTTGAAGCGTGGGTACATGGGCCAGTTTCTCCAGAGATCTGGTATAAGTACCAAAATTATGACTATCTTGCAAAAGAAGATTTTGATCCTTCGAAAGTGTTCGATATTGAACAAATTCAATTGCTTAACGAGATATACAATATATATGGAATGTTTGATGCTTGGGTTCTAAGAGATATGACACATAAAGATAAACCGTGGCGAGAAGCAAGGAGAGGATATGAAGAAAATGAGCCTTCAAGCGAGGTTATTCCACAAGAAAGTATACGTAAGTACTTTGAAAATTTAAAGGAAACCCTTGATATTCGAGATTTTAAAGATATTAGGAAAAGTTTAATGATATATCGGGATATATTGGGTATAAGCTAATTTAATTCCAAAAAAGTATCCAAAGGGTTACCTTTTTACCTGTTTTTTATATTGAAAACATTCGTAAACTAAATTGAAACGGAAAGCCCCGCAACGATTGCTGGGGCTTTTGTTTTTGGCAGTTGGTTTAATTTAACACAAGTTCCTGCTCCTCGCAGGCTCTATCAAAGAGGCTCAGAGGCTTTTCTCATCGCTTCATTAGGCTTAAGATAACCGCCACTATTCCCGCCGCTGTCATGGGGCCTATGGGGACACCTTTGAAAAATGCAACTCCTATCACTGATCCTAGAACTATTCCTGCTACTACGGAAGGGTTATCGCTGATGAATCCCAGCCCTTTCCCGGACAAGGTTACCGTTAGGGTGCCAGCGAGTATAGCTAATATAGCCACCGGACTTCTTAATAAATTTTCCATGTCTCTCAACGTTATTTTTCCGCTGACAAAAGGGGTTAAAATGCCAATGGTTAGGATGATCACGCCAATTTTTATGGCATGTTCATCAAGGAAGAGTATGACTTGTTTCATGTTCATTAGTTTCAGCCCTAATACTATAGTAGCAGCCAATGCCAAAGTATTGTTTTTGCTGAAAAGTCCGAGACATAGAATTATTAAAATCGAGAGAATTCCTTGATCCAAATTTTTACCAACTCCTTTTGTTTAATAATGCTGTGGATTTAATAATTTTCCGCTTGCTAACCTTCCTTCTAAATCGTCTATAAACTGCCTTGCAGTTCTCCCGGAACGTTGATTGTTCCACAATTCCCATCTTAACGCCAATTTTCTAAGGGTTTCTTTATCCAAATTTATTCCTCTTTTCTTCGCTATCCCCTCAACTATTTCAAGATAAGCTTCCTGGTCGGGAGATGGGAACACCACAGTTATTCCGAAACGATCGGAGAGAGATAATTTTTCTTGTACGGTATCTTTGGGCTTTAGCTCATCAGTGCGGTCTTTTGAAAATTCTCTGACGATGTGCCTTCTGTTGGAGGTAGCATAGATCAATACGTTTTCCGGAGTCTTTTCCAGACTGCCTTCCAAGATAGACTTTAAGTATTTGTATTCCGTTTCATGTTCTTCGAAAGATAGGTCGTCTATAAAAACTATAAAGCGCTGGGGCCTGGTTCTCAGTAAAGGTATTATTTGAGGAAAGCATTCTAGCTGATTTTTCAAAACCTCAATGATTCGAAGGCCCCTTTCGCCAAATTCATGAAGCATTGCCTTTACAGTCGAGGACTTACCGGTTCCCCGGTCGCCGTAAAGGAGCACGTTGTTGGCCCTGAAGCCTTTAACGAATTGTTCAGTGTTCCTCAAGACTTCCGTTTTTTGCTCTTCATAGCCTATTATATCATGAATCCTGACGGGGTCGGGTTCTGCTATCCCTACCAGGTTAAAATTACCGTCTTTCTCCTTGACCCGGAAGGCCCAGTATTTACCGAAAATCCCGCATCCTACTTTTTTGTAGAATTCTGACAGATCTTCTACGAAGTTTTCCCACTCCGGTGAAACCCCCAGCTTATGCTTCAAGTTATATTTTTCCATATAGTAAAATTCTGGATATGGGAACTTATTTTCCTTGAGTTCGCGGTTTCCAGGGATAGGAGGCAAGTCAAAGTCTAGCCTTGCTTTGATGAAGTTCAAAATGACTTCAAAGTCAAATTCAAAGACGGACTTAAGGAGCTTTAAATCAGTCTTTACGAGTTTTTTAAGGTAATCTGGGATATTTTTCCCTGCCTTTTCAGAGCTCAAACTGAAAGGATTTTCATCTTCCAGCATGAGGTCGAGTATTAGATTCTGAAAAGAATTTCCAACATTGACGGGCCTTTCGTTTTCGGCCAGAAGCCCGTGCAATAGGTCGCAGTAAGCTTCAGCGATAAGTGGAGAATTGCCGGACTTTGCAGCTTCTAATAGGTTTTCGAATTTTTTTATCAATGGGTTTTCCAGCAGTTTTCTGTATATCGAAAGACTTTTCAATGATAAAATTGTGGAGCATACAATTGAATTTATTTCTGAAGTCATACCTTCAGCTCCTTATTTTTATAATCTTTATAACGATTTAAGAGATATTTGCTTTAGGGCAACAAGGCAAACGATAAGCTCCATGTCAATTATTCGATACTGGTTAATTGCACTCCTTCTTTTGCCCGGTGAATTTAAAAAATTATATATTGATGGGAGGAATCTTGGAAAAAATAGAGAATTATTATTACAACCCGTTAAAATTAAAAATAACATAACCTTTCGGGTGCCCTACGATGGGGAGAATAGGGAATCAGGTGAAAATCCTGAGCGGACCCGCCGCTGTAACGGGGATTCCCCTTGCGACATGCCACTGGGAAACCGGGAAGGCGCAAGGGGAGGTGAACCGGAGCCAGAAGACCTGCTCGGAAGGTTTTGCTACGGGATGATGGCAAAGTCCCTAGCTGTAACTTATTACAGTTAGGGGCTTTTTATTTTACAAAAAAATTTAAAGGAAAGGGAGGATTTTTATGGAAATACTGGAAAAGGCACTAAAAAGTATAGGAGATCTGGATGGTAAGGCCATGCAAAAGGCGAGAGAAAGACTTGACAACCTGACAAAACCTAAAGGGAGCCTGGGGGCACTGGAGGACCTGGCTGCAAAATTAGCCGGGATAACCGGGAAGGTGTTTAATGATTTCAAAAAGAAGACCGTTATAATAATGGCGGGTGACCACGGCGTTGTGGAGGAAGGGGTCAGTGCATATCCAAAAGATGTAACTCCCCAGATGGTATTGAACTTCCTTGCGGGAAGGGCAGCCATAAACGTACTGGCGCGCCACGAAGGAGCGGAGATAATCTGCGTCGACATAGGTGTAGCTTCAGATGTAGACCATCCGGACCTGGTTGTAAGAAAGGTAAAAAAAGGCACGGATAACATAACAAAAGGTCCTGCCATGAGCAGGGAAGAAGCGATAAAGGCCATCGAAGCAGGAATTGCCACCGCTTGGGAAAGCATAGATAAAGGCTCCGACCTTATTGCCACGGGAGATATGGGAATAGGAAACACCACGCCCAGCAGCGCGATACTTGCTGCATTTTCAGGTAAGCCCCTTGAAGAAATAGTAGGCCGGGGGACTGGGATTGATGACCACCGCCTGGAGAAAAAATTAAACGCCGTAAGAAAAGCTCTGGAAGTAAACAAACCTGATCCTGAAGATCCGATAGGGGTCCTGGCTAAAGTCGGGGGCCTGGAAATCGCAGGTATAGCGGGGGTAATCCTGGGAGCGGCCTCGCGGAGGGTGCCTGTTATCATAGATGGTTTTATATCAACTGCCGGTGCACTTATCGCTTCCAGGATAAACCCCCGTGCAGTAAACTTTATGATAGCATCCCACGTCTCCCAGGAACCCGGGCATAAAGTAATGCTGGACCTCCTGGGGCTCGAACCCATGATCTTCATGAGGATGAGGCTGGGGGAAGGCACCGGTGCTGTACTTGCCATGAATCTTGTCGAAGCGGCCGTGAAGATAATAAGGGAAATGGCCACTTTCGAAGAAGCGGGCGTTTCGAAAGAGGAAAAATAGTTAAAAACCGGCGCCTTCGTAAAATATTCGGTATTCTTCTGCTGCGGAGGCCTGGGCAATTTTTCGAAACTCGTTTACTTCGCCGAAGTTGGATTTTAAAACTTCCACGACGTAGGCGTCTAAAGCCGAATTTTTGACCATGTCATCGAGTACTTTTACGGCCTGCTCCTTCGGCATACCCTTTCTGTATGGCCTGTCTTCGGTGATGGCGCAAAAGACGTCGGCCACGGACATTATGCGGGAGCCCAGGGGCAGGTCGTA
This sequence comes from Tepidanaerobacteraceae bacterium, assembly GCA_030446005.1. Classification (GTDB taxonomy): domain Bacteria; phylum Bacillota; class Thermosediminibacteria; order Thermosediminibacterales; family Thermosediminibacteraceae; genus Fervidicola. The sequence continues at coordinate 21,616 of JASUSP010000013.1, read as the reverse complement.
AGCCCTGTGGTGGAAAGGATAGCCGCTGCCGTCCAGCCTTTCGTGATGAAAGGAAGCCCAGGCGGCGATTTCCTCCAGGTCTTTCAGCGGTTCCAAAATGCGGTATGTAAAAAAAGGGTGAGCCCTTACAATTTCGAATTCCTCTTTCGTCAGTTGCCCGTTTTTTTCAAGAATTTCCACCGGGACGGCCAGCTTTCCCAGGTCGTGCAGATACCCGGCTATCCTCATCATCAGGCATTCTCTTCCGGAAAAACCGCAAAGTTTTGCCAGGTATTCCGCGCTCGCCGCAACGCCGCTGGAATGGGTGGCCGTAAAGCGGCTCCTGAAGTCGATAATTTGAGAAAAGAGCTTTGCGATTTCGGTCAACTTTTCGATGTCCAGTTCTACGACGGGAAGCGTGATCCTGCTCGTTAAGACCGAACTTATCGAAGGCGAAGCGGCTTCCAGCCAGAAGCTCTCCTTCAAAGCGAGGCTTTTAAAAGCTTCGACTAGTTCGGGCGCGAACAATTTATCCGACTGGCTTTCCACTTTTTTTATAATGTCTTTCGATTTACTCAAGATTTCTTGCTGGTTATTGCCCGTCAAAACCGCCACCCGGTCCGCAATGTGCAGGATGTGACTGCCTTGCGGCACTTTTTTTCCCTTGAATTCTAAACCTTTCCCTCCGTTCCACGGCACGTGGTGGAAGCGCACAATATGAAGTCAAAAAGGTGTATTTTAGGTTGTTTAATCATACAATGCTCCTTTCATAGGCTTATTAAGTTTTCGAGGGAACCGCAATATGGTAAACTATATATTGATTATACCATAACAAAAGTGGAAAAGGTGAAAGGCCGTGTTTTACATAGTGACGGCATATCACGCCGAAGCAAAGCCCATTATCGAATATTTCGGCTTGAAGAAGGTCGTAAAAAATAGCCGCTTCCAGGTTTTTGCCGGAGAAGAGGTGGCTTTGGTGGAAAGCGGCCCGGGCGTAGTTGCCTCCGCTTGCGCCACTTCTTTTTTGCTTGCGGAGTTTGAAGCCACCGATAGGGATGCGGTTTTGAACATCGGCATTGCCGGGGCGAAAAATATTAATCTAAAAAAGGGTGACGCCATCCTTTGTCACAAGATAATTTACCACGATACGAAGAGGGCTTTTTACCCCGATATGATAGCCAGGCACGACATGAAGGAAGGAGTGCTGGAAACTTTTGATTTCCCGGTTATTAAAGGAAATTTCCCGGAAGACCGTATAGAGGGCGATGCGGTCGACATGGAGGGAGCCGGCTTCTTCGAAGCAGCGTCATTTTTCCTGCCCCCTCACAAAGTCCACTGCATAAAGGTGATTCACGACTATTTGGAGGGAGTCAGGGTAGAACCGTCTTTTGTATCGGACCTCATAAGAAAAAATCTGCCTTTGATTGAAGGTTTTATGTCATCTCTGGAATCCATTGATTACCTTTTTTCGGTGGGGTTATCCGGAAAGGAGAAGGAAATAATTGATAAACTTGCAGGAAACCTTAAACTAACCTTTACAATGACCCACCAGCTGAAAAATTTAATACTGTTTTACCTGTCGAAGCACGAAAGATTGCCGGGGGAGCTCTATGATTTTTTGAACGTAAGGGTAAACTCAAAAAGCGAAGGGAAGATTTACTTTGAAAGGATTAAAAAGTTGCTTTGTTAAGAGCTTTTCTCACATATACGTGGAAGAAGGGATTGAGGAAAACCCTCTAACGAAAGAAATTTTAAAAAAATTTCCGAAAGCTCTCAAAGTCCGGATAAAGCATTACAAGGACGTATTTTGCAGGCCTAGGCAGAACTTTTTCGTCCAGGAGTCGAGCAGGAAGCTGATACTCGCAGCCAAAAAGGGAGAGTTGCTTTACCGGGGCCCGGATATCTGTCACGATTTCGGAAATGAAAATTTTTATTACACTTCGCCGGCTTTGAATTGCATTTATTCGTGCGATTACTGTTATCTTAAAGGTATGCATCCGTCGGCGAACCTCGTGATTTTCGTGAACGTAGAGGATTACTTCAAGGAAGTCGAAGACATTCTAAAACAAAAGCCGCTTTACCTTTGCATTTCATACGATACGGACCTTCTAGCCATCGAGGGGATTATAGCTCTTTCCGCGATGTGGATTGAGTTTGCGAGGGGAAAAGAGGATTTAAAGCTTGAAATACGCACAAAGAGCGCGAATTATTCGGCTATAAGCTATCTTGTGCCTGCCAGCAATGTGATTTTGGCCTGGACCCTTTCGCCGACCGAAGTGATTAAAAAATACGAAAAAAATACGCCGCCCCTTGAGCTCAGGTTGAAAAATATAATAAGAGCCATCGGCGATGGCTGGAAGGTGAGACTGTGCTTCGACCCGGTTTTGTATTTTGAAAACTGGGAAACAGCTTACGAAAATTTGATAAGCCGGACGTTTTCGATGATTCCGGCAGATAAGGTAAACGACGCGAGCATCGGCGTCTTCAGGATACCCCGCGATTACCTGAAGAGGATGAGGAAAAACTTCCCGCCTTCGGAGATAATCCATTACCCTTATATAGAAACGGGAGGAGTATATACTTATGATGAAGAAGTTAAAGGAAAAATAATAGAAAAACTCTGGTCTTTATTAAAAAAGCATATCCCGGAGGATAAAATTTTCATTTTGTAAATCTGGCCTTTAAAGCCTCAGAAGTCTTGTTCTTGGTTCTTTTTCCAGGAGTCCAGTTCCTCGATAATCGTCCTGCACACCGAGGTCAGCAATTTTATCTCGTGGGTGGGCCTGGTTTTGACCATAGCCAGAAGTTCGTTGATGGCACTTTCGGAGTCAGGTTTTACCTTGTAAGTTTCGGCATCCTCCAAAATGTAATCCAGACTCACGTTCAGTGCCTGAGCTATTTTTGAGAGGGTTTTAAGGGAAGGTATTTTGTCTCCCCTTTCCACCTGTCCGATATAACTGTAATGGAGGCCCGCTCTTTCTCCGAGCTCCTCCTGGGTCAGGTTGCGCTGCTTCCGTAAGCGCCGGATTCGTTTTCCGATGCCGTAAAATATTTCCCTGTGTTCCATCCAACCAACTCCTGATAGGTTTTCTTACTATATCGTGCAATTTTTAGCAAATAAAGTAAAGAGAATAGAGGTACTAAAAAATAAGTCAAATATTGTCGATTGGTGGTATAAATATTTTTCCACGTACAGAAGGTTTTTAAGCGATTTTGGTGAATAATAAGTAAAAGGAGTGACGCCGATGAAAAAAATCATGCTTATCGACGGTAACAGCCTGATGCACCGGGCTTTTTACGCACTGCCGCCGCTTATGACTTCAAAAGGAGTTCATACCAATGCCGTCTACGGTTTTGTCAACATGCTCATGAGAATTATAAAAGAGCAGTCCCCTGACTACATAGCGGTGGCGTTTGACCGGAAAGCACCGACTTTCAGGCATCAGGAATATACGGCGTACAAGGCCAACAGAGTAAAAATGCCAGAAGAGCTGTCCGGGCAGTTCGACATTTTAAAACAAATCCTAAAGGCCATGAACATCCGTTACGTGGAAAAAGAAGGCTACGAGGCTGACGACCTCCTGGGAAGTTTGTCAAAAAAAGCCGAAGAAGCGGGACTCTTGACATTAATAGTGACAGGGGATAAGGATACGCTTCAGCTGGTATCCCCGAAAGTGCAGGTGATGCTCACCCGCAAGGGCATATCGGAAATGGAAGTTTACGACGTCCAAAAGATAAAAGAGCGCTTCGGCATACCGCCCGAGGCTGTCCCTGATATGAAAGGGCTGATGGGGGATGCTTCCGACAATCTGCCCGGCATTCCCGGAATTGGTGAAAAGACGGCTTTAAAATTATTACAGGAATACGGGACGCTTGAGAACATTCTGGAAAATGCCGGTGCCTTAAAAGGCAAGTTGAGGGAGAGCGTGCTTGCTTACGGCGAACAGGCAAAGAGCAGTAAAAAACTGGTGACCATTGTCAGGGATGTAGACGTCGAAGTGGATTTGGAAGAGCTGGCCTTCAGCGAACCGGATTACGAAGAACTGGCACGAATTTTCAGAGAGCTTGAATTTTACAGCCTCCTCGACAGGCTGCCCCGGACCCGGGATAATAATCGACCGGAAAAGGCATCCGTTTGCGTAGCTGATGTTGGGCAATTGGATAAGATCATAGAGGAAGTAAAGACGAGAAAAGTTGTAGCTGTTGAATTTGAAACAGAAGGTAAAAGCCCCGCCGCAGTTCGACTTAAGGGTATCGGGCTTTCTGCCTCCGGCGATTATAGTTATTTTGTGCCGGAAGGAGCCCTGAAGGAAAATCCAAGGCTGAAAGATGCGATTTTGGCGCTTCTTACCGACCGGGAAACGGCAAAAATCGTTCACGATGGTAAGCGCGCCAGGATTGCTCTTGTGAGAGAGGGAATTGATTTTATATACGATTTTGACACTATGCTGGCGGCGTACCTACTAGACCCGTCAAAAGCCAGGTACGATTTAGAAAGTCTGGTTTTTGAAAACCTGGACATGGAACTTAAGGGCTCGGAAGATGCCGGCAGGCGGGCGTCATTCCTTTTGCCTTTAAAAGAAGTGCTAAGCGAAAAGCTCAAAAATCAGGGCATGGAAAGTCTTTTCAAAGATGTGGAGATGCCTTTGAGCATAGTGCTTGCTGACATGGAAATGGCAGGCATCCGGGTGGACCCCGAAAAGCTTCAAAAACTTTCTCTGGAATTCGGACAAAAACTGGAAGGCCTGACCGATGAAATATATAAACTCGCAGGTTTAGAGTTTAACATTAACTCTCCGAAACAGCTCGGAGAGGTGCTCTTTGAGAAGCTAAGCCTCCCTGTGATCAAAAAGAAAAAGAGCGGGTATTCCACCGACGCGGAAGTCCTGGAAAAGCTGAAAGGCGCCCACCCGATTGTGGAGAAAATTTTAGAATACAGATTTCTAATGAAAATGAAATCGACTTACGCCGACGGGCTATTGTCGCTGGTGGACCGGGAAACGTTCAAGATATACAGCAATTTCAACCAGACCATAACGGCTACGGGACGTATAAGCAGCACTGAACCCAACCTTCAGAACATCCCCGTGAAGACCGATATCGGGAAAAAGATAAGGGGTGTTTTTGTGGCGGAAAACCCGGACCACGTGCTGCTTTCCGGTGATTATTCCCAGATAGAACTGAGGGTGCTTGCCCACCTCTCGGGGGATGAAAGACTCATAGAGGCGTTCGTAAAGGGCGAGGACATTCATGCCAGGACTGCCAGCGAGGTCTTCGGTATCCCGCAGGAACAGGTAACCTCGCAATTAAGAGATAGAGCAAAAGCTGTAAACTTTGGTATAATCTATGGTATAAGCGATTACGGTTTGGCCCAGAGCCTGGGGATTACTACCAGCGAGGCCAGGGAGTATATAGAAAGCTATTTTAACAGATATCCCAAAGTGAGAGATTACATAAGAGAAACCATAAAAAATGCAAAGATGAAAGGATACGTGACCACAATTTTGAACCGCAGGCGCTATATCCCGGATATCAACAGCAGAAACTATAACCTGAGGTCCTTTGCGGAGAGGGTCGCGGTGAACACCCCCATACAGGGGAGTGCCGCGGACATAATAAAAGTGGCAATGGTGAAAATCTACAATCACTTCAAAGAACTTAAACTCAAAGCGAAGATGCTAATTCAGGTTCACGATGAGCTGATTTTCGACGTGCCGAAGGATGAACTAGAAGTGGTAAAAAATATCGTAAAATCGGATATGGAAACCGCCGTACCGCTCAGGGTTCCGCTGGTGGTGGATTTCAAGGTGGGAAAAAGCTGGGAAGAAATAAGCTAGGGAGGAGGAAGCTTTGAAAGTCATAGGCCTTACCGGCGGAATCGCAAGTGGCAAAAGCACAGTGTCCAGGATGTTGCGCCAAAAAGGCGCTTACATCATCGATGCCGACGAGATAGCCAGAGAGATAGTAAAGCCGGGCAAACCCGCGTGGGAAGATATAGTGAGATATTTTGGAAAGGAGATCTTGGACGAATCCGGAAACATCAGGCGGAAAAAACTGGCCAAAATAGTTTTTTCCGATGAAAAAAAATTAAATCTCCTGAACCGGATAACTCACCCAAGGATAGTGGAGGAGATAAAAAGGGAAATTGAGGCATGCAGGAGGAGAAACGAAAAGATTGTCATAATAGACGCCGCCCTCCTCCTGGAAATAGGGCTCGACGTATTGGTGGATGAAGTGTGGGTTGTGGCGGTAGACGAAAAAACTCAAATTGATAGGCTCATAAAGAGGGAAAGCTCCATAAGCTACGCCGAGGCTATGGAAAGAATAAGGGCCCAGATGCCTCTGGAGGAAAAGCTGAAGTTTGCTACCAGAATCATTGATAACAGCGGCGACATAGAAAACACGCAAAAACAAGTGGACGAGATATGGAGGGAAATTGAAAAGACGTGGAAAGATTCACCACGAGGAACATAGCAATTGTTGTCTTAATTTTGGTTGGATTGTTTTCGCTTTACAGCAACGTGCTGTGGCTTTTTAGATACCTGTACCCGTTAAAGTACGGGGAGTATATACTCAGATATGCGGATGAATACGGTGTGGACCCTTATCTTGTGGCTGCCGTCATAAAGGTGGAAAGCAACTTTTCGCCGGAGGCGGTGTCACCTAAAGGTGCTATGGGTTTAATGCAGATTATGCCCGATACGGCCCGGTGGGCCGCCGAGCAAATGGGGATTGAAAATCTAAAGGCGGAAGAAATTTTCAATCCCGAGGTAAACATCCGCATAGGTACCTGGTATCTTGCCGGGCTAATCGAGGAATTTAAGGACACCGATTTGGCTCTGGCCGCATACAATGGAGGGAGGGGCAATGTCAGGGAGTGGATAAAAAGCGGAATTTTCGATAAGAAAAAGAACCCCAATTTCATACCTTTCGAGGAAACCAGGCGTTTTGTGCAAAAGGTAAAGAAGGCCTATTTTTGGTATAGAAAATTGTACGAGTTTAAAACCAAATCTTAGGTGATAAATCATCTTATGGCGGAGGTTATTTTATGAAGGAAATGAAGAGTCTAGAAGATGTAAAAAATTTCAAAGTAGATGAAGACAGGCTCTTTTTTTCGGCTACCCATGAAGAAATAAAAAAAGGAGCCACCACCGACATCTATTTCATTAAGACCATGGAAATATTGAAATACATGGGCCTTGAAAATACAGATGTGGTGGCCGAGGTCTTTCCGAGGAAAGCCGGCATAATGTGCGGAGTGGAAGAAGTTTTGAGCCTTTTGAAGGATAAAAACGTTGAAATCTACGCGCTTCCTGAAGGCGAGAGATTTTCGCCAAAAGAAACCGTGATGCGGATAAAAGGCCCTTACGGGGAATTCGGCATTTTCGAAACCGCTCTCCTGGGGATTCTGGCCCAATCCAGCGGCTGGGCGACGGCAGCCAGGGAGTGCAGGGAAGCGGCGGGAGACAAGGTGATGATTTGCTTTGGCGCCCGTCACGTGCACCCCGCGGTGGCGCCGGTAATGGAGAGGGCGGCGGTGATAGGTGGTGCCAGCAACGCCAGCTGCATACTAGCCGCAAAACTCCTTAACCGGCAGCCGTCGGGAACGGTGCCCCACGCGGCCATGCTCATCGCCGGGGACACCGTATCGGTGGCAAAGGCGTACGACGAGATTATGCCCCCGGATTCGCCGAGAATCATACTGGTAGATACCTTCAAGGATGAAGTCGAAGAATCGCTGGCGGTGGCCGAGGCATTGGGAAGGGCACTCGAAGGGGTGCGCCTGGATACCCCCAGCGAGAGGGGTGGAGTTACCAAAGAACTGGTTTATGAAGTGAGAAAAAGGCTTGACCAAAAAGGCTACGATTATGTGAAAATATTTGTATCCGGCGGCCTTACCCCCGAAAGGATAAGGGAGCTTTCGGAGGCCGGTGCGGATGCTTTCGGAGTTGGAAGTTACATTTCCGGGGCATCGCCGATAGACATGACCATGGACATCAAGGTGGTGGAAGGCAGGCCTGTGGCAAAGAGAGGGCGGATTCCGGGCATTATAGAAAATCCGAGGCTGAAAAAATTTAAATAATTAAAGCTCGGGGAACCAGAGTTTTATTTCCCGGCGGGCACTTTCCGGACTATCAGAAGCATGGACGAGGTTGTGGGTCGTGGACGTAGCAAAATCGCCCCTGATAGTGCCGGGAAGTGCTTCTTCGACTTTAGTGGCTCCGTTGAGCAAACGCACCAGTTTAATGGCGTTTTCCCCTTCCAGCACCATTGCAAAGACAGGACCCGACGTTATGTATTCTATAAGCTCATTGAAAAAAGGTTTGGAAAAATGTTCGCGGTAATGTTCTTCGGCGAGTTCCCTTGATACGTTGACGAGCTTTGCCGCCACGAGCTTCAAGCCTTTTTGTTCGTAGCGCTGCAATATTGCGCCTATGAGGCCGCGCTTTACGCCGTCGGGTTTAACCATTACGAAAGTTCTCTCCAAAAAGATACCTCCTTTGAATTTTTTTAATATATTTTACATAACATTATCTTGTGCCGCAAGTTTAAAAAAAGGGTGAGGGAAGTGTTGTTTGAAGACCGGAACGATGCGGGTAAAAAGCTGGCCCAAGCTCTTTTAAAATACAAAAACGATAAAAGTGCGGTGGTTTTCGCCGTGCCTCGGGGCGGAGTGGTGGTAGCGGGTATCGTCTGCGCGTATTTAAATATACCCCTTGACGTTGTCGTCGCCCGAAAAATAGGTGCCCCGTTTAACGAAGAGCTGGCTATCGGCGCCGTCGCTCCTGATGGCAACGTTATAATAAATGAGGAAGCAGTAAGAGTTTTAAAGGTGAGCGAAAGCTATGTAAAAGCACAAAAGCAGATTAAAATCAATGAGATAAGGGAAAGATTGATGAAGTATCGGGGAAGCGATGTTTACGAAAATCTGGAAGGCAGAACCGCCATTATAGTTGATGACGGAATCGCCACCGGGTATACGGTCAAAGCCGCGGTCGACTTCATACGGGGGCTGAATGCCGAGCGCGTTGTCGTGGCATCTCCTGTTATAGCTCCCGATACTCTCGTGGAACTTGAAAACCTCGTGGACGAAGTGGTGTACATCTATTCGCAGGAGCCCTTTTACGCCGTCGGTCAGTTTTATAAGTCTTTCCCTCAAGTTTCTGACGAGGAAGTGATTTCGATTATAAAAAAAATAAAGGGTAAAGGAGAGTAAAAATGCAGCTCTTTGTGAAAGCAATCATTATGGGAATAGTCGAAGGCTTGACTGAATTCCTGCCCGTTTCTTCGACGGGCCATCTAATCATGGTGGGAGACCTCATAGATTTTAAAGGAAGGCCGTTTCACATAATGTTCGATATAGTTATACAGCTGGGGGCAATCCTTGCAGTTATATTCTATTACAGGCATAAGATCATAAATTCGCTTAAGGAGTTACTGCCCGGGCAGCGGGGATTCCGGTTCTGGCTGAATATTTTTATAGCCTTTTTGCCTTCGGCCGCAGTCGGAGTGCTCATAAATGACTACATCGAACAGAATCTTTTTTCTTCGTTTACGGTGGCGATCGCCCTGATATTGGGGGGATTTCTTATGATTTTGGCCGAGAACGTCTTCGGGCGCTACGGTATCGAAGACCTTGAAGAAATGACTCCAGGAAAGTCGCTGATAGTAGGTATCGCCCAGTGCCTTTCGCTTTTTCCGGGTATGTCGCGCTCTGCTTCCACGATAATGGGGGGTATGGCGGCGGGCTTATCGGTAAAAGCTGCTGCCGAATTTTCCTTTTTCCTCGCGATCCCGACAATGCTGGGGGCTACCACGTATTCGCTGATGAAAGGGTTCTCTTCGGTGACCGCTGCCGAATGGCAGGCGTTGGGAGTTGGATTTGTGGTTTCCTTCCTTGTGGCGCTTCTTGCGGTGGATAGGTTTTTGGCGTACCTTACGCGCCATTCGCTTAAGTCTTTTGCGTATTATAGAATAATTGTGGGGGTTCTTATGTTGTTTCTGGTATATGCCGGGATAGTAGTTTAGATATTCAGAATACGCACGTTCTGTTAAAATACATTGTCTTTACATATTCGCTCAAATCTACTACAAAGAATCCGCGTTTTGGCCAGTTTATCCTTACATCGTACCTGTTTAGAGGGATTTCAAGAGACCTGTTTCCCAGAGATATCTTCATTGTTAAATCCTGAACCATAATGCCGGGGTCAAGAAACAAATTAGTATCAATTTCCAGTCTAATTTCATCACTGGGGTCCAAATAAAGTAACGTAAACGGCTGGGCTGGTCTGGCTTCAAAAATTTCCATGATATCCTGGTGAGAGTATACGATTTTTCTCCCTGTGCCTGCTAACCTTTTTCCTCCGAGAATGAGTCCGTGAAAGTTAAACTTATCTTTTGAAAGACTCTCTTCTATTAATCGATCGTTTACAGAGATTGCAAGGGAAATTTCGTGATAATCAGAAACAAAAATTGCCCTGTTTGTAAAAAGTTCAATTCCGAACTCCACAGCTATTCCTCCTTTAAACGACAATATTTTATAATTAATCTATTCATTTAAAAGATGTTTTGACAATAAACCCTATGTAAGGGAGGTGTTTTTTTGATAAAACTCGGAGATTTTAAACAGGAAGTAATGAAGATAAACAACAGGGTAAACGAAGAAATGTACGGCAGAGGGCTTGACTGGCAAAAGGTAGAAATTTTCGGAGACAAGATAATAATAATAGCTTTGAACCGCCGAATCTCAATTTTAAAACATCTGGATAACAAGGATAATTTCACCGCGAGGCTGATGGATCTGGCTTTATTGAACGAATTTAAGGTGAGATTTAAGAAAAATTTTGAAGAATCTACAGGCCTGGGTATAAGGAGCATTTTGAAGGATTATGACCCTGTAAATCAACTGGCTGGCACGATAATAATAACTGTGGAACCGGTAGAGGAGTTTCTATCTAGAAAAAATTTAGAAGAAAAAAATAATAGTCCATATTGACAAAAAAATGATAATATGGTAATGTAAAATTGTCCAAATTAAATATTGAAGACTGGATAAGAGAGATCCGGAAGGATAGCTCGAGGCCGTCAAATAAATACTTCGAAGGGGAACGGTCATGCCATTTCCCTTACGGGATTGTGGCGTGATTTTCCCGGAGAGGAGTATTTATTTGGCGGCCTATTTATTTTTGCATAAAAGGGGGATTTTACAGAATGCCGGCAAAAGTAAGAGATGTTCTAAAAGCGCTTGTAGACATTACAGGCGGAAGGGTTGTAATATGTACCGAAGACCTTTTTTCGGGAAGGAACCCTTTTGTGGTCATGAAATCTTCCAATATACCTGGTAAATCGGTTATGGAGATACCGGGTCTGGTCTTTGGAGACCTCGAAGCGAAAGTGAACAAAATAGCGGTTGTGATGACGTTGACCGAAAGCTGTATAGAATTGGCTGCAGCTACGGGAGTCGACCTCATCGTGGCCCATCATCCAGTAGCTGATGCGGCTAATTCCGGCGGAGTAACTTTAAAAAATTACCTGGGGCTTTATGGAATAAGCATAATAGAATTGCATGAGGCTTTCCATGGCCTCCATCCGGGCATATCGTACATTCATGGCCACAGGGCATTTAGAGTTGACATAAAGTATGGTGGAATACCGGGAAATATATTATACGTCGGGAAAGTGTTGGAAGGAATAAAAACGCTTGGCGATATTTTGGACAGGCTCAACAAAATGATGGACATGGAAAGAGAAATGAAGTTTAGCGAATGTGAGAGGATTTTATACGGCTGCAGTGATATAAGTGATTCTGTTACGGCTGTGCAGGGAGAAATACTGGTGGGTACTCCTGAAACCCGTGTAAGTACAGTGCTGCATATTTTTCCCCATACAGGGTTTACACCTGAGCACCTGGAGATGGCAAAAAAAGAACATCCAGAAGCGGATACGGTGCTGGCTACTATAAGCAGGTCAAGAAAAGACAGCGATCTTGTGGCCAAAGCGAAAGAGTTGGGGCTCAGCTTTATTTGCGGGAACTGTCACTCAATGGAAATATTTGAAAATGGGCTTCCCCTGGCGTACGCAATAAAAAGTTACCTGCCTGAAGATATAAAAATAGTCATTTTCAGAGAAAAGATTACATCTATACCTGTGGAACACATTGGGTCCTCTTCCATAAAAGAATATGCTGCTTATATAGCAGAGAACTACCTTATCAGAAAAAGGGGGGATGAAGGCTAAATTTGCAGAGGTTCAATTAAAATGAGAATTTATTAAAATTAATTGGGAAAGGAGGACTTTTTAATGGCATTGCGTGAAAAAGAAATAACTGAAGTAGGCCGCAAGATGGAGACAATAGAATTGGTAGGCCTTGTGTTGCTCCTAGGGTCTCTTGTCGTACTTTTCGTTAGGCCGGGCGTAATAGGGGGTATTTTCGATGCGATGGTAAATAGAGTAGTGCCGATTGTGGTAAAAGTGTACTTAACCGGAACCCTTGGGAGTGCCATTATACTAAGTGTCATGACTGGAAGGATCTTGGAGAGACTGGGTTTTACCGACGCGCTGGTACGCCTTTTCACCCCGGTGGCTAGGCTGATGAAAATTACTCCCTTAATCATCGTGCCTGCGATATACAATATCCTGGGGGATATAAATGCTGCAGGTCGAATAACCGCTCCATCGCTCAAAAAAGCTGGAGCAACGAAGGACGAGCAGAAAATAGCCATTGCCACCATGTGTCAGGGTAATCAATCATTTTCCACATTCATGCTGGGGCTTCTGGCATTTACCAAAGGAGGACTTTGGGCGTTTCCAATCATAGTAGTTGGAGTCTTTCTTCCGGTTATACTTGTTCCTCTTCTGCTCAGCAAGACCATATATAGGAATGTTAAATTTAAGGACGTCGCCGAAATGCCGAGGTTTACCCCCAATACTCCTCCGATACCCACCATATTCAACGGCGCGAGAGAAGGAGCGGAACTGCTGTTCTTGCTGCTCATACCGGCAGCAGCGGTGGTATTCGCTCTGATGGGAGCTCTTGATTTTATTGGAATCTGGAAACCTATAGAGGCTGGATTAACCGCATTCCTAAAGGCACTTTCTATAGACCCCCAGACGGGATTGCAGTCAATACTGGTATCGCCAACTTTAGCTATGAACACTCTGGTAGAAACAATAAATAAAGTTCCTCCGCGCCTTGCGATAGGATCGTTCATTCTAGCTGCATCAGGCTTTCCGCTTCAGATTCCGCTGGCCCAGATTCCGGCTGTATGGTCCCAGAACTCGGACCTAACTGCGGGAGAAGCTCTACAGGCTGCCGTCGTAGGAATAATTATCCGTATCCTTTCGGCCTTCTTGCTCTCATGGATTTTGGTTCCTGTAGTTATATAAAAAGTGTAAAATTTTGGAGAACCTCACCTTCTCAGGTTCTCTTTTTTTTTATGATGCCAATTCAATATAGCTTCATAAAATATTTTTTTCTGCATTCACCCACCTCCCGATGACAAGCCACTATAAAATCTCTCCAATTCCGGGTATAATTATAATATTCTATATAAGATTGCAGGAATCTTTTAATGCGATTTAAATCGACAAATTGTAAAATTCGTTTTGTTTTAAGCTGATTCAAACTTTTGCCTGCTCTTGACTTTAGCGGTTTTAAATTATATAATTATTGCGTTCGCGGCGAATAATATAATTCACTTTCGGTTGAGGGCCTTGTAAAAAGCAGGGTCCTTTTTAAATCGCAATATGGAGGTGAGGTCATGGACGTTAGGCAACTTTCAGAGGAAGTGACCGCGAAGACGAAAGTCGATACTACTATGCGGGATGTCGAAAAGGTAATCTCGGGTCTTGCAAGTTCCTCGCATTTTTGGGAAATAGTATGCACCGCTCAAAAACCGTTTAGCGTTGTAGCGGAAATAATAGGTGCTCTAAGGGAAAGAGGGCTTGTCAGCGTCGACCAGGACGGAGCAATTACTCTTACCCGGCAGGGACAGGAATTCTTGAAAGACAATTCGATAGCCCCGAGAAGGGACTATACGTGCCCTGCCTGTGAAGGTCGCGGAATCGGATTGGAAAAAATAAAGGAATGGATGCAAAAATTCGATGAGCTTACGGTAGACCGACCCAAAGCCATCATAGACTATGACCAGGGATACATCACTACAGCCAGTGTCATGGCGAGAGTAGCCCTTATGACCGAACGCGGAGACCTTGAAGGCAAAAAACTTTTAGTGCTTGGCGATGATGACCTTCTGAGTTTGGCAGCCGGTCTTACCGGAATGCCCAAAGAAATCGTTGTTCTCGAGATAGACGATAGACTTGTAAATTACATCAACGAAAAGGCATCAAAGCTCAACGTGCCTGTAAAGGCATTTAAATACGACTTCAGGGACAAACTTCCAGAACAGTACGTGGGGTATTTCGACACCTTCAACACCGACCCGCCTGAGACGCTCGAGGCGCTGGAAGTTTGCATGACGCGGGGGCTTTCAAGCCTTTCGGGCGAAGGATGTGCCGGATATTTCGGATTAACCCGCACCGAGGCGTCGCTTAAAAAGTGGAGTCAGTTCCAGCAGATGCTGCTTTCCAAATTTAAAGTGGCCATTACGGACATAATAGACAATTTTAACCATTACGTAAACTGGGACTACCTCTTGGGAAGCATCAGGGATGACTACTCCTTCGTTCAGGTGAAACCGAAGCTCAACTGGTATAGGTCTTCGATGTACCGCATAGAAACGATGAGCGGCTTTGAGAAAATCGAAAACAAACCCATGCCCTGCGAACTTTACGTGGACGAAGAGGCTTTAATATATAAGCCGGACAAAAGCCGTTGACAAAGGTTGAAAAGTAGGGTATATTAGAAAAAAATTGAAAGTGTAAAAGCGATGACGGGGAAAGTAAGCACCGGGAAACCCCAAGCGAGCCGGTGGCGGTGGGAGACCGGCGGATTACCGGTGGCCGAAAATCCCCCCGGAGCGAGGCCCGAAACGCTAGGAGTAGGAGCCTACGGCTCTGCCGTTATCTCAATGAGAGGGCCGGGCGGATTTCGTCCGGTTCCATGAGGGTGGTACCGCGGGAAAAATCCCGTCCCTATATAGGGGACGGGATTTTTTTTAGAAAAATAGCTTTCGAAACTGTGATGGAGGTATTGGTGGATGTTCAAAAAAGTAGAACCTACTATGAACTTCGTTCCCATCGAAGAAAAGATCCTTGATTTTTGGAAAAAAGAACGGATTTTCGAAAAGACTTTGGAAAATCGAAAAGACGCCCCGCACTACGTTTTCTATGAAGGGCCCCCTACCGCCAACGGCAAACCCCACGCAGGCCACGTCCTTACCAGGGTTATAAAGGACCTGATTCCGAGGTACAAAACCATGTTGGGCTACAGAGTGGAGCGCAAGGGGGGCTGGGACACGCACGGCCTTCCGGTAGAACTGGAAGTGGAAAAACAGCTAGGGATAAGCGGAAAGCCCCAAATCGAGGAATACGGCGTCGAAGAGTTCATTAAAAAGTGCAAGGAAAGCGTATTCACCTACGAGCAGGAATGGAAGAGGATGACCGAGCGGGTAGGCTTCTGGATAGATATGGAGAACCCCTACGTCACCTACCACAACACCTACATCGAATCGGTTTGGTGGGCGTTGAAAAAAATCTGGGAGAAAGGCCTGCTTTACAAAGGCCACAAAGTAGTGCCCTACTGTCCCAGGTGTGGAACGTCGCTTTCCAGCCATGAAGTGGCCCAGGGTTACGAGGAAGTGGAAGACCCGTCGGTATTTGTGAAGTTCCCGCTGGAAGGCGAGGACAGTACTTATTTCCTCGTTTGGACCACGACGCCGTGGACGCTGCCGTCGAACGTGGCGCTGGCGGTAAAGGAAGATGCGACCTACGTAAAAATCGAGCAAAACGGGGAAAGGCTGATACTTGCGGAAGAAAGGCTGGGCGTCTTAGAAGGGGAATACAAGGTTTTAGAGAAATTCCCGGGGAGAAAACTCGATGGACTAAAGTACAAGCCAGTATTTCCGTTCTTTGAAGAATACAAGGATAAAGCTTTTTACGTAGTAACGGGAGATTTCGTGACCATGGACGAAGGAACGGGGATAGTGCACATGGCGCCGGCCTTCGGTGAAGACGATTACCGGGTGGGGCAGAAATACGGACTTCCGATACTGCAGCCCGTGGACACCCAGGGAAGATTTACCGAAAAAGTCGCGCCCTGGGCGGGAATGTTCGTGAAAGATGCCGACAAGGATATAATAAAGAACTTGAAACAGAGGGGGCTTCTTTACAAATCCGAAAGATACCTTCATACCTATCCGTTCTGCTGGAGATGCGACACGCCGCTTCTTTATTATGCCCGAAGCAGCTGGTTCATCAAGACGACGGCGGTAAAAGAAAGACTTTTGGAGTTAAACCAAAAAATTGGATGGCACCCGGAACATATAAGAGATGGACGTTTTGGCAATTTCCTGGAAAACGTCATAGACTGGTGCTTAAGCCGCGAGCGCTACTGGGGCACGCCGCTCAATATCTGGGTATGCGAAAAGTGCGGAAAGGAACACGCCGTGGGAAGCATCGAAGAAATGAAGGCGATGAGCAAGCTGCCAATTGGAGATATAGAGCTGCACAAGCCCTATGTGGACGAAGTTATATTGAGGTGCCCTGACTGCGGCGGCGACATGAAGCGCGTTCCCGAAGTTATAGATTGCTGGTTTGATTCAGGCTCCATGCCCTTTGCACAGTTCCACTATCCTTTCGAAAACGAAGAAGTGTTCAGGGAACGTTTCCCTGCTGACTTCATATCCGAAGCCATAGACCAGACCAGGGGATGGTTCTACAGCCTCTTTGTGATTTCAACGTTGCTGTTTGATACCTCGCCCTACAAGAACGTCCTCGTTATGGGACACGTCCTCGACCAGTACGGGCAGAAGATGAGCAAGCACAAGGGCAACGTGCTCGACCCCTGGGAGGTGCTCAACGAGCAGGGAGCCGATGCGATGCGGTGGTACCTGTACGTGGCCAGCCCTCCGTGGATGCCGAGCCGCTTTTACAAGGAGGCCGTGAGCGAGGCCCAGAGGAGATTTTTGGGGACCCTTTGGAACATATATTCATTCTTCACGTTATACGCCAGCATTGACGATTTTGACCCGAGGAAATATTCTCTTGACCCGAAAGAAAGGTCCGAGATGGACCGGTGGCTGCTTTCCAGGATAAACAGCACCAACAAAAAAGTCAGAGAAAGCCTGGACCATTTCGACATAACGACGGCAGCAAGGGCTTTAGAACAGCTGGTGGACGATATGAGCAATTGGTACGTTCGCCGGTGCCGGGAAAGGTTCTGGAAGTCCGAAATGGACAACGACAAAATCGCGGCGTACCTCACCCTTTACGAAGCCTTGGTCACGTTCATAAAGATGGCGGCGCCCTTCGTTCCGTTCATCACCGAAGAACTCTATCAGAACCTGGTGAGGGTTCCTTACCCCGACGCACCTGAGAGCGTGCACCTTTGCGATTATCCGGAGGTGCAGCAAGAACTCATCGACGAAAAGCTGGAGCACAAGATGGAGATGGCGAGGAAAATCGTGGAATTGGGCCGGGCTGCGAGGAACAAAGCAAAAATCAAAAACCGCCAGCCCCTTTCGAAGATGATGGTGCAGCTCAGAAATCCCAGAGATGAAGAGCTCTTGAAAGACCTGACCGACATTATAAAGGAAGAACTAAACATAAAAGAAATCGAATACATCCACATGGCGGAACAGTACTTCACCTACATGCTGAAGCCGCGCTTTGACCTTTTGGGTCCCAAATACGGCAAACTCATGCCCGCTATTGCCCGGGAAATTTCCAAAGCCAATGCTGCTGAACTTATAAGGGAGGCCAGGGAAAAGGGCGAAGTCGTCCTCAATGTGGAAGGTCAGGAAGTAAGGCTCACCCAGGAAGAGCTCGACATAAGGGCCCAGGACAAAGAAGGATTCTGCACAGAAGGAGAAGGCGGCTACTACGTCGTGCTCGACACCACAATTACCCGAGAGCTGATGCTGGAAGGAGTAGCCCGGGAGCTCACCAGCAAGATTCAGAACATGAGGAAAGAAGCCGGATTCGAAGTGGAGGACAAGATTTACGTCTATTACACTGGGGATAGCGTAATCGACGAGGCGTTAAACGTCCACGGCGAAGAAATCAAAGGCGATACCCTTGCTATTTCCATCGAAAAAGCCGCCCCGCCTGAGGGCAGCTTCGCCAGGGAGTGGGACATAAACGGGCACAGAGCAATTTTGGGAGTAAAAAAGATGTGAGGTGAGTAATGTGAACGAGGCTATTAGGATTTTAAAGGAAAGGAGAAGCGTGCGCCAGTACGAGGCAAAACCCATTCCAAAAGAAATAATTGAAGACATCATAGACTGCGCAAGACTTGCTCCTTCTGCGAATAACGTTCAGCCTTGGGTATTCGTAGTGGTAACCAGCGAAGAAGGAAAAAAGGAACTGGCGCGGCTCGCAACCTGGGGTAAGTTCATCGCCGATGCCGCCGCCTGCGTGGCAGTTTTTTGCGAGAGGGACAACAAGCATGCTGTGGAAGATGGTTCTGCTGCTACAGAAAATATCATGCTAGCAGCTAAAGCCCACGGTATAGCATCCTGCTGGGTAGCGGGATACAATAGGCCTTACAGCGAGGAAGTCAGGCAGTTCCTCAAGGTACCCGAAAAATACGAGTTAATCTCGCTCGTGCCACTGGGGTACCCTGCTCAAACGCCAAATCCGCCTAAAAAGCCGCTTTCCGAAGTGCTGAAATGGGAGAAATATGAATAAATTTAAGCCCGAGGGTTTAAACCTCGGGTTTTGCTTCTTTAACAAACCTTTAAACGGCAGCAGGAAAAGGGCAAAAACCGTAGAAAATTTTTAGGGGAAGCAGATACCTGTTAAAATCCCATCATTTTTAAGCGGCATGCCTGCTGGCGGCCGTATGCATAATGTTGGGCCTGATGGTTTTCAGGAATTATTCTCTTGACGAAGGAAAGTTATACTAGTTTTTGAGAGAGGGGAAACAGAATTGGAGATAACATTTAGTGGTATTCGCCCTTTCAACCTGGACGCGATGGCTGAATGCGGCCAGGCTTTCCGGTGGAGCAGGATGGAGGACGGGGGTTACCTGGGCGTGGTGGGAAACCTGGTGATAAAGGCCTATCAGGAGGAAGATACTTTAAGGGTGTTAACAAATGGTGGCGAGGAGTCGATTGAAATTATCCGGGATTATTTTGACCTGGAAAGAGATTACAGGGATATTGAAGAAAAATTATGCGGCTTTCCGGAGCTGGTGCCGGCTGTAAAGTTTTGCAGCGGTAACCGCATACTTCATCAGCAGCCCTGGGAAACCCTGATTTCCTTTATTCTTTCAGCCAACAACAGCATACCGAATATAAAGCGGACGATAGAGCGAATGGCGAGATGCTTTGGAACTCCTGTGGAATTAGAGGGAGAAACCTACTATACCTTTCCCACTCCGGAGGTGCTAGCGTCTCTATCGGAATCCCAGATCAGGGATACCCGCTGCGGCTTCAGGGGCAGGTACGTGATTGCGGCGGCCCGGATGATAGCAGCAGGTGACATAGACCTGGAAAAGCTTAAAGATCTTCCCACGGAAGAAGCAAGGCAATTTCTCATGCGAATCCCCGGCGTGGGACGCAAAATCGCCGACTGTGTGCTTCTTTTTTCCCTAAGGAAATTCGACGCCTTCCCAGTAGACGTGTGGATAAAAAGGGTTGTCGAGCACCTTTACTTTGGCGGCAGGGAAGTGCCGGTGAAAGAGATTTTAGATTTTGCCGAAAAAAGATTTGGAAATCTTGCCGGATTTGCCCAGCAGTACCTTTACCATTACACCAGGACCTGCTGGGGTGATATTCAAGCCAGGTTTAAAAGAATATAGGCTTGGCTTTCCATTTATATGGCCCTTGTTTGTTTTCCTTATAATTGATAGAATAATCTTAACAAACAAAAGACAAGTGTTATTTGTCTTGCAAAGCGAAAATTATTTAATAAGAGGGAATCTTCCATGATTGTAGAAACGACCATAAATGCACAAACCAAAAACTACTTAAAGGAAAGGGAACTAGCGGAGTTAATCAAGAAAATGGAATTCGACAAAGAATACATGGTACAAATATTCAATTTTTTCACGGATGTTCACCCCCAGGATATCCAGAGGTTTATCATCGCCTACGGTATTACTGAAAAGAATATAAAGGATTTCTACGAAGAGTATGTAAAACCATATTATCCCAACAGACAACTGGAGGAGATGTTCGAAAATGCCTGAGCATTGGATGAAATTATTTAAAAAGGCGGTTGATTTTTTAGAAAATGCCGGTATAGCTGAAAATGAGTGGTCATTCGGAGGGGGAAGCGCACTCTCATTATATTATAACCATAGGGAAAGTTTTGATGTAGATATCTTTTTGACAGATGCGCAGCACTTGCTGTTGGTGACCCCGCGACTGAATTCTTATATGGAAGGAATTAAAGATTATACCGAGATGTCGAATTTTGTAAAATTGAAAATGGATGAAGGTGAGATAGACTTTATACTGGCTCCGCATTTGACCGAAGATTGGTACGTAGAAAAAGAAATTTTGGGCCGTAAGATTAAGGTAGAAACCCCTTGGGAGATAGTTATAAAAAAGCTTTTCTATAGGCCGGAAAATTTGAAGGTGAGGGATGTCGTAGATACCGCCGTGGTTTTAAAAAATGACAGGAATAAGATGATTGAGTATAGTGAAATTTTGGCTTCAAAAGTTGAGATATTGGATTCGAGATGGAAGAAAGTAAAAAGTTTTTATAATAAAGAGGTTGAAAAACTTATAATTAATGACAATTCGATAGTGGAGGAAGCAATGGAGCTTTTTGATATTTACCTTAGAGAGATAAAGACAAGATGAGATGAAATTTTCATTTAGAAGTCTATAGCAGTCCAGTTTATTTTTTGATATACTATATTTAGATATTCATCAAAATATCTTGGGGGGGGGATTTATGTGGCTGAAAAGAAAAAGTCCGCCCTTCCGGCAAATTGGCTTCTCTTGGGCCTTATAGCCTCCCTGTACGTTATGGGCTTTGCAGTATACCCCAGGCTTCCCGACATGGTGCCTTCCCACTGGAACGTTTCCGGCCAGGTGGACGGGTACATGTCCAAAACTATGCACGTATTTTTCATGCCCACCGTTGTGCTCGGAATGTATTTACAAAAATCCCGCCAGAATGCCCCTGATTTTAATCGTAGGATGAATGGCGGCTTGCTATTTTTCCCCGGTTATGCTAAAATTTGAGCAACCCGGAGGAGATACTATATGCAGACAGTAACCCTCAAGGTAAAACTCCTATCCCCAAACAAAGGGAAGCGGGAGAAAATGGCCCGAATGCTGGAAACATATCGCAAAGCCTGCTCCTGGTTTATAAAGCAGGCCGAAGCCTTGAACACTACCAGCAGGGCAAAGTTAAACCGCGAAACCTACCGCAGGGCCTGTGAACTATTCGACCTCAACCGCGGTACACTCCAGTGCGCCATGCTCAAAGCACTCTCAGCTTATCGCTCATACCTTTCCCGCACAAAAAATGGCAAAAAATCCAGCCTGCCCAAATTTGACCG
>JASUSP010000074.1 GCA_030446005.1 Tepidanaerobacteraceae bacterium | reverse complement strand
TAAAGAAGCCGTATGGGGGTTGTTCCTCTTTTCGGGATACCTTACGGCAAAAGAAAAACAAATACGGGGATTAAAGGCTTCCTGTAATCTCTCTATACCTAACAAGGAACTGAGAGAACTCTATATCGACATATTCGAAACATGGTTAAAGGGCATGGAACTTGAGCCGAACGGAACGGAAAGGCTCCTTGAATATCTTTAGAAAAGTTCCGAGAGCGATAATAATGGAATTTAAGATGTCGGAAGGCGACCCCGAAAAGGATGCGCAAAAGGCGCTTGACCAGATAGAAAGCAGAAAATACGACGCGGATTTAAGGGACAGGGGAATTGATAATATCGTGAAAGTAGGCATCGCACTGAGAGGAAAAACGTGCTCCTGCAGGGTAGTATAGAAAAGCCCGCTTTCGAGCGGGCTATTTTATATCTGTTTTTTTCTTTTCCGCATGCCCCAGCAGGTATAAAAATGCATGGGCCGGGATGCGAACAATAGGGACGACGGTTTTCTGCTCTGCTATCCCGTAATCCTCGGGCCTTTTCGTCACCAAAATGGAGGCCTTCACATCGCCTTTATTCCGGGACATTTCCACAATGGCGTCGTTTTCTTTCAAAGCCGAATTTTCCCGGTACTTGACTTCAACCAAAATCTTTCCCCTCGGGAGCTCCACCACCACGTCTATCTCTTTCTCGCTATCCCTTACCTTGCGAAAGTATCCGACCTTAGCCTTTACGCGGCTGTAAAAGGCAAAGATGTGCTTGTACACCGCAGTTTCCACCATTATGCCCATTTCTTCAGGGTCGACGAGGACATCGTCCAGCATGAGAACTGCACTTCTAATTGCCGCATCGGCGATGTATACCTTCGGCTTGGCTTTCAATATCTTTTTGCCATCAAGCTCAACCGGATAACTTAAATAAATCAGATTGGCGCGCTCGAGGTACTCGATGTAATTCGAAAGGGTTACCGCAGGGGTATTGTCCAATTCTTTACTCATAGTCGCGAAGTTTACAATATTGGACGTGTTATAGCAAAGGTACAGGAACACCTTTTCCAAAACCGCCGCATTGCGAATATTAAAAAGCGAAGGTATGTCCCGCTTTAAAACTTTGTCCACCACATCTTCCCTCAGCATCCGCTGGGCGTAATAATCCTCCCGCGACAAAGCAAGTTCGGGAAATCCCCCCACCATCAGATAGCGGTAAAAATGTTTCTGCAATGGTTCAAGACGGTTCATAATGTCTACAAGTTCATACCGGTCGAACTTCGCAAAGTCTGCCGGTTCGATGCCGTAATCTAAACTGGGACGTTCTTCCGCCTGAATGAGCTCGCAATATTCGTAAAACGATAAGGTCGGAATATGAATTATGCTCCACCGGCCCACACCGCTTTCGCTTGCTCCTTGAGCCAAGGCAGGACTTGCCGAACTGGTTGCGACAATGCGCCAGTGTGATTTAGTATCGTAAAATACCTTCAGCCACCTTTGCCAATCATCGGCGTACTGTATCTCGTCCAAAAATAAATAAGCTTCATCGGAAGGTGAAATATATTTTTCATAAATGTCCATAATCTCATCCAACGTGCAAAACTTTAAAAGCGGATGATCGAAAGAGATATATATTATTTTTTTCGGCTCCACACCTTCTCTAAGCAAGGCCTCAATCATCTGATAAACAATGGTGGTTTTCCCCACCCGCCTTGCCCCCGACAGTATCACATACCTTCTCAGGTCGGGATGGGTAAATAACTTCATGGCTTCGTAATACGCAACCCTTTTTACGGGCTTCCTCAGGTCTTTAGGAAAAGTGCCGTCCCTCCACCATGGATTATATGAATAAAGCAATTTGAGAATGTTCTCGGGTGTTGCTATAGGCATGATTTCCCTCCTTTCACTAATATTATAATCTATACTTTGTATTTTTATCAACAAAACGATAAGTATACTTAATATTTTTTCGATGATATCGCTAAATATGTTTAAATAATCCGCGCGTCATTGCGCAAAAAATAAAAGCCGGTGTAAAACCGGCCAAACGCCTCAATAATTATAATGCTCTGTTTACATTTTGTGAATCGGAATTCCCAAAAGGTCGAAAGATGCTTCCATTATGGTCTCGGAAAGGGTCGGATGGGCGTGGATGGTATCCGCCAGCTCCTCGGCCGTGCACTCGAGTTTTATGGCAAGGACCGCTTCTGCGATGAGTTCCGTCGCTCCCGGCCCTATGATGTGGACACCCAGTATCTCGTTCCACTTAGAATCTGCTATGATCTTGACAAACCCCCTGGTCTCCCCAAGGGTAAGAGCTCTTCCGCTGGCTATAAAGGGGAATCTTCCCACCTTCACGCCGTCGCCGTGGATTTCCCTGGCCTCCCTCTCCGTCAGCCCCACGTAGGCCACTTCCGGGTCCGTAAAGATGCAGCTCGGCACGGCCCTGTAGTCCATCACCTTATCTTCTCCAGTTGCGTTTGCGGCGGCCACAATCCCCTGATGGGACGCCACGTGGGCCAGCTGGAATTTCCCCGTTATATCCCCGACGGCATAGACGTTTTCGATATTCGTCCTCATGCGTTCGTCGGCGGCGACCCAGCCGCTTTCAAGTCTGATACCCAAGTTCTCGAAAGCATCCGTCACAGGCCTTCTTCCTACCGCCACCAGCACCTTATCTACCGAAATCGAACGAATCCCATCCTGCGTTTTTAAGTTCGCCTTCAGCCGACCGTTTTCCATCTCCACCGATTCCACTCCGGATCCCGTAAAAATCTTTATTCCTTTCCTCTCCAGGTTTTTCTTAAGTTCCGCGGATATTTCCTCATCAGCCCGGGGCAAAATGCGGGGCAGCATCTCAACTACCGCGACATCGGCGCCGAGAGAACCGTAAATGCTCGCCATCTCCACCCCGATGACTCCCCCGCCGACGACGAGCATCGAACGCGGAATCTCGTCGAGTGAAAGGGCTTCCTCGCTGGTGATAACTCCGGGAAGGTCGTTCCCGGGGAAGGGAATCACCGCCGGCTTTGAGCCGGTGGCGAGGATCACGCTGTTTGCCGTTAAGACCTGTTCCCCCTCGCGGTATACAACCCTTACACTTCTTTCACCTTCCACTTCTGCCCTGCCTCTGAAGACCGAAACGCCGTTTGCCTTCAGAAGGTTTTCCACGCCCCTCCTGAGCGTCGCGATTATCGAATTCTTTTTCTTCTGCAGGGCATGCCAGTCTACCTTTACGTTTTCGACCGCGATGCCGAAATCTCCAGCATTCTTCAAGCTTTGATAGACGGAGGCACCGTGGCTCAAGGCTTTTGTCGGGATGCACCCGCAATTGAGGCACGTCCCGCCAAGTTCACCTTTTTCGACGAGTCCTACCTTAGCTCCCTTTTTCGCCGCGTAGATTGCCGCCACGTAACCGCCGGGGCCCCCGCCTATAACCACCAGATCGTAATGCAAAGTCACCATCTCCTTCTAACTTTTTCAAAGCAGCATTTCGATGGGGTCTTCCAAAAGCTGCTTTATCCTGCGCAGGAACTTCGCCCCCAGGGCTCCGTCTATTACCCTGTGGTCGCAGGACAGGGTCAGCTTCATCATAGGCCTTACCGCTATTTCGTCGTCTTCGGTCACCACGGGTTTTTTCATAATCTTGCCAACCGCCAGTATGGCGCTCTCGGGAGCGTTTATTATGGCGGAAAATTCCTCTATGTCGTACATCCCGAGATTCGAGATGGTAAAGGTTCCCCCCTGGTAGTCGTCAGGGAGCAGTTTTCCTTCCCTGGCTTTTCTTATCAGTTCCGCCGTCTCCTTCGATATTCTAGCAAGGCCCTTTTTATCGGCATCCCTCACCACGGGGACGACAAGGCCGTTTTCTAAAGCCACGGCCAACCCTATATTAATGCGATTCTTTACAAGAATCCCTTCCTCGCCCGCGCTGCTGTTCACGGCCGGGAACTCGGCCAATGCCGCGGCCGCTGCTTTTATCAAAATATCGTTTATGGAAAGCTTCGTCCCGCTCATTTCCTGCACTTTCGGCATTAGCTTTTCCCGGAGTTCCAGAACTTTACTCATATCCACTTCTAGCGTGAGGTAAAAGTGCGGAATTTCTTTCTTTGACTTCGTCATCTTCTCCGAAATTACCTTCCTCATTCCGGTCCACGGGATCACGCTGTATTCCTGCTTTGCGCTGGAGGCGGCTTCAACAGCTTCCATGACATCTCGCTTCGTAATCCTTTCCCCTTCGGGCTTTTCTATTAGCGAAAGGTCGATACCCTTTTCCTGCGCGGTCTTTTTTGCAACGGGCGTCGCCCTAACCTTTCTGGACTCCACAAATGCAAGCACGTCTTTTTCAACGATGCGGCCGTCGGGCCCTGTGGGAGTTACCATCCTCAGGTCCACTCCGTGTTCCCTGGCCACCCTTTTGGCCGCCGGGGATGCCTTGACCTTCCCACCTATCCCGTCTTTTGCCGTCTCGGCCTCGGCCGGTACCGGCTCGGAACCCGCCCCGGCTCCTTCGAACTCCGCATTTGCCTTATCAACTTCTCCCAATTCGGGAAGTGGTTCGTCCTCCCCTCCTATTATGGCTATTTCCTTCCCCACTTCCACCACCGACCCTTCCGGGGCCAGGATCTTTTTCAAAATCCCTGAAGCGGGCGCTTCCTCCTCCAGGTTCACTTTATCAGTCTCTATTTCCAGCAAGGGTTCCCCCTGCTTGACTTCTTCACCCTCTTTCTTCAGCCACCTTAATATGGTGCCTTCAGTCATGGTAAGTCCCAGTTTCGGCATCCGAACTATTTGGGCCATCCTAATCACTCCCCTAAATTTTTTGCCCGCAACTTATCGCAATAAGTCCTTGACGGCTTTTACGATATCTTCCACCTGAGGTACCGCATGCCTTTCAAGATTGGGATTATAAGGTATGGGGATATCCAGGCCGCCCAGCCTCTTCACCGGAGCATCCAGATAATCGAACGCCTCGCTCCCGACTATTCCCGCGGCTACTTCCGCTCCCCAGCCGAAGCTCACCGGGTCGTCCTCCACTATCAGGACCCTCCCGGTCTTCTTGACGGAATCGATGATCGTCTTCATGTCCAGAGGCTTCAACGTCCTGGGATCTATGACCTCCACGTCTATTCCTTCCTTTTCCAGCTCCTCTGCGGCCTCCAGTGCCCTTAAGACCATTATGGAGCCCGCAACAACGGTGACATCCTTCCCCTTCCTCTTTACGTCGGCCTTGCCGAGCGGTATTACGTATTCTTCATCGGGCACTTCTCCCTTTACCCTGTAGAGCAGTTTGTGCTCGGCAAAAAGCACCGGGTTGTCGTCCCTTATCGCAGCCTTTATAAGCCCTTTCACGTCGTACGGCGTGGATGGCATCACCACTTTGAGCCCCGGGAAATGGGCGAAAACCCCGGGAAAGCTCTGGGAATGCTGGGCCGCCGCACCGGTGCCGCAGCCCATCGGCGCCCGGACCACCATCGGCACCTTCGCCTTGCCGCCGAACATGTACCTTATCTTCGCCCCCTGGTTTATGAGCTGGTCCATGGCCAGGGTCAGAAAGTCGAAAAACATTATCTCGACTACCGGCCTCATCCCGGCGACGGCGGCTCCCACCGCTATGCCCGTAATCGCCTGCTCGGAAATAGGGGTATCTATAATCCTCTCTTCTCCGAACTCTTGAACCAAACCCTTCGTAACCCCAAAAGCCCCTCCATATATGCCGATATCTTCGCCAAGCAGGAAGACTCTCTCGTCCCTCAAAAGCTCTTCCCTCAAGCCTTCCCGCAGAGCTTCAATATATAACTTTTCAGCCATGGTTATTTCCCCCTTTTATTGAAGAAAATCTCTATGCATATACGCCATCGGCGATATCTTCTACGGAAGGTTCCGGGCTATTTTTGGCATACTCTATGGCTTCCTGAATCTCCCTTTCGACTTCTTTTTCGATTTTGTCCAGCTCTTCTTCGGTGGCGACTCCCTCTTCTACAAGTTTTGCCCTGTACCGCTTTATCGGACATCTCTCCTTCCATTCTTCTATCTCTTCCTTCGTCCTGTAAACGTTGGCGTCGCTCTTGGAGTGCCCCAGCCAGCGGTAAGTCTTGGCTTCGATTAGCGACGGTCCTTCTCCCCTCCTTGCCCTGTCCACCGCTTTTTTCACCGCAAAGTAAATCGCCTCCACGTCATTTCCGTCGACTATCTCACCGGGCATGTTGTACGCCGCTGCTCTGTCGGCGACGTTCTCCGCCGCGGTGGACTTTTTGAAAGCCACGGACATGCCGTACTGGTTGTTTTCGCAAACGTAGACCACCGGCAGTTTCCACAAAGACGCTATGTTTAGCGATTCGTGGAAGACGCCCTGGTTGTTCGCCCCGTCTCCGAAAAAGCACAGCGTCACCTTGCCGTCCTTTTTCATCTTGGACGCCAGGGCGGCACCGGTTGCAATGGGTATTCCGCCGCCGACTATGCCGTTGGCCCCGAGGTTGCCCGTCTCGATGTCGGCGATGTGCATCGACCCTCCTCTGCCCCTGCAGTAGCCGGTCTCCTTTCCCAGAAGCTCTGCGAACATCCGGGGGAGCTTCCCGCCCTTGGCTATACAGTGGCCGTGCCCCCGATGGGTGCTGGTAATCATATCGTCCTCTTTTAAAGCCGCAATCGCCCCGACTGCGGTGGCTTCCTCACCCACCGAAAGATGACACGTGCCCCATATCATGTTTGCCTTGAAAAGCTTATCCACTTCCAGCTCGAAGCACCTTATCTCGTACATTTTCCTGTACATCCAAAGCTTTTTCTCTGCAGTCAATTCCATAGCCATATCACCTCTGATTTTAATCTAAAATTTACCCGCTCAAAAATAGATGTGAAGCAATTTTCATGCCATTTTACATAGTTGACCTTAACCTATCAACTTTTCCTGCAGCCTCCTAAGCTGCAAAATCAGCGAACTTTCATCTAACTTTACTGCATCGTAGGTTATCACTTCGCCCTTTTTCACATCTTTTGTCATAACTACATTTTTGTTCACGAGCCCTACGGGCAGAGCCCTTTCCTTTTTGGCATTTTCGTAAGTGTCTATAATCCCGTAAACTGTAAAACCGCCTATCCCGTCCAGGTGCTCTCCGGCTTTCAAATCCTTTTTGGCCACCGCTATGGTCTCGGACACCGGCGCCCCTTTGGGAGCTATTGTAGGCTCTTTGTAAATATAGGCCCGGGCGGCGGAAAGCGGAGTCTCTATGCTGGCCAGGTGATAGGGACGGTAAAAGACGTAATTGGGTCCCAGCCCCATGGAAAGATAGGCCATCTCTTCCCTTATCGCTTCGAGCTTCGTGGTAACTATGACGAAAACGCCCGGCGCCACGCCGTTTACGTATTCTACGACATGGTACCTGTCAAGTATGCCGCCTTCTTCCTTCAATCTAAAGATTTCCGGCAGTTCCTTAACCGTCGCCGAAGGCCCGATTAGTCCCCTCCTTGTGGGAAGAAAGCCCGTGGCGTTGGAAACGGCGGTGAGCTCCACCATGGTCTTGGTGCCGTCTTTGAATGAGGCCAGCATCTTCGGGTTCATCTTCTTCTTTTGGGCCTCTTCTCTTACGGATTCGGGATTGGCTTCCAAATCCACGGGGTTGTTCTTCCCCTTGCCGGCGACCAGCACCTCAAAGCCCATGGCATCGGCAAAATCATAAAGCTCCTTTATCGCCCCGGGTTCGTCGCCGGCAGAAACAGTATATACCACTCCGGCGCTGTCCGCCATCTTCTTCAAGATCGGCCCCACGGTGACATCCGTCTCCACGTTCAGCATGACTATGTGCTTCCCGTTGTATATGGACTCCAGGGCAATCTGTGCTCCCACTTCCGGTATTCCGGTAGCATCGATCACCACATCTATCGGTATGCTTTTAGTTACCGCGCTGAAATCCTCGGTCACCGCATACTTCCCTCTGCGGACGATTTCCTCCACTTCCGAAGGGGTCCTTGCCGTCAAAATGTCGTCCGGCGAAACACCTGCTAACATATACGCTTTCTTTGCCTCTTCCAGCCGTATATCGCACACGGCCGCAACCCTTATGCCTTTCATGCAAAATACCTGGCTCACAAGACCCAAGCCCATCTGCCCCGCGCCTATCAGGCCCAGGTTTATCTTTTTGCCGCTCGACTCCAGTTCAAGAAGTTTCGAATTCAAATTTAACATCTTTGCTGTCCCCTTTCTTTATTTTTCATGTCCTTTCAAGCAAACAAAAAGCTAATTATCCGCTATAAATATCTCCTCACCCACCTTTAAGGCCGGCAAGGTCTTTTCTTCCAGGTGAATGTTCCCGGGCAATTCCGGCTCCGTCTTTCCGTCAAATTTAAGACACACGTGCCCGATGTTCTTCAAATTTTTGTTGGCCACCTCGCCGACGGCGGTGATTCTGTAACCC
>JASUSP010000073.1 GCA_030446005.1 Tepidanaerobacteraceae bacterium | reverse complement strand
GATAATAACTTACTTTGATGAAAATGGCAGCGAAGATGAAATCGACTTAGACGATCCAGACGACGGTTACGTAATAACCCTTGACGGCAAGAAGATCGATCTCGATGACATTGAGAAGAACGATGTAATTTACGTTGCTGACTACGATGATGTCTATCATATACTGGTCGTAAGAAAGACCGTTGAGGGCAAAGTTGAAAGGGTAAAAGATGAAGAAGTCAAGATAAATGGAACTACTTATGACGTATCCGATAAAGCTACTTATTCACTCAATGAAGATGAAGATATAGCTGCTTTCTCCGCTGATGCTGTAACAGACATGACGGGCGAAAATGCTCTTGCTATCCTCGATCTTGCTGGTGAATTAAGACACATAAGCAGCGATGTTGAAGCGACATCTGACGACATCTTCGGCGTACTTACCAAGGTTGACACTTACAACGAAGTGGTTAAGATCTTTGCCAACGGCGAGTCCAAGTCCTACGAGATCGATGGTGGAATTTATGCTGGAGATCAGGTAAAAGATGCGGCTGAAATAAATTGGGATACTCTGAAGAAATACACTGATACTGCCGCTGATTATGTAATAGTAAAATTTGCACTGAACAAAGACGGCAAAATCGAAGATCTGTTCGTGCTGGGTGCTTATAAGGAAGGTGGTGAAGACATAACTAAACCAGTAGAGATAGATACAGATGCAACTATGGCAGATTATACTATTGAACTTGAAGATATAGATGATTTCGATGAAGATCATGACAAGATAGAAGCCACAGATGACGAATATTTTGTAACATCAACCACCACTATTATCGATGAAATCAACGATATGGATGTAGTAAAATGGGACGACATTAAGGAAAAAGAAGTAGGCAACAATGTTAAAGCTATAGTAGTTTCCGATGATAAGAGCGATATAAAGTTAATAGTTTTCGTGGCTGGTTTCACCAGCATAGCTGAAGATGAAGAGCTGGGTGTTGTGCTCGACAAGTTTGTCGAAGACGGCGATTGGAAAGCTACGGTTAAGGTATACGATGGCGAAGAAGCAGACTATGTAATAGATAGCAAAGATGTCGTAGAAGTCGGTCAGACAATTGTATTCACTGTCAATAGCGACAATGAGCTGAATCCGGTATATAAAGTAGTATACGAAAATCCTGAAGACACAATAGCGTATGACAACGGCGACGACGTTTATAGATATGTAGATGGAACCGTAAAAGCAAAAGATGGCAGCTATATTAAAGTAGACTTAGATGGCGATGGTGACATTGACGCAACTTACAAAGCTGATGATAAGACGCTGATCTACGACGTAACCGGTGATGACGTACTCGAAGATATAGATGAAGCTTCCCTTTCCGATGTCAAAGTCGGGAAGAATGTTGGTCTAGTAGTTGACGGCAAGACTATAGCAGTGCTCTACATCATAAGCGAACCTACAGAGGAAGAAGAAACTGGTGCTGCCATAATCACAGCTGAATATAATGAAACTACTAATCAGCTAACGATAACTGTAGCTAACGTTGAAGATGCTTATGCTGTAAGAGTATATGATGCTGAAACTAGTGATGTATTGAGCAATTTTGCAATACTCGAGGAAGGGGCAGCGACATTTACAGTATCTGATGAGGTAAACCCTGTATTTGTGAAAGTTAGAGTATACGACGATAATATGAAGTTATTGCTTGAAAAAGTTATGGCGGTTAGAGTTATTCAGGAGTAGGTTAGGAAGGAAGAGAGAGGAATTTTTCTCTCTCTTCCTTTTTTCGTGCGCCCGGCATGAGCAAAAGCTCTGTAAAACTCCACTGCAGGAAAGGCAAAGCCTTACGCCGAAGGCAAGGGTGTCCATTGCGAGGTCGGGTACCCATCGCAGGTGGGTGCCGGAGGAAGCCGGAGGCAAAGCTACGTCTCGACGAATAAGAACCCCATACTAGGAAAGTTTGCTCGGATGAGCTGGCACAACACAGCGAAATCCCAGGCTGCCAAGGAGTGGTAGAGTATATGGGACGAGCGCTGGGAACCTTTCGCTCTTACTCGTGTCGGTACCCCGCAAAAATGGGTGTTGCCGGAATGCCGGGCAAAACTGGGTAACCCATGCCTAAAGGTATGGCTGTACCGGCATAGGAAGCTGCAAGCATAGAATAGAGATAGTAACCAAACGCTAAGTGGAAGAAGTTAAAATATTTCGAGAGAAAGGCAAAATTGACGGATGTTCATAACAAGATAACCCCGCCGGTTTTTAATCTATTCCGGTGGGGGCTTTTTTTATTTGCGTGAAATAAGCAACCATAAAAGGAAAAAGAGAAAATTTATCGAAGTAATTTAGTAACTGACCCTTCGCACCCTTAACCTCTAAAAAAATTTTTTCAAAATACCCGAAAATTAGCAGGTACTAAGGCCATCTCTGTCTAATATATAATAAAAAACTAGCATTGGACAGAGGTGGCTCTAATGGACTTTTTTAAAATAAAGGAATTGCCCCGGCCCAGTCGTAAGCGCCATATTCCGGCAGCTGGGATTTCATGAAACAATAAACCATACACTAACATGGGACGAAGAACAATGACTCCATCCCCCGGCCACCCATACTCGCAATAATAATAAGCATACTTTCGGGAAGGAGAGCCGCATTATACAAAGTCCACAGCTTCTACGAAGAAAAGGATACGGAAATTCTCTTCGGCAAAGGAGTAAAACCATGTCACCTAAACGACGATGCCCTTTCTAGAACCTTAGATAAACTATACGATGCGAACCCAAAGAAAGTCTTTTCCACTCTTACACTTAAAGCCGTTATACACGAAAACATTGATATTAAAGTGCTTCACGGCCACACTACCGCAAGACTCTTATACGGCGAATGCGAAGAGGAAAATAATGGAGAAGAATTTTTAAAAATAATTTGTATCAATAGTTGTTTAAAAAATAATCAGTCAAGCCTCTAGACCTATTTCAAATAATTTTCCATTGTGTTATATTGGAAATCAGCATATTTGAAATATACAGCGGTAGAAAGGATGGTTTGGCAGCATGGTCAAACGTTCTGTTATTCCTCTCATACTTTCTTTATGCATTATTTTTAATTCAAGTGCTTCTTTTGCAGTGCTGGTGGTACCCGGTGGAGAAAGCTACCGGGTAAGTCTGAGTCACGCCCAAACCAGGGGTTTACGATTTAAAGCCAAGGGGGCAGGGGTTCTTTTCAAGTAAGTCCGATTGGCTGCCGGTTATACCGATGGAAAAATTGGCTCCTGCCCCGGAGGGTCCCGTCACAGGCACACATAAAGTGCTGGTGTTGCGTGTCAATTTTCCCGGTGAGGATTTTGAGCAGACACACGGAGATGCCTACTGGGAAGACATGATATTCGGCAGTGAAGAAAACAGCAAAAGCCTTTATAATTATCTCATGGAAAACTCTTACGGTCAGTTTTTAATTACGGGTGATGTATACAATACAGTAATAACGGCAAATAATCCTATAACCTATTATGGGCAAAATTCGGGGAACCTCATTGATGTAAATGTAGGAGAGCTTATAGGAGAAGTCATCTCCAAAGCGGATCAAAATATTGATTTCTCTCAATACGCAAATGAAGAAAAAGTTGTCGACCACCTCATCATAATCCACGCCGGTCCCGGCGAGGAGGCCGGTGGCGGTCCATACGGAGCCAATTCTATATGGTCCCATTACGGGAGGTTCGGAAGTCCGGTAACCGTGGACGGCGTTAACATTGAAGATTACATAATTGTTCCCGACGACGGCCTTCTGGGCGTGCTTGCCCACGAGTTCGGCCATGACCTGGGCCTGCCCGACCTTTACAGCACCGCAGATGGACTGCCAGTAGTAGGAATATGGGACGTCATGGATTACGGTGCCTGGGCAGGAAATCCCGCCGGAAGCTCACCCACTCACTTTTCCGCTTGGTCTAAGGTGTTACTCGGTTGGGTTGAAGTCCAAAATATTGATTCCGACGGAATATTGACGGTGAAACCGGTTGAAAACAACTTCTCGGGCAGCGTATACAGGCTCTGGAAAGACGGGGATGTAAACTCTCAGGAGTACTTCCTCATCGAATACAGGAAGAAAACCAGCTTTGACTCAGGTTTGCCGGGAGAAGGATTGTTGCTCTGGCACATCGACGACAGCATAGGCAGTTTAGAACAAAACGATGTAAATTCAGACTGGCAAAATCCAAGGGTTGTTTTAATACAGGCCGATGGTAGGAGTGATTTAGAGGCAGGTTATAATACTGGCGATGCTGGAGACCCATTCCCGGGGGTGGCTGATAAGAGAGAATTTACTGCATTTACAATTCCAGGCAGTTTTTCTCGTAATGGTGAATTTACATTTGTGGAATTAACCAACATCAGCGATCCCGGCGATGTTATGACTGCTGACGTATATGTCAAAGCACAGGTTCCGGCCGGAGCGCCGGGCGAATTGGGAATTGATCGTGAAGGTTCAAACATCGCTTTCTTCTGGCAACCCGTTCTTAAAGCTGAAGCTTTTGACCTGCAGATTGCTGGAGATATATATTTTAAAAACATTATTGTGGATGCTAAAGATATATACGGTGCTTATTACATAACCGATAGCATTACAGAAAATGGGGTTTATTACTGGAGAGTTAGGGCAAAGAATTCTCTCGGTGTGGGCCCATGGTCAAAGATAAGCAGTTTTACAAACTCTACCGATGCTGCTATAAAAGACATTAACCTGTACCCGAATCCTTTTTCTCCCAAAGTGTCTGACAAAGTAATTATAACGTATACAATGACGGAGAATGCTACGGTAGGCGTATTCGTATATAAAGGCGATGAAAAACTGGAAACGGTGCAAAATTGGGTATACGGCGAGGCAAATACGCTATACCAAATTGACTGGGAATCGCTTACTACTTATGAGGATGGCAAATACACAGTATTACTCTCTGCGTATAATGAGCAGGGAAGATGGGAATTAAGCCTTGACCTGATTGTTGACCGTGTAGCGGAGCTTAAAGAGCTGAATGTGCCCAGTTCCATTTCTTCGGAGACGTTAACGGTAAAGGGAAAATCCGAACCGGGGGCGATTGTTAAAATTTTTATATCCGGAGCCGAAGACATTGAAATAACGACTCCGACTAAGGATGACGGTACCTTTGAAGCCCACCTAGCCCTCAGCAAAACAGGAGACTATTACGTCAGAGTTAAAGCAATAGACTGGGCGGGAAATGAAAGTTATGCCGGACCATTTAAAGTAACCCGGATATCTTCCTCCGGGGACACTGGCGGTTCGGGCGGATCGGGAGATACAGGAAGCACGGGCGGCTCCGGTGGCGGAGTCGGTGGAGGCAGTGCGACACCGGCCGAAGAGGTACCTGGGCTCCGCGGGGAACAGGAAGTCGCTCCCGATAAGGGCGGCAAGATTGAAGCTTATGACGGGAACCTGGTCGTCGACGTGCCTGCCTGTGCCGTCGAGGAAAAGGTGAAAATATGGGTGCAGATCGTAAAGGCTGCTGACAAACCCATCTCCGAAGGCCAGGTGCCGTTCTCGAGCGTATTCAATTTCGGACCAGAAGGCATTAAATTCAAAAAACCCGTGACCATCATTATGAAATACTCCGAAAAGGACCTGAACGGCTTCCCGCCCGAAAAGCTGTCGATATTTACCTGGGACGAGAACTTGCAAAAATGGGTAAGCCTGGGCGGCAGGGTTGATAAGGAAAAGCAGGAAGTATCTACTACCATCAACCACTTCTCTCTCTACAGGTTGATGGGATACAGCCCCACCTTCGACGATATCCAGAACAGCGGGGCCAGGCATGAGATCGAGATGCTGGCTTCAAGAGAGATCGTCAACGGCGTGAGCCGGAACGCTTTCGCCCCCGGGAGGAACGTCACCAGGGCCGAGTTTATAAAGCTCCTGGTGAAAGGGCTTGGACTGGAGACGGACGTTTCCGGCGATTCCAGCTTCAAAGACGTAAAAGCCATCGACCGGTTCTACGCCAGCGTAGAGACCGCTTATAGGTATGGTTTGGTGAGAGGGGATCAGAACGCCTTGTTCCACCCCGGAATGAACATGTCCCGGCAGGAGATGGCGGCTGTACTGGTCCGCGCCCTGGGGCTTGAGGAAGAGGCCGGCCTGATGTCCGATGTCGAGGTGGAGTCGCTGCTTGCCTTCAAGGACAGCAGTGAAATCTCGCCATGGGCGCGGAAGTACGTCGCGGCTGCCGTAAAGCAAGGGCTCATGAAGGGCAACCCCGACGGCACTTTCAGGCCGAAGAATTTTACAAGACGTGACCAGGCGGCTGTGGTGATCTTCAGGCTGCTGCAGAAAAAGGGTAGGATATAGATTGTAAAAGGGAAAGATATAGATTGTAATAGAATGCCCGGCGGTAAAAAACCACCGGG
This sequence comes from Tepidanaerobacteraceae bacterium, assembly GCA_030446005.1. GTDB lineage: Bacteria > Bacillota > Thermosediminibacteria > Thermosediminibacterales > Thermosediminibacteraceae > Fervidicola. The sequence goes on along the minus strand of JASUSP010000073.1, from coordinate 2,216 downwards.
CATCTTATTACATTATTTTCACCGAACGGTTGCCGGCGTGGAGGAAGAAAACTTCTGGTTCAACATTGAAAAATTCCCTGAAATATTCAGCCAGTTCATCTCTTGCCCTTAATACAGCGTTCTTGTTGTAATCTATAAAACCGTCTATGGGGATAAAAATATCAGTGCTGTCTTCGGTTATTTTGCCTATTTCCGATTGGCGCCAAATCCACCGCCGGGTTTTTACCTTATGGTCGTCGGCGTATACTAGCTCCCCTTCTTCGACGTACTCGGCCTCTGTCTGCCCGAAGGGGATAAAAGGCTCTCCTCCCTTAGAAAAGCAAACCTTTAGGTTTCCCTCCACACATTTAAGGTCGTGGGCGCCCATGGGGAGGGTGCGTTTTAATGATACGGCGTTGATGAGGTTTACGACGTTGTTAATGGAGGGAAGATTGTTGCTCTTTAACACCCGTGATGTCATGGCTTCCACCGAGCATGGGAACTTGTTAGGGTTGATATTTAGTTTTCTCAAAGCTTCACGGTAACAGAGGATGTCAGGATGTCCCTTTATATTGACACCCTCAAATTTTTTTCTCGCAAGCTCGATGCTTTCGTCGAGGAGTTTGAGGATCTCTTCGTTTTTCCCATGGTTGTTTACGCCTCTTGCGATAACTACGCCGAAGCAGACGTTAGGCAGTACCTCAAACACCCTGTCTTCTATTACAAATTCCATCGGTTTGTCCCCACCCTTTTTTTTGACTATATTTTACCAGAATCAAAGGACAATTTGAATTTTAAAAAGGTTTGTGTATGATAATGCAATAGACAGCGCTGTATTGTACAAAAAGCGGTTTTTCTATAAATATTAATCACACGGAAAAAGGAAAAAGAGAAAATATGGCGAAGTAGTTAAAAATTAAGAAAAAGAAACCTTACGAGGTGCAAAAAATGCAGCAAAGCTTTTTAGAAAAGCCTTCGAAACCGCCGCTTTGGACAAAAAACTTCATCCTTATTTGCATCACCACCTTCATGTTCTGGGCGGCGTCCCACATGGTGATGCCGGTGCTGCCCAAGTACGCTCTGAGCCTGGGGGCGGATGCCAGGTTTATAGGCTTAATCAACGGGGTTTTTTCGGAATATTCCAGACCCTTGCACAGGCCGGGGCTCCCGCTGTAGCATTAAACCTTCTTGCGGCTCACGGTTTCAGGCCGATTTTTGCAGTATCGATTGCTTTTGCAGCTCTGGGCATTTTTTTGGGGAGTACCTTGAAATTGCAGGAGGAACCCTTTGTAAAGTTAGGAGGAGCCCGACCGGCTTTTTTTGAAAAGAGGGCCGTGGGTATTGCCGTCTTGATGTTTTTCCTAGCCTTCACTTATAGCGGCATAATTTCTTATATAGCTCTCTGCGGAGAGGAGAGGGGTATCGCCAATATGAGTCCCTTTTTTCTGGCGTATGCCCTTGGGATCACAATGGCCCGCCTGAACGTTGGGAAATACTATGATGTAAATGGACCGCATTATATTATTGTCGGGAGCTTCGCTTTACTAATATTGTCCAACGGCGTGCTGGCGGTTTCTTCGTCGGTCCTGCCTTTTTCTCTGGGCGGTGCGGTTTTCGGTGTGGGCTACGGGGCGCTGCAGCCAACCCTGCTTGCCATGGCGGTGAAGGATATAGAGTCCGAGAGGCGGGGTGCGGTGAACGGCACCGTCATGGGAGCCTTCGATATAGGGGTGGGAGCGGGAGCGGTGATTCTCGGGATGGTGGCGAGTTATTCAGGATATTCTGCGGTCTATATTGTCTCGGCCGCCGCACCGTTGATGGGGCTTTTGGTGTATTTTGCGGGTAAATCAACAAAAATACAAAGAAGGATTTTACCCTGAAATGGAGAATATGAATTTGCGAAAAATCACATAAAAGCGTCGGCTCGATAGTAAAAATGAGCAAAATGAGATTATCTTAACATTTTTTCGCGATAAAGACAAATAAAAATGACACGAGCAGTTTGAAAATGGATAAGACGATGTGGTATATTATAAAGGCGTTCAGCGGAATGCAAAGTTACACGGAGAATCGGTAAAGAAGTTGACAGCAGAAAGCATATAATGTATAATAAAAAACTGTCGGCGGAAAAAAGGAAACGAAGAAGGTTGACAAGAAGGAGCAAAGATGTTACAATAAAATTCCGCCGAGGAGATGTTCCTTGAAAACTGAACAGTGCCACGCCTAAGAGTTTCAGC
>JASUSP010000012.1 GCA_030446005.1 Tepidanaerobacteraceae bacterium | reverse complement strand
AAGTTTATCCGTGCCTGTCTGTTCGGAAAGGTGGGATATGGAGACAGCCAAGTGGAACTCTTGCCCGTCAAAGGATACCTTAATGTTAGGGTTACCGCCTTTTGTCTCGTCTCCCCGGGAGTAGAGGCGGTTTTTGCGGGATGCTCGCCACTCTTCCTGCGTGGCCCGCCCCTTGCAGACCTTTTCCCAGAGTTTTCTGCCGCCAAAGACTACCTTTGGTATCGTACCATTCTCCCGGTGAACCTCAAGCTCGGCCAGCTTCTTCTCTAGAGATGCTAACCGGTTGTTCCGTCCCTTGACTGCCAGGCGGAGTTTTTCAACAATGTCTGGGGCATCGCCTTTTTCTCCTGCCTTCGCTAGCTTCTTCATGGCTGTGCCGAGCTTCTTTCTCGCCCGGCGTAGCTTGTTTTCCGTTTCCTCAACCTCCAACTCCAGCAGCTCTTTTTGGGAGTCTAGGACGGCCTGGGCCTTAAGCCTTGCATCGTCCACGTAGCGGGAGTTGATTCCGAAGAGTTCTTGTCCTAGCTTCTTGATTTCATCTCGGGATGCACCCTCTAATAGCCGGTTGAAGGCCCAACGCATGCAGGCAGAAAAAAGGCGCATCTCCGTCACAAGAGGGTCTTCTTCACCACGGCTCCATTTTTGTGAACGAAAGGCCGGGTAAACTTCCGGAAAGAACTCTCCGCACACAGTCATGCTAAATTTGTCATTCTTGTGTTTCTTTGGCATCTCTTATCAGCTCCCGGAAGCCGGGCAATCTAGCTTGCCGCTGGGCAGCCGCACAGGTCTGATTAGTCCTTTTTTCCTATACCAGAAGCCTGTTCGGGTGTACGCCTAATTTTTTTGCTGCTTCTCCAATGGATAAGATTTCCATATTTCTATGGCAGCAAAATATTCAAGTACGGTCAATTACAGTATATGAGGAAATTCCGTACATAAAAAAAGCCATACATTTTATTCTAGACATTTTAAAAGACAATTGTCAATATCTCTTTTCGCAAATAAAAAGCAGCGGTGAGGGTATCGCCACTGCTTTTGACCTCCTATTCGTATTTCAGTACGACAATTCTCCTTCCTTCTTGCTTTAAGTCTTCCGCAGTTATTTCCAGAGTGTTGGTTTCCAGAAACTCCCCGCCGCCCACCTTTTCCAAAAACTTTTCCACGGGGTCTATGGGCATGCTTACCGCCGGCGTCTTGAAATGCATGGGTATTACCACTTTGGGCATCAGCTGCTCCATAACCGCAACGGCCCCTTCGGCGTCCAGCGTGAACGTCCCGCCTACCGGCAAAAGAAGCACGTCGACCTTTCTTATTTCCTCCTCCTGATGCTTGGTGAGGAGGTGTCCCAAGTCCCCTACGTGGCAAATCCTTATGCCGTCCATTTCGAAGACGAAAATTATGTTGGGACCTCTCTTCGCCCCTTTGGCCTCATCGTGGTAAGAAGAGATGCCTTTTATGCTGACCCCGCAGGTGTTGTATTCTCCCGGAGCCTTGATGATGGTGGGGTCCCCCTGCACGGCCTCCACGTAGTTGTGGTCGTAATGGTCGTGGCTTACGGTCACCACATCGGCTTCCACCTTGGGTATCTTGTAACCCACGCTTCCGTCGAAAGGATCGGTCACTATTTTCGTCCCTATTTGAGATTCGAGAAGGAAGCACGCATGGCCGAACCATCGAATCTTCACATTAAAACCTCCCTTTCTTTCAAGGCTTGGATAAACCTTTAGTAAAGCATGCCGATCTATGTCTTTTCCCGTTTTTCTCGATGCATAAAAGTTAAAAACCTCAATACTTTATTATATATTCTTGGAAAAACACAAAATTCCTGCTCGACTCTTTTATTTTGACCATTTCCTTTTCAGTTAATTCCTGGTAAAATCATTCGCCCCTGAGCTTCCTCAATTTGTACTGCAGGGTCTGCCTCGGGATGCCAAGCATCTTCGCCGCTTTGGTGATGTTGCCCTTAGATTCCTCAATGGCCTTTTTAATCAGCTCGGATTCCACCTTTTCCAGTGCTTCGTTTAAATTGAGCCGGTCACAGGAAGCTATGGTGCCTTTCTTAGGGGAAAAATGGGCCTTGATCTGTACCGGAAGGTGGGCGGGTCTTATTTCATCCCCTTCCATCACGACCAGCGCGCCTTCTATGGCATGCTCGAGTTCCCTTACATTGCCGGGCCAGGGATATTCCAGGAAAATGTCCATCACTTCCTGTGAAACTTTTACTTCTTTCCCGGCCGAGAATTTTTTTATGAAGTGGTCCACCAGAAGGGGTATGTCCTCCCGGCGCTCCCTTAGGGGCGGAATCCTAAAAGTCACCACGTTTATCCTGTAAAAAAGGTCCCCTCTCAGTTTTTTCCTTTTCACCGCCTCCACCGGGTCTTCGCTGCATGCGGCGATTACCCTTACGTCCACCAACCGCTCTTTCGTATCACCCGCGCGCCTTATTATTCCGTCCTGCAGCACCCTGAGCAGTTTTGACTGAAGCTCATGGGGCATGGCGTCTATTTCGTCCAAAAAAAGCGTCCCGCCATGGGCCAGCTCAAAAAGGCCGGGGCGGTCTTCCGCACCAGCAAAGCTCCCCCTCACCGTGCCGAACAGCACGTTTTCCAGCAACGTGCCGGGAAGCGCTGCGCAGTCCTGCGGTATAAAGGGTCCGTTTTTCCTGGGGCTTTCGTTGTGGATCGCCTGCACGAAAAGTTCCTTACCCGTTCCGGTCTCTCCCCATACCAGCACGGGTATGGAGCTTTTCGCGACCTTTACGGCCAGCTTTTTCAATTCGGCGATAGCCATACTTTCCCCCACTATGTCGTCAAGGGTGTACCCGAAAAAGCCTTTTTTGACAGCTCCAACCGCCGGCCGGCCGTAAAGAAGAGCTTCTAGGTCCGCTATGCGTTCGGACATAGACTTTACCGAAGTCACGTCCCTTGAAATTTCCATGGCGCCTACGACCCTGCCATCCACTTTAACCGGCAGGGTGCTGTTTATGGTGGTTATCTTCTTCCCCTTGTAATTGGTGAAGGTCTGCAGTTTTTCGTAAATCGGCTCTCCTGTCTTCAGCACCTTGTATATCGTGCTTTCCTCTTCGGTGAGCGAAGGAAAAACTTCCAGAAGAGGCCGGCCTACCACCTCCGAAGGTGAAAGACCTTCTATCCTGGATGCGGCTTTGTTGTAATAGAGCGTCACCCCCCGGTGGTCCACTATGTGGACCCCTTCTTCCACGTGGGAAAGCAAAAGTTCAAACTGCGCTTTCAGGATTTCATCGGTCTCCCTGCCGGTCATCGGGATTCCGCCTTTCAAGCCGATTTACCTTTCGGCATTAGAAATTACATCCGTTCGGGGGCTGAAATTCCCAGGATTTTAAAGGCGTTTTTCAAGACCTGCTGCACGGCTTTTACCAGCATCAGCCGGGCTTTAGTGAGGTCCTCGTCGCCGGTCAGCACGCGGCAGACGTTGTAAAAAGAGTGAAATGCCGAGGCAAGTTCAAGCGTATAATTGGCAATGCGGTACGGCGAAAGGGTGGTGGCGGCAACCCTTATGGTTTCCGGAAAGTCCGCAAGTTTTTTTACAAGCTCGATTTCGGTCTCGCAAGTCAGCATCGAAAGAAGCCTTTCCATTTCGGAAGGCGCAAGGTCGTCCTTCTCGGGCACCTTTACATTCTGCTGTGCCGCCTGCCTTAAGATGCTGGCAATTCGGGCGTGGGCGTACTGCACGTAATACACCGGGTTTTCCTCCGACTGCTTCACCGCCAGGTCCAGGTCAAAGTCCAGGTGCGTGTCGGCCCCCCTCAGGTTAAAGAAGAACCTCGCGGCGTCTTTCCCCACCTCTTCAACCAGGTCCGCCAGCGTCACCGCCCGGCCCGTGCGCTTGGACATGCGGGCAATCTCGCCGTTCCTGTAAAGGCGCACGAGCTGCATTATGATTATGGTGAGCTTATCCGGGTCGTATCCCAGCGCCGCCAGTGCACCTTTCATCCGCGGCACGTGGCCGTGGTGATCGGCCCCCCAGATGTCTATGACCCATTCAAAGCCCCTGTCGAATTTGTCCTTGTGGTAGGCTATATCGGCGGCAAAATAGGTCGGCATGCCGTTTTGCCTTATCAAAACTTCATCTTTCGGAACGCCGAACTCCGTCGCCTTGAACCAAAGAGCTCCATCCTTTTCGTAGGTGTATCCCCGCTCTGTCAAGAGCTTTATTACCTCGTCCACCTTCCCGCTCTCGTGCAGGCTCCTTTCGGAAAACCACACGTCGAAGCGAACCCCGAAGTTTTCCAGGTCCCTCTTCATTCTCTCAATGTTCTTCTTCAGTGCGTACTCTACAAAATAGGCCCTCCTTTCGGCGGGGTCCACCGAAAGGAAGCGGTCGCCCTCCTTTTCGATGAGCTCCCGCATGTGGTCTTTTATATCCTCGCCATGATACCCCCCTTCGGGAATCTGGCTTTCATAGCCTAAAAGCTCCAAATACCTCGCTTCCAGGGAAAGGCCGAAATTTTCTATCTGGTTTCCGGCGTCGTTTATGTAAAACTCCCTCGTGACGTCGTATCCTGCCATTTCCAGCACCGATGCGAGGGCATCTCCCAGGGCTGCCCCCCGGGCATTCCCCATGTGCATCGGCCCCGTGGGGTTGGCGCTGACGAATTCCACCTGAACCTTCTTTCCCTTTCCGATGTCCAGGCGGCCGTAATTTTCTTTTTCCTCAAGGATTATCCGGATTACGCCGTTGGCCCACGTGGGCTCAAGGTGAAAATTTATAAAACCCGGCCCGGCCACTTCCACTTTTTCCACGCCGGAACCGGCGATTTCCATCCTGTCCGTTATTATTTCCGCGATTCTCCTGGGAGGCATTTTGGCCTCCCTTGCCGCCAGCATCGCTACATTGGCCGCAAAATCTCCGTGTTCTTTGGCCTGAGGCACCTCTATGGTGAATTCCGGGATTTTAGCAAGGTTTAAGGCACCTTCTTCGATGGCTCTTCTTAGAGCATCTTCGGTAATTCTCCTCAGCCTTTCCTTCATCCAAGCCTTGACGTCCTTCATAAAACCCTCCCAAAATTGTCAGAATAGTTATTTGCCCCACTGCATACTACTATTATATATTTTTGCTTAAGTTTATGCAACAAAAAGGTGCCCCCTCACTATTCATAATATGCAGCGAGGGGGGGGATTTGTCGCCTCTTTTTATACAATTATTTCTCTTCTGTAGTCCACGAAACAGTCAAGGCACACCTTTTTGCCGTCCATCAGGCGGATCTTGTGCTCCGGAGCGCCTTCATGGCAAATCTCGCAAATTTCGGTCTTGAAAATTCTAGCCCTTTCTGGCAGTTGAAAATTCGGCTTTTTGAACTGGAAGAGCTCCTCAAGAGGTGCGGTCATTATATACTCTAACTTCTTTTGGCGATCCTCGAAATTTTTCGCTGGACTGTAAACTATCCTTATGCTCTCCCCGGTGTTTCTTTTGAAGAAACTGAAGGCCATCTTGCCGGTCCCACGGTATATGAGGTTGCCCTTGCCGAAAGTGCACCCAGTGAGCGCCTGCACCGCATCGACGCCGCATGCGTCGTTTTCCGTGACGCACACCAGTTCCTCATCCCGGGAAAATTCTACTTTGAGCCTTTCCATCAAAGCCTCGCAGGCTCTGTAGCCTATGGCAAGGCCCGGACAGACGTGGCCGTGAAATTCCACGCACCTTTTCCAGTCTTCTTTTTCAAAGCGGTTTTCCACACCACACACCTCTCTTTCACAATATTTCATCAAAGCGGGACAACAACGGGAATTCCGGCTATGTTTTCCAAAGCCACCCTTATTCCGTAAACCCCGGCGATGTTTTCGGAAGTTATAATTTCCATGCCGCCGAAAGCGAACACCCTGCCGTTCTTCATCAGGAGGAATTTATCAGAAAACCTTAGGGCCAAGTTTAAATCGTGCATTACAACTACCGCAGCGATGTTTTGCTCTTTTACCGCATCTTTTATTATCTGCAACACCTCGTACTGGTTTTTTAAATCCAAGCTGCTGGTGGGTTCATCCAGCAAAAGCACCCGCGGCTCCTGTGCCAGGGCCCTCGCTATCACCACCTTCTGCAGTTCACCGCCGCTCAGCTCGTCTATATACCTGAACGAATACTCCTCAAGCCCCAAAAGCCGAAGCACGTTTTCGACAACTTTTAAATCCCTTTGGGTAGCTCGCAAGGAAAAATAAGGCCTCCTTCCCAAAAGTACCGCATCGAAAACGGTGCACCTCATGCCATCCTGCTTCTGCGCCACATAGCCGGCGCGCCTTGCAATTTCACACCGGTCCATTGAATAAAGGTCCTCTCCTTCTATGAGAACCGTCCCCCTCTGGGGTTTTAAAATTTTATTCAAGCATTTCAGCAGCGTGGATTTTCCCGCCCCGTTATTTCCAAGGATCGCCAGGACTTCTCCAGGCTTTACCTCGAGCATCACGTTTTTCAATACGGACCTGCTGCCGTAAGAAAATTCCACACCATCCACCGAAAGGATCATCTTTTCCCGAACCCCCTGTAGAGAAGATAAAGGAACAGCGGCGCCCCCATGAACGAAGTAACCGCCCCCACAGGAAGCACCACAGGGGAAACGACGGTCCTCGCCAGGGTGTCGGAGACGAGGAGCAAAAAAGCACCCGCCATACCCGACCCCGGGATTAGAAAGCGGTGGTCAGTCCCCAAAAGTCTTCTCATGATGTGCGGCCCCACAAGGCCTACAAACCCGATGATTCCGAGGAAGGAAACTATAGTAGCGGCAAGCAGCGATACGACCACCATCCCCCAAAATCTTACCCTTTCGACTTCCACTCCGAGGCCTTTTGCAGTTTCCTCTCCACTTTCTATAGTATTGTAGTTCCACAGCTGCAAGGTAAAATACACCGATGCAATAAGGGTTACGGCCGCCATTATCTTCAAGTCCAAAAGGGAGGCCCTTCCCATATCTCCGAAGGTCCAAAACACGATGGAAGCAAGCTGCACATCGTTTGCAAAATACTGCAATATTATAGTAGCCGCCTGAAAGAGGGACCCGAGGGCAACTCCTGCGAGGACCATGGCTTCCGGCGTCACACCCCTTAGTCGGGCTAAAAAGAGCACTATAAAGGATGTCGTTATAGCACCCAAAAACGCACAGGCCGTCACCAGGTAAGGGCTGTAATTGACGCCAGTTCCAACGGCGATGATGGCGGCCGCTGCGCCAAAGGCCGCCCCTTGAGAAACCCCCAGGGTGTAAGGGGAAGCCAGAGGGTTTCTCAAAAGGGTCTGTATAATAAGGCCCGCCACCGAAAGCCCGGCACCGGCAAAAATGGATGCCATTACGCGGGGGAGCCTTATATTCCATAAGATGGTTCTTACCTTCACATCCCCCTTATTTAGAAGTGCCAAAATGAGACTTTCGATGTTGATCCTTTCCGCGCCTGCATTCAGGGCATATATCGAAGCCAATAGCGTAGCGAGGAGGAAGACAATAACGACGAAAAGTTTTTTTCTTGTATGCTCAACGTATCTAACTGCTATACTCCTCGACGTATATTCATTCATCTTATTATTCTCCCCGGACTTATTTTGATTTTGCTAAATCGAGCTTCTTGTAACCGCCGTAATCCGCCGCCATTTTTTCATACAACGGCTTGCCTAGAAGGAAGCGGTAAATCTCGTCCGCTTTTTGGGCGGGATCTACGTCCTTAAACCTTTCCGGGAAAATTACCTTCCCGGCGTAGTACGCGTTTGCCAAAGCGGTATCGACATTGGTGGCATAGTAATTAAAGGGTATTTGGCCGTATATCTCTCCCGTTTTCACCGCTTTCAGTGAATGATAAAAGGCGGGATTTTTTTCGTAATCCTCAAGCACCAATTTGAGGCCCCCTTCGTCTATGAAAATAATATCCGGGTCCCATGAAAGGAGCTTTTCCCTGTCTATCATGACGCTGCCCGTTTTTCCGATTTCGTTCGCCACATTCTTGGCATTTATCGCCTCAAAGGGAGGATATCCCGCCTGGGTGCTCTCTATTCCGTGGGCACCCCTCATCCCTAGCGCTCCCACGTAAACCTTCGGCTTTTCTTCTTCGGGGATATCCCGGGTTCTTTCATTAAGGTCTTTTTGACAGTCCTTCAAAAATTCGATAACTTCCTGTGCCCTCTTTTCAGTTCCGATGACCTTTCCCACAAGCTCTATCGATTTGTATAGTTCTTCGCTGAAAACCGTAAGGTTACCGTAACTCAAGACCACTACGGGAATCCCAGTCTTTTGCTGCAATTCCTCCACCTGTGCCTTATCCGAAAGGTTTGCCGCAAAAATCACGTCGGGGTTTGCCGAAAGGATTGCCTCCGCATCAGGTGCGGAGTTAGGTCCTCCCTCACCTATTGAAGGCAATTCTTTTAGTTCAGGATACGCCAAGATGTATGGTCTTCCCGTAGGCTGTCTTTTTTCAATGTTTTCTACGCCCACCACCTTACCTGCCCCGCCGGCGTATATCACGAGCCTCAAAGCACCGGGTCCTATTGCCACCACCTTATTTGCCGGAACGGGAACCTTAAGTTCTCTTCCGGCCATATCCGTGATGACTATTTTTTCTTTTTCTGCTTCCGTGCTCTTCCCTCCCGGCATATTCGTACCGCAACCTGAAATTAATACCAATAAGGCTAATATTAAAGCGGTTAACACGGCTCCTTTTGATATTTTTCTTTCCATTTCGTCTCATCCTTTTTGTTTTTTTATAAACCAAATTAGATTAGGCCGTGCTGGAGATCGGCAGGCAAAAACTCTCCGGATTTCCGGTCCAAAGGGCGTTCTGGTCTTATGGACGCCCCTGGCGCGGTGCTTCCTTCACCGTTCGGTATGGGCTGTGAATCTTTCCAATGGGCAAAAGTTCCATAAAAGCATCCCTTTCATGCTATTTAGGTGCTACTTTTTTCATATTTCGTAACACTATTTTACCATATATATCGCGCCGTTTCAAGTTAAATTTTTAACAAACTTGGGTAAAAATTTTGGGTAGGGCTAAAATCCCCATCCGTTGGTATCCGCTCCAATCCAGTCCATATGGGCGCCTTGGAACCTGCCATTTTTTACTGCGCTCCTTTAATATGCTGTCTATTTCACCTTGCTTCGCCGCTTTTTTACGGTCTATAATAGTACAAGTTTCAATAATTTAGCAAAAAACTGGAGGTATTTCGAATATGAGTGAATTTGCAAGACCTAAATACGAGTACATAGCCCTCGATATAGCAAGGAGAATAGTTCAGGGAGAATTTCAGGAAGGAGAAAAATTGTACGGTAGGTCCAACCTGGCCGGGCTTTATAACGTCTCCCCCGAAACAGTAAGAAGGGCAATTTCTTTATTGGAAGACATGGGAGTAGTTCACGCGGAACACGGAAGGGGTATTATCGTAACATCAAGGCAGGCCGCCTACAGTTACGTCGCCCGTTTCAACGAAAAACATACCCTCGAATCTTTGAGGAACGAACTGGCAGAAATTCTTAACGCAAGAAGACTGTTGGACGAAAGGCTGGAATCCATTTTGATGAAAATAATAGAATACGCCAACCGCCTGAGAAATATAAATGCCTTCAACCCTGTGGAAATTCGGGTGAATGAAAAAAGCTCTGCAGTGGGGAAAACTATATCTGAGCTAAAGTTCTGGGAAAATACCGGCGCCACCGTCATAGCGGTGAGAAGAGAGGAAGAACTTTTTCTTTCGCCAGGACCCCATTTCAGAATAATGGCAGGAGACTTTTTGGTGCTGGTGGGAAAGGAGGACATCCTCGCAAGGTGCGAGGCCTTCATAAACAGTCAGTAAAAATAAAATTTGCCAAAATGACAACTCTAATGATATAATCTAAGTTGTCACTTGCAAAAAGGGGGGTGACGGTCTTGATAAAGTTCGATAACATTACCAAGAAATACGGAGAAACCGAAGTCATAAGTGGGGTAAATCTCGAGATAAATGACGGCGAATTCGTGGTTCTCATAGGCCCGAGCGGATGCGGCAAGACCACCTGCCTGAAAATGATAAACAGACTCGTCGAACCATCATCGGGAACAATTTTTATAGACGGTGAGGATATATCCAAAAAAGACCCAATAGAACTTCGCCGCAATATCGGTTATGTAATCCAGCAGATAGGCCTTTTTCCCCACATGACGGTAAGGCAGAACATAGAGCTGGTGCCGCTTTTAAAAAAATGGCCCAGGGAAAAAAGGCTAAAGAGGGTTGAGGAACTTTTGATGCTGGTGGGTATGCCGCCCGAACAGTTCATCAACAGATTTCCTTTGGAACTCTCCGGCGGTCAAAGGCAGCGGGTAGGCGTCGCAAGGGCCTTGGCAGCAGACCCAGAAATAATCCTTATGGATGAACCCTTTAGCGCCATCGATCCAATAGCTCGGACCCAGTTACAGGACGAACTTTACGAACTCCAAGAAAAGCTAAAAAAGACCATCGTGTTCGTAACGCACGACATCGACGAAGCTTTAAAGCTGGCGGACCGTATATGCATCATGAAGGAAGGGAAGGTCGTCCAGTTCGATACTCCTGAAGAAATCCTTAAAAACCCCGCCAACGAATTCGTGGAAAATCTCATCGGAAAGAAACGTCTATGGAAGCAGCCGGAACTTATGTCAGTAAAGGATGTCATGATAACCAATCCCGTAAAAGCCCTGCCGTCAAGGACTTTAACCCAGGCTGTTGAAATTATGACCGAAAGCGGCGTGGACAGCGTCCTGGTGGTAGACAATGAAAACCGCCTTTTGGGAATAGTGACGGCGGAAAACATACGGCAGAATAAGGATAAAGCCAGGAAGTTGGAAGAAATCTATACCAGAAATCTTTTTACGGTAAGGCCCGAGGATTCGGTTCTAGACGTTTTAAAACTCATGTCGCAAAAGAGGATTGGATACGTGCCAGTAGTGGACGAGAACAACATTTTAAAAGGGCTGGTTACCCGCAGCACTCTGGTGAATCTGCTGGGGGAAAGCTTAGAATAATAAAAAAGGGTGATTCGGATGGTAAGCGAATATATAAATTTCATTGTGCAGCGCATGGACGACATCCTGCTTTTTTCCGGCCAGCACCTGCAGCTTTCCTTCATGGCAATTCTCATCGCCATATCCATAGGTGTTCCCATGGGAATAATCATGACTATGATTCCCGGAATGTCGCCTTTTATCCTGGGGGTGGCCAACGCCGTCCAGGCCATGCCCAGCCTTGCCCTCATGGGTTTTATGGTGCCTCTTTTGGGAATCGGCTCCACTCCCTCAATTGTAATGGTAATAGTTTATGCACTGCTTCCAATTATAAAAAACACCTACACCGGCCTTACCAGCATAGACAGGGCCATAATTGAAGCGGGCATCGGCATGGGGATGACCGAATTCCAGCTGATGACTATGGTGAGGATACCTCTTGCCCTCCCCGTAATCATGGCAGGAATCCGAATTGCGGCGGTAATGGCCGTGGGGTATACTACCCTGGCTGCCCTCATAGGCGCGGGAGGTCTGGGACAGCTCATATACCGCGGGATATCCATGGTAAACACCAAGCTAATTTTGGCGGGTGCTGTACCGGCTATGATACTGGCCCTTTTAATAGATAGGGTCTTCTTCTTCCTGGAAAGGAAGGTAATGCCGAAAGGAATAAAATTGTAAAGGAGGAGTTTAGGTTGAAAAAGAAACTCGCGATTTTTCTTTCATCGCTTTTGGTCCTGACTATAGCAGCAGGATGCAGTCTGGGAGAAAAGAAGGCTCAGGACACCATAGTGATTGGCTCTAAAAACTTTACCGAACAGGTTATAATGGCCAACATAGTGGCGGAGATGATAAAGGCCCATACCAACCTGAACGTGGAACTAAAAACGGGGCTCGGAGGTACCAGCGTGTGCTTTGAGGCCTTAAAGCGCGGAGGAAAAAACGGGGGTATCGACACCTACGTGGAATACACCGGCACGGGCCTTGTGAACCTGCTCGGCATGGAATCCATCACAGACCCCGACGAAGCCTACAGGATAGTCTCGGAAGAATTCAAAAAGCGCTGGAACTTGGTGTGGTTGAAACCCCTGGGATTCAACAACACCTATACTCTCGCCGTAAAAAAGGAGTTTGCCCAAGAGCATGGCCTTCAAACCTTCTCGGACCTGGCGAAAATAAGCGACAGTCTTATATTGGGCGCTACTATGGAATTTCTCGAAAGGCCCGATGGATACCCGGGCTTGAAGAAAGTATATGGTTTTAACTTTAAGGATACCAAGTCCATGGATGTGGGACTAAGATATCAGGCTATAGCCAACAATGAAGTCCAGGTAATCGACGCCTTTGCTACCGACGGTCTTCTGGTGCGCTACAATCTTAAAATCCTTGAGGACGACAAGCACTTTTTTCCGCCCTATCACGCCGCAGTGCTCATAAGGCAGGACGTGCTTGAAAAATATCCGCAGCTTAAAGAGGTGCTCAATAAGCTCGCGGGCCAAATTTCCGACGAAGAGATGCAGCAGCTCAACTACCGGGTGGACGGCGAAGGAAAAGAACCTTCCCAGGTAGCCGAAGAGTTCCTCAAGGAAAAGGGTTTAATTTAGCGCTATATTTGGGCATAAAAAAAATAATTGACATAATCCGAAAGGAATGCTAATATTTATATCAACAAAATTGAATAAGAAAAACTCTTATCGAGAGCAGGTGGAGGGACTGGCCCGATGAAACCCGGCAACCGGCAACTGCAAGGGCAGTTGCAGCGGTGCTAATTCCAGCAGAACGTTACGTTCTGGCAGATAAGAGGTTTTTTAACCCTCTTCTCGCTGTCAGAAGGGGGTTTTTTGTTGCATTTTTGGGAGGGGAGGGATTTAATTGATCCGCATAAGGAATCTCACAAAGGTCTACACTTCGGCTTCAGGAACCGTCAAAGCGTTAGACGGCATAAATCTCGACATCGAAAGGGGCGACATTTTCGGAATAATAGGCCTCAGCGGCGCAGGAAAAAGCACCCTGCTTCGGTGCATCAATTTGCTGGAAAAGCCCACGTCCGGCTCCATCGAAATCGACGGTGTGGAGATGACCGGACTTTCTCCCAGAGAGTTGAAGGAAATGCGAAAGAAAATCGGCATGATATTCCAGCACTTTAACCTGCTTTCCTCCCGAACCGTTCGGGGGAATGTGGCCTTTCCGCTGGAAATCGCCGGTTTTGATAGAAAAACCATAGACGAAAAGGTGGATGAACTCCTTGAACTGGTAGGGCTTACCGACAAGGCAAAGTCCTTCCCTTCACAGCTTTCGGGAGGACAGAAGCAGAGAGTCGGCATTGCTCGAGCCCTGGCCTGCGACCCGAAGGTGCTGCTCTGCGACGAAGCGACCTCGGCCCTGGACCCGGAAACCACCCTTTCAATTTTGAAACTTCTAAAAGACATCAATGAAAAGCTGGGCATCACAATGGTGATTGTAACCCACGAGATGAACGTGATAAAGCAAATATGCAACAAAGTGGCGGTCATAGAAAAAAGCCGGGTAGTGGAGCAGGGTCCGACTTTCGAAATATTTTCGAGGCCGAAAACTCAGACGGCCCGCAACTTCCTGAAATCCGTATCTATTAGTGAAATTCCCGAAGAACTGAAGGTAAAAATAAAGGCTTTAAACGGCAACCTCGCGGAGGGTCGCGTGGTCAAAATAGGATTTTTCGGCGAAATTACCGCCAAGCCCATTCTCTCGGAGGTTGTCAAAAAATTCGACGTGAACGCCAATATTTTGTACGGAAACATAGACCACATCCAGGGCATGCCCTTCGGAACCCTGGTGGTGCAGCTCGAAGGAAAAAACGGGACGGCCGACAGCGCCTTCTCATATCTGAGGGATATAGGCCTTGACGTGGAGGTGGTAGAAATTGACTGAAACTCTAAAGCTGCTTTTCAATGCTACCACGGAGACCGTCTACATGGTGGCAGTATCGGTGCTCATAGCATGTTTTTTCGGAATACCTCTCGGCGTCCTGCTCTATTCCACCGATAAAGGAAAAATTTTGCAAAACAGCCTCCTTAACAAAATAATGGGGACTCTCGTGAACATTTTCCGCTCCATTCCATTCGTCATTTTGCTGATAATGCTCATCCCCTTTACTCGGTGGCTCGTAGGCAAATCCATAGGCACCACGGCCGCCATAGTACCCCTCTCGGTGGCAGCAATTCCGTTCGTGGGAAGACTCACCGAAACGGCGCTTCGCGAGGTAGACCGCGGCGTCATTGAGGCAGCACAGGCCATGGGAGCATCTCCCTTTCAGGTCATCACAAAAGTTTTAATCCCGGAGGCCCTGCCTTCAATCGCCGCTGGAATAACCATAACCGCCATAAACCTGGTGGGGTATTCCGCCATGGCCGGCGTGATAGGAGGTGGTGGACTGGGAGACCTGGCGGTGCGTTACGGATACCAGCGCTTCATGCTCGACATCATGCTCTATACCGTTGCAATACTCGTGGTAATGGTGCAGCTCATCCAGGTCCTTGGAGATTTGGTGGTAAAATACCTTTCTAAAAACCGTTAATCTTTGATTTCTTAAGACCAGCCCTTAAAAACAACAAATACAACTTTATAGCATTCTCAATCAAAAATTTTTGCATTAAGGAGGGACCTTGAATGAAAAAATTTCTTGCGGTGTTTTTAACACTCAGCATCCTTGCATTCCTGCTTTCGGGATGCGGGCAAAATCAATCTGCCGGCGAAAATAGCGCAAATCAGGTGCAAAATGAAAAAGTGACGATAAAGGTTGGAGCTTCTCCGGTGCCCCACGCCGAAATTCTGGAAGTTGTAAAGCCGATTCTGGAAAAAGAGGGGATTAATCTAGAAATTGTGGAATTTACCGACTATGTTCAGCCCAATTTGAAGCTGGCGGAAAAGGAACTCGACGCCAACTATTTCCAGCACATTCCGTACCTTGAGGAGTTTTCAAAGGAACACAACCTGGATTTGACCTACATCGCGAAAGTCCACATCGAGCCCATGGGGGCCTATTCCCAAAAGATTAAAAATCTCGGCGAACTGAAGGAAGGAGCCACCGTTGCCATCCCCAACGACCCGACCAACGCCGGAAGGGCTCTCCTGCTCCTGCAGACAGCGGGACTCATTAAATTAAAGCCTGATGCCGGCATAAAAGCCACGGTCGGTGACATCGTGGAAAATCCGAAAAAGCTAAAAATAACCGAACTTGAGGCCGCGACCCTTCCCAGGGTACTGCCGGACGTGGACCTGGCGGTAATCAACACCAACTATGCTCTGGAGGCAGGGCTCGTTCCCACAAAGGACGCGCTCATCATTGAAGATGCCAATTCGCCCTATGTAAACGTCCTGGTGGTCCGAAAGGGCGATGAATCGAGGCCGGAGCTCAAAAAGCTCGCCGAAGCCTTAAACACCCCCGAAGTCAAAAAGTTCATTGAAGAGAAATATCAGGGCGCGGTAGTGCCTGCTTTTTGAAGCGGAGTGATATTATGGCAAAACCCGCGGCAACCTTCGGCGTCATCGCCGGCACTCCCGTAGATACAAAGATGGGCGTGGATTTCATAAAAAGCATGGGGTTTGATGCGGTGGGAATTCCTGCCGCATCAAGCCCCGAAGAACAAAACATGCTGCAGTACCAAAAAGCCGATACCCTTACTCAAAAAGTCATCGCCATTATCGACGAGTTCCATAAAAAGAACATAAAAAGCATTATGATATACTGCAATTCCCTTTCGGCAGCCATAGACTTTAAGCTCGTAGAAAACAAATATCCTTCTTCCAATATCTTAACACCGCTTCAAGCATACTGCAACCTGGCATTAAGATACAGCCGTCTTATCGTCTGGGCCGCAAACGCCCAGTCCCTCAAGGTCATAGAACAGATTCTATACGAGAGCAACCCATACATCCGGGTCATCGGAGTTACCCTCCTCCCGGTGGTAAATGCCATCGAAAATTTAATGCCGCCGGAAGACATCTTAGAGAAGTTCGGCCTTGCCAATTTCTTACCAAGAAGTTTCGGAGCCGAGGGACTGGTGCTCGGCTGCACGCATTTTCCTTATTTGAAAAAAATACTCGAAGAAAAGCTCGATGTAGCCGTCGTCGACCCGATGGAGGAAGTGTTGAAAGATTTCGTTTCACACTTAAACGCATTTTAACATCAATTTTGCCAGGGCTGCTTCTCTGGTGTCCGCACCCATAGAGACGACTCCGGCTTCCAGGGCCTTAACTCCGACCTCGTAGAGAGTCAGGTCCACCCCTTCGAAGGGCACCTGGGTGGTGACCGCCACCGTTATTCCCGACTCCACAAGTTCCCTGATGGCCGGAAGGAGGTTCCGCGGCGGACGGAACGTCACGCCCCCCGCCCCGAAACTTTCTATCAGCACCGAATGGTAACCCTTTTCTTTGGCAAAAAGCAGCACTTCTGGCTCGATGCCCGGGTAGAGTTTGATGAGGAGCACCCCGGGGTCGAGCCTGTCGTAAAGAGCGGCGGGGCGAGCTTCTTTTTCCTCCGGGTTTATTCCTCCTCTTTCGGCGATAAGGTTCCAAACTTTTGCAATCCGCCCCCCTTCGGCCTTCAAGGCCTCCTCATCCCATCCGACGGCCCCTTCGCACACCTTTCCGGCATAAGGAGCGTTTACGCTCCAGAAAGCATCAAAGCTCGAGGTTTTC
Source organism: Tepidanaerobacteraceae bacterium (assembly GCA_030446005.1). Classification (GTDB taxonomy): domain Bacteria; phylum Bacillota; class Thermosediminibacteria; order Thermosediminibacterales; family Thermosediminibacteraceae; genus Fervidicola. Next base: position 24,594 of record JASUSP010000012.1, on the reverse strand, counting down.
ATCTTGCTCGCCCTGTCGCCGAAAATAACCTTTCCGTCAAATACCACGAAAACCCCGGACCTGCCAGAAGCGGCCACCCGGAAGCTGTCGACCAAATTTCTTCTGGCGTCGCTTTTTTCCTCGCCGATGGATTTTTGGGCACCGGTCAGCACCACCGGCTTTTTCAGGTACATAAGCATGTAAGTAAGGGCCGCTGCAGTATAGGCCATGGTGTCGGTGCCGTGGGACACCACCACGCCGTCACAATCAAAAAGAGCTTCGTTCACCGTCCGGGCGATGGTCACCCAGTCTTCGGGCTGCATGTTGGAGCTGTCTATGTTCATCACAAGCCTTCCCTCTATTTGAGCGATGTCCGAAAGTTCCGGTAAAAGAGCAAGCATCTCCCTTTCCGTAAATGCGGGCCTCAAGCCTTCAGGGCCGGGCACGGATGCTATCGTACCTCCGGTGGCAAGGAAGGCTATCCTTTTTCTACTCTCTTTCATATTCCTCTCTCCTTTAATCCTAACCTCCAAACTTACTGCTTAATCACTTCTTGCTTTCTTCAAATGTCTTTCTGTCCAGCTCTCCCATCAGGCTCGCTACCGTAACCATACCCACGGTATCTCCCGTTACGTTGAGCATGGTGTTCGGCATATCTATCAGCCTGTATATGCCCGCTATCCACGGAATTATGGTCATGGGAAGTCCCATAATATTCATGAGGACCGAGGCCATCATTATGGCTCCACCGGGAACTCCCGCAACGCCAGCCGCCATCACCACTCCGAGAACGATTATCGAGACGAGCGAAGACGGCGAAAGTTCCACTCCGAAAATTTGGGCTGCAAAAAGCGCGTAAATCGGCATTTCCGCAGCTACCGCGTGCATGTTAATGGTTGCTGCAGGCGGTGCTATGAGATTCACTATATCCTCGGGCACCCCTGCCCGCTTTTTGACTGATTCCATGGTAACCGGGAGCGTGGCACTGGAAGAGCAGGTGGAAAAAGCTACTACCATGGCCGGAAAGATGTTTTTGAAGTGCTGCACCGGATTTACCTTAGCGAAAACCGCGAGGAAAACGGGGTACACCAAAAGCAGTATCGTAGCGTAAGCCACATACTGGGTCACCAGCATTTTAGCCAGAGCGCCTATGACAATGGTTCCAGCCGTCCCGGTTATGTTGGCCATGAGGGCGAATACGCCGAAAGGCGCAAATTCCATTATGTAGCCCACCATCTTCATCATTAATTCATCGCCAGATTTAAAAAGGTTCCTGAGGAACTTGCCCGCTTCCGTTTCGCCAAGAGCCGCTGCCGTAAGGCCGCTAAATACGGAAAAAACTATTACCTGAATCATGTTAAAGTTGGCAAAAGCCGCCGCCACATTGTCCGGAATCCAGTTAATGAAGGACTCCAAAAGATTTACCTGACCCGCCTTTTCCGCAGCCTTTTCTGCCAGCTTAACGCCAACCCCGGGCTTTATAACGGATGCCCAAAAGAGGCCTATGGTGGCTGCAGCTAACGAAGAAAGAATCCAATACACCAAAAATATGCCGCCTATTTTCTTAAGGCGTGAAAGGTCAACTACGCTGGAGGCTCCAGAAGCAATCGAAAAGAACACCAAAGGCAGGATGACCATTTTGAGGAGCCTCAAAAAGATAGTCCCTATCGGGTCCAATACAGTAATACCCGGTCCCACTATATAACCTATGATTGCACCAAGGACCATAGCGATGAGAATCTTGTTGGCAAGGCTTATCCTGCCGTACCAGGACCTAAAACCCATAATAGCTTCCCCCCATCTTTTTTAATTACCAAATATTATTATACCCGAATTTTTCTCAGGGGGAAATATTTTTAAGCAGTATTTCGATTTTTTGGAAAATAGAAATAACCTACCGAAGTTCGGGATTTACAACGCTTATGAGGTCAATAGAGCGCTGTAGAAATCTCTCCCCCACCTCGATGAACTTTTCTGGATTGTCGCTTACGAAAAACCGGTAACAAGAAGGTCCGGTACCGGTCCTTTTAAGCGACCTTTCGGAAAGTATCTGCGCAACTTCAGCCGCCGTTTCTCTTGCCGAATCCACCAAGACAACGCCATCGCCCATAATCCTTTTTAACATCGGTTTCAAAAGGGGATAATGGGTGCAGCCTAATACCAGCGTGTCGATTCCCTCTTCTTTTAGCGGTTCGAGGTAGACCTTTGCCGCAAAATACGCCACATTGTTGTCAAGCCAACCTTCTTCTACCAAGGGCACGAAAAGGGGACAGGCCTTGGAAAAAATTTTTACGGTTCCGCTTAGCATTCGTATGGCCTTTTCGTACGCCCCGCTCTTTACGGTGCGCTCGGTGCCTATGACTCCTATCATGCCGTTTTTCGTGGCTTTTACTGCGGCCCTGGCACCGGGTTCTATAACCCCCACCACCGGGACGGGAAGCATTTCCCGAAGTTCTTCGAGGCACGTGGCGCTTACGGTGTTGCAGGCAATCACTATCATTTTTACATCCTGCTTCATGAGGAAACTCGCTGCCTCTCTGGCAAACCTGGTTATAAGCTCTTTCGATTTAGAACCGTAGGGTACCCTTGCCGTGTCGCCGAAATAAACGATATTTTCATGAGGCATCAAATTCATTATTTCTTTTGCCACGGTAAGTCCTCCGATACCGGAGTCGAATATTCCTATTGGTTTTTCCCTTATTTCCATATCCGATTTACCCCCTGCCGCTGAAAGTAATAATTTAGTATTTAGTTTACACCAATTTTTACTTTAATTCCAGCGGCGAAAGCTCCCATAAAAAGCCTTCCGCAGCCACGATTAGTCCCAGTCTTGCCTGGATGACATGGCTTATCCTCTTTCCCTCAAAATAGGTTTTTATTTTTACCCCGTTCGGCTTTAGCACCACAAGGCCGGCATCGGTCCCTATGAATATCGCATCGGCGCACGCCAGGGGCGGGGTAGCGGGAGTCGCGTTTACATCCTCCTGCCAGTTTACCCTCCCGTCTTCGGTATCGAGGGAGATGACTTTTCCGCCAGTGGTAACGATGATGACGCTTTCTCCCAAAAAGCAGGGGGCAAGGATTGCCTCTCCAAAATTTCTCTTCCAAATCATCTTCCCTTTTATCGCATCCAGAGTGAAGATGCTCCCCTCGCCGCTTACCGCAAACACTTTGTTTTCGTAAACCGAAAGAGGTTCTTTTATAAGGCCGGGAAGCCTGGTCTTCCAGTAAATTGTACCTTTTTCATCCAAGCAGCAAACGTAGGAAATGGAGCCGAAATACAAAAATCCCAGGGCGCAGGCCAAAGGGGTGATGTGATTGGTTCTCGTCCCGAAGCGCCACAGCATTTCTCCCCTGTGGTTCAGGGCATATACCGCGCCGCTCCTGGATGAGGCGTATATGACGCCCCCGTGCGCTACAGCGGGCGCATCAAAAACATCCCCATCTACTTTAAATGAGGTTTTCCCGGAAAGGGCATCCACCGCCACAAGGTCTGAAGCCGAGACCAAAACCCTATCCGAAGCAAGGCTGATGGAAAAAGGAGTTATTTTTTCGCTTTTCCACATAAATTTCCCGCTTTTAAGGTCGAAGGCTCCGATATAGCTTTCATCCGCAGTAAAAACTACGTTCCTCTTTGCCACCAATGCCACAGGCTCTTTTACCTTAAGGAGTTTTGTAGCCTCAAGGTCTCCGGATAAAAGCACCGGAGAATAAGCGGAATGGTAAAAATCCTTCTTAAGCGTCACCCATTCTCCCGCACCTCCCTTTATCATTTTTTGCAGAATCTCGAATAACTTTTCGTCCGCGACGCCGGCCGGTTTAATTTTTATAAAACTTTGAAACCGCTTTACGGCGTTTTCCGTTTCGGGGCCAAATATGCCGTCGACCTTGCCGTGGTAAAGCCCAAACCACTTAAGGAACTGCTGGACATACCTCACATCGGTGCCTCTCATGTACGGCCTTGTTTTGTGTAGCTTCCTGCTTGACGGGGCAAACTCGGGCAATCTCAATTTTCATCACCTCCGCCGGTTTTCCCCATAATCTTAACTTATTCATCATGAATTTTTTTGGTGAAAAGATAAAACCAGGGTTTTTATAAACCCTGGTCGTGCGCTTTTCGGGAGCCTACTTTTTATTTTTCGCGTTGTCTTCCATGAGCATCCGCTCAGCGCGCTCTATGGCAAGCCTTACCAGGTTGCCGCAGTCCCTGGAAGACACGCTTCCCCAACCCTCTCTCGCGACGATATCCGCCACCCCCAGTTCTTTTGCAAGTTCGTACTTGAGGGCTTCCGACATAACGCCGCGCCGTCGGGCCATCAAGCTCCCTCCTCAAATTTTTTCGCACATTATTATGGTGCATTTATAAACCGAAAAATATGTTAATAAAATCCGTCAATTTTTCCATCTTTTTTAAAAATCAAAAGCCCCTTTTACATAGGGGCTTTGGACCTCTTTCATCCTACCTGTTCGGCCCTCCGGTAATATTCTATTTCCACGCTTTCCCTGTCAGCCAGCACCTTTATGAAATTGGCCTCGGGATCTTCGGTGCCCTGCAGGTGGCAGCCTTCGGCCTTAAGGGCCTTGGCGTATTCTATAACTTCACGGGTAATGCGCTCTCCGGGGCATATTATCGGAATGCCAGGTGGGTACGCCATCAGCATCTCGGCGCTTATTTCGCCTTCCGAATCCTCCAGGTTCATCACCTTCTTTTCGCCGTAAAAGGCAAACCTGGGCGAAACCACCAGTTCCTGATTTTCCGGGAGGTTGGCCGCTATTTTGATGACGTTCTTCCTGGCGTACTTTTGCGCTATTTCTTTTATGGCCTCAACCAATGCCGACATGCTTTCTTCGCTGTCGCCTATGGCCCCCACAGCCAGCACGTTATAAAGGTCGGAAAGTTCCACCTGGATATGGTATTCGTACCTCAGTATCCTTTCTACCTCAAAGCCGGAAAGTCCGAGCTCTCTAACGTTGATGGCAAGCTTTGTGGGGTCATAGGCATAGCACCCTTCACTGCCCTCTATTTCCCTGCCCATTACGTATATTCCCTCTACCTCGTTGAGCTCCCGCCTCGCCTCTTCGCAGAGTTTAATGGTCCTGTCCAGCATCTCCCTGCCCTTCAGGGCTATCTGCTTTCGGGCAACGTCCAGGGATGCCATCAGGGGATAGGAAGGACTGGTGGTCTGGGTCAGGTTCATTGCCGCCTTCACCCTCTTGTCGTCCACCAGGGTTCCCTTTACGAGCAGTATGGAGCTCTGGGTCATGGACCCCACGAGCTTGTGGATGCTGGCGGCACTCATGTCGGCACCGGCTTCCATCGCCGAAAGCGGAAGGTCGGGATGAAAGCCGAAGTGAGCCCCGTGGGCCTCGTCCACTATCACGGGCTTGTCAAAGGCATGGGCGATTTCCACGATTTCCTTCAGGTTCGAAGCCACCCCGTAATAGGTGGGATTGATAACAAAAACGGCTTTGGCGTTGGGGTGCTCCACCAGGGCCCGCCTTACGCTTTCCGGCGTTATGCCCATGGCTATCCCCATGTAATCGTCGATAACGGGCTTTATATAAACCGGCCTTGCACCGCTTAATATCAGGCCTCCTACCACCGAACGGTGGGCGTTGCGCGGGATTATTATCTCATCTCCGGGCCCGGCCACCGACAGTATCATGGCCTGGATGCCGGAAGTGGTGCCGTTTACCAGGAAGTGGGCATGGTCCGCTCCGAAGGCATCGGCAGCCAGCTCTTCCGCCCTTTTTATAACTCCCAGTGGGTTGCAAACGTTGTCAAGGCCCAGGAGACCTGCGGTGACATCAATGGCCAAGATATTCTCTCCCACAAATTCCCTGAACTCGGGAATCCCTTTGCCGCCCTTGTGCCCCGGTACATGGAAGGATATGGTCCTGTCTTCCACGTACCTTTTGAGAGCCGTAAAGAGTGGCGTTTCTTGCTGTTCTTCGATTCTCATCACACTCACCCTCCCTTCATTTCTCGAACATATTACTAATTAAAGCACAGAATACGGTGAAATTCAATATAAAAACCAGAACAAAATGTTAAATTTATGTTAAGAAACGGTGCAAAAGTGAACAAATTTTTTTATAACCGAATTACATGAACGCTATTTAGTTTAATTGGGGATGCCGGGGTTATACGCCCGTATAATGGCTTTAAAAGCGAGAAAAAAGCCCCTGGCTTTCGCTTCGCCGGGGCCATTTTTTCAATTGTTTAAGGCGACCTTAAAGTTTTGCCGGAGACTGTCCCAGGCGGCGTGCAGCCACTCTATCATCCTGAATTTCACCACCACGGGCTCGTTTGCAGGGTTTTTATCAACGGCTACAATGGCCGCACCATTTCGGGTGTTAGGCTGCGCCGGTTTTTCTTCCAGGTTTTTTGCGTCATCCAAAACAGGCTCATTTTTGCTTTTTTGGTAGTTATCGAAGGCTCGCTTTTCCTGCTGGGGTCTTTTTTCTATGGCCGGTTCGTTTCTTTTATCTTGGGTGTTGTCCCGGGATTGCCTTTGTTCCAGTTCTTTTTGGCCTTTGAGTGGATTTTTCGCTGCAGACATATCTTCCGGCGTAAAAGCCTCGCTCAGCTTTAATCTAGCCTCTTCGGTGGCTATGCCGTGGGTGATGTCCACGAAGCAAAGCGGCGGAAATAATATGCACCACCAGTTTTTTCCTCCCCCCTTTCCTATGATAATCCTCAAGGCCTCGTACTCGCCAGCCGGAAGGGTGATGAAGCCGTAGGTTTTTACCGGAAAGGGGAACTTCCCGAAAAAGGCCTTCACCTCGTAATCCTTTCCACTTTCTTCCACTTCTTTTTTCGCTATCATTTCTATGTTCTTCAGGTGCGATTTTATATAATTTCTCGTTTCCTCGATGTCTTCCATTTTCGAAAGGTCGTCCTTCAGGGCATCCAATACCGCATCGCGGACCCGAAGCTTCAACTCCTGCTCCTTGGGCGAATTTCCGCTTGCCACCACGTGAAACCTTATAATTTTTGATGAAAGGTCCTCCACATCCATTCCGGAATTTTTCCCCGCATCGAGGCCGTGGCCCGCTATGCCCGATGCCCCTGCCAAAGCGCCGAGAATGGAAAGCAAAGCCACAGCTAAAGCTATCGTAATCAATTTCCTGAAAACCGCCATAGGTCCTCCCCCTTGCTAATTTAATCTATCTAAATTATTCCCCTACAGGGAAGCACCTATACCGCGTATCGTGGCCTTCGTGTCAACGACAACCTCCACGTCAGGGAAGATATTCTCCCAGTCCTCCCTGTAATATTCCCAGATATCGGGCCTGTATTTGTAGAGGTATTCGCCGAAGCCCAGGACGTCCACCTGAAATTCCTTCTGCAGCTTTTTCACCCCTTTTAAAATTATCTGGTTCACCTTTTCTTCCAGGTCCTTTTCCAGGGATTTCAGCTTATCGCCGTCTATTTTTGCATCAACAGGCGTTTCAACTATATCGGCCACTATTCTGGGCGATATTTTAAACTTGGGGTAGGTACCCGCTTCCACAAGTTCCATTTTCGTCGAAATCTGGATGATGCTCATCACCACTGGATAATCCTCGCCCGGCTGTTTGAAGGTCAAATCGCCTCCTCTCACCTTGCCGAGGACGAAGTTTACCCCTAGGGTTTCGTTTTCATCCAGCCACCCCACCAGTTTGTAATTTTTGATGACCGCCGCACCGCCTATCGAGACGTCCATTTTCCCGGGGGTAAGCCGCGAAAGGAGGACGTTGCCCTTCGTGGAGTAGACGCTCTTCATGAAATCGTCGATGGTGATTTCTATAAATTTAGAACAGAACATCCAGTTCTCAAAGATGTTGGCTATATACATTGCATGAAGCGTCTCGTACTCGTTTTTTACCTTGAGCGCATCTTCAGCCTTCCCTTTTACTACCATTATCCTCCCGCGGCGGTTTATTTCGGTGTTCCTCGAAAGGAAATTCACGACCCCTTCTATCCCGTCCCTCGCTGCTTCCTCTCCTATCAATATCACCCGGGTGTGTTCGAAAAAGAGCCGCCGGCTGAGGCGGTGGGACATCTGGCGTGCGGCGGCGTGGATGGAGTCGGCCACCGTGCTGACCGAGGCGATGGTGGAGCCCCCGCCGCCGCCTCCCTGGCCTCCCTCGCCTGAGATTTTCCTGACTATGGGCATCGTGAACTCAACTTTAAGTTTGTCGTCCACTGCGGCTTTATCTATGCCTATGTTCCCCACGAAAAACCTGCGGTCTATGTCCACCATGTCCCAGCAGCCCGACACGGCGAAAATCGCAATTGACAAAAGACCTGCCAGTATGATTTTTCTCAGCTTCATCCCTTCCTCCCCCACTTGTCCCTGGCCATGCCTGCAACAAGGATAATGATGGGTAATAAAAAACACGTTAGGATCGAAAAGTTCCCGGCAAATTTCAGCCAATCCTCCACTTCCAGGATGTTCTCCGGGAGCATCGCAGCAAGATATATCCACGGGAAAAGGATGGAGTCAAATATTTTAAACTCCCTCGCCCTGAAAACGTTGGTGAAGGTAATCGAGGCCGCAAAATAGTAGGCGCACACCGTCGTGAAAACCACCATCACCCAGAGCGCCACCGCCAGGGCGTCCATCCTCTCTAGGATCTCGCCCGGCACGCTTATCCTCCTCACGACGGCCATGGTGGGCCAGATGGTCCTTGAAGTTTCGGCAATGCCCATCGACACGACCACCGTAACCACAACGAACGTGTAGTACGCCGTCACGATGCCCATCGAAACCACCATAACTTTGTTTACGTCCTTCACCGTCTTCAAGCCCTGGGCCGACGTCAAAAGCACCTCAAAGCCCACCAGGCTCAGCATTGAACTCAAGGCCCCCTGTAAAAGCTTTTCCGGCGGCGTCCTCAAAAACGGCAGCAGTTCGGAAAAATCGGCATTATAAAGGCTGAGTATAAGCATGGCCACCGAAGGGATGAACCAGAAGGGGAAATTTACCACCATCAGCCTCACCATGGGTTCGAGCCCGTGCCGTATGAGGTAGGCCGAGAGCACCAGCAGCGTCACGACGAAAAATTCTAAAGGGGTCTCCTCCAGGGCGAAATTCTTCATCACCTCCGCGAAGCCCCTCAGCACGACCGCAGCAATCAGGGTAAAGTAAATCCCGTAAACAACCCCCAGTATCAGACCCACGGGCCTTCCGAAGACTAAGGAAATATAATCGACGAAAGTCCTCCCCTCCAGCCGCTTTATAATCCCGCCGACCACCAGGGCACCGAAGAGGGCTATTAATCCTCCCAGGAGCACGACGATCCAGCAGTCGGGGCCCGCGCTTTTTACCGCAACCCTCGGAAGGCTTAAAATCCCCACGCCTACCGCCGCATTTACAATCAGTGCGATGGCCTGCTCGGTTGATATTCGGTCATCATCCATTATCATTTTCCTCACCACCGCCTCTTTCCTTTACCCTGGAATCCCGCATCCTGGTTTTATCCACCGGCACGGTATACTCCGGCCTTTCTTTTAGCGAAGGAAGCGGTGCCCTCACTACGAGGTCCCTCAACCCGGTAAATTTAAACGAGATTACCGGGGACAAATAGGGGACTCCGAAGCTCTTTAACGTCACGAGGTGGACAGTGAGCCCCAGAAACCCGAGCATGACGCCGTAAAGCCCGGCCACCGACGCGAGGATCAAAAATATGAAGGTAAGCAGGCGAAAGCCTATGGCCACGCTGAAGTTGGGCACAGCAAAGGAGGATATGGCGTTGATGGCTATGAGGATGACCATTATGGGGCTAACGATTCCCGCCCTCACGGCTGCCTCCCCTACGACGAGGCCTCCAACGATACCTATGGTCTGGCCTATGGGGCCCGGCAGCCTTATTCCCGCTTCTCTCAAAACTTCCAGCGAAAGCATCATTATGAGGGCTTCGACCGTGGTTGAAAACGGCACTCCTTCCCTCGTCGCGCCAATGGACAGCGCAAGGTCCGTTGGCAGCATGCCCGGATGGTAGGCCACCATGGCCACGTAAAAGGAGGGAGCTGCAATAGCGAGTGCCGCCGCGGCAAAGCGAAGGAGCCTGATTAATGATGCGATGTACCACCTCTCATAGTAGTCTTCGGAAGAATGAAAGAGACTGAACAGGGTGGTAGGGGCTATAAGGACGAAGGGTGTGGTGTCGCAGATGATAAGCACGTTGCCCTCTAAAAGGGCCGCCGCCGCCACGTCTGGCCTTTCGGTGCGCCTGAACTGCGGGAAAAACGAAACCCAGTTGTCCTCTATCATCTGCTCTATATACCCGCTTTCCAGCACACCATCTATGTCCACCTTGTTTAACCTCTTTAAGACCTCTTCCACGATGGAAGGGTTTGCGATTCCCTTGATGTAAAGCACTCCCACGTCGGTCCTGGTATGCCTTCCAATCCTCACGGTCTTGACCTTCAAATTGGGGTCCTTTATCCTTCGCCGAACAAGGGCCACGTTTACCCTGTAGGTTTCCGTAAAACCGTCCCTCGGCCCTCTTATCACAGATTCGGTCTGGGGTTCCTCCACTCCCCTTTTTTCCCAGCCTTTCGTGTTTAAAATCAAAGCCCTGTCTAATTTGTCAATGATGAGAGCGGTATCGCCGCAGAGCACCGCCAGCACCAGCTCTCCGAAGTTATCCGTTTCTTTCAATTCCGCCACCGTGAGCAGTCCTACCTTAATCAGCTGTAAAAACTTGTCTCCCACGCTGTGTTCCAGGGGTGTCTGCCTGGCATGCAGCATCAGCGATTTCATAATTTCTTCATGCACGAGCCTTTTGTCGACGAGCCCGTCGATATTTATCATAGCCATTCTGTGCTTGGTTTTGTCGGGATTTCCCATCACGAACTCCCTGATTATCAGGTCGTCGCAGTCCGCCAGGTACTCCTTAAATACCTTCAAATTTTCGTCTATGTCCTTGTAAAGCTTCCTGTTTTTATCCGGAGTCATGTCCCTTTCGAAGAAAATCTCGGTTTTTTTCCTTTTGCCCAGGGTGTCGAAAATTCCCATAAAGAATATCCCCCCGAAATCATCTCAGCTGATTATCAGATAGACGACAATGCTGCCTATTGCGTACAGGACGCCTATCGCTTTTAGCAGGAGTTTTTCGGATTTCAGCTTTTTCTGGGCCATGCTCCTTGATTCCACGAAAAACAGGAAAAGACCTATTAATACAAATATTGCCACTGTAGATGGGGTATAGGCTTCCACTAAATCTTCAGCAAGATTTTTAAGAATCTCCAAAGCTCCGACCACCTTCTTTACGGGTTTTCATATTTATTTTCTCTTACGGCTGCAATTTTATTCCGCCTGCCCGTTATAAAAATTTTTCCGAGTATCTTGATGTTTTTCATTTTTATACTTATACTTTAGAATTATATAAACCATTTTCATAAGGGGTGCTTCAACGTCATGGAGATTCTCGTTACCTTGGATACCATAAAAAATTACGACGGAAGCGAAATTTTAAAACTTCCGCCGGGTTCCCTCGTTACCAAAGAAGCCCGCATCTTTGCTGCATCCAAGGGCATCAAGATTTACGTAGGGAACGAGCTTTTAAAGGAGCCCTTCCCAGCGAACTCCCCGCCGGCAAAAAAAGCGGTAATTTCGGTGATTGGAGAGGACAGAGTGGGGATAATTGCGGGAATTTCGGAGGTTCTTGCAAAAAACAACGTCAACATCCTCGACATAACCCAGACCTCCATCGAGGGACTTTTTACAATGATAATGGTGGTGGATATTTCGGGCTGCACGGTGAGTTTTGAAGATTTGAAAAAGCTTCTGGAAGACAGAGGAAAATCCCTTTCAGTAAGAGTGGACGCGCAGAGGGAAGAAGTCTTTCGCTTTATGCACAGGATATGAGGAGGATGAAGATGAGCTTTTCCAGGGACGAAATCATAGAAACCATAAGAATGGTACAGGCGGAAAATTTAGACATAAGGACGATAACGCTGGGGATAAGCCTCAGGGACTGCACGGGAGAAAGCGTCTTTGAAGTTTCCGAAAAAATTTACCGGAAGCTCACCTCTACCGCCGGTAGTCTGGTGCCCGTGGCTAAAGAACTCGAGGCGGAATTCGGAATACCGATAGTAAATAAGCGCATATCCGTAACCCCCATCGCCATCGTCGCCGAATCCTGCAGGGAAAAGGACCTAACTCCCATAGCCGAAGCCATGGACAATGCTGCAAGGGAGCTTGGCATAGACTTCATCGGCGGCTTTTCGGCCCTGGTCCAGAAGGGATTCACCAGGGGGGACATAAACTTGATAAATTCGATACCCGAAGCCCTCTCAGCGACAGAAAGGGTCTGCGCTTCGGTCAACGCAGCTTCCACCCGTGCCGGGATAAACATGGACGCGGTGCTTGCCATGGGCCACGTAATTAAAAAAACCGCCGAACTCACGGCGGCCCGCGACGGAATAGGCTGTGCAAAACTTGTGGTATTTGCCAACGCGGTGGAGGACAACCCCTTTATGGCCGGCGCATTCCACGGACCCGGAGAGGCCGAAACCACGGTAAATATTGGAATTAGCGGACCGGGCGTAGTCAATACGGTAATAAGGCGGCTTGGCGAAGGCGCCGATTTCGGAGAACTTGCGGAGGCCGTAAAGCGGACGGCCTTTAAGATAACGAGAGCCGGCGAACTCATAGGCAGGGAAGCCGCAAGACGGCTCGGAGCATCCTTCGGGGTGATTGACCTTTCCCTCGCCCCCACCCCCGCTGTGGGAGACAGCATAGCCAACATACTTGAGGCCATGGGGTTGGAGCGCTGCGGCGCACCCGGGACAACGGCGGCACTCATGCTCCTAAATGACGCCGTAAAAAAAGGCGGCGCCATGGCCGCATCTTATGTAGGGGGGCTTTCCGGTGCTTTTATACCGGTAAGCGAGGACGCCGGAATGATAAGGGCGGCAAGCGACGGAGCCCTGACCATCGAAAAGCTGGAAGCCATGACCTGCGTCTGCTCGGTGGGTCTCGACATGATAGCCATTCCCGGAGATACCAGTGCCGAAACCATAGCGGGCATTATAGCCGATGAAATGGCAATAGGGGTTGTGAACAAAAAGACAACAGCGGTCCGCATCATCCCTGCTCCCGGCAAAAAGGCGGGGGATTTCGTGGAGTTCGGCGGGCTCCTCGGCAGGGCTCCGGTCATGCCCGTCAATTCCTTCGATTCATCGATTTTCGTCCGGCGCGGCGGAAGAATTCCACCGCCAGTGCAGAGCCTCACAAATTAAGTTCATTCCTCATTGTTATGCTAAAAATCCCCGTCATAAAGGCGGGGATTTTCCGGTCATTTTCCCAAAGAAAACTAAAATTCCATTAACCTGTCACGGAAATCCCGCCTCAGGTCATCCTTGAGGTAGGTCATGAAGCGGTTCAAAAAGGCTGCGGCTTCCGCCCTGGTCACGGGGTCATCGGGACGGAAGTAACCGGCCTCATCTCCCCGGACGAGGCCTATGCTGCTTCCAACGTATACCGCATCTTTCGCCCAGGGGGGTATTTCCCCTTCATCCTTGAATCCCAGGCGGTACATCCGCGGGATATTTTTTTCAAGCCCCAGAGCTCTTACCATGATTGTAACCACCTGTGCCCTGGTAAGGTTCTCATTGGGAGAAAACCGGCGTGGTGTGGTGCCTTCCATCACCCCCATCTCGGAAAGGGCCAGCACGTATGCCGCATCTTCTTCCGAAAGCACAAGGTCATCAAAAGGCAGGGAACTTTGAACAGTTTTCCTAGACTTCCTTGTGCTCGTGTTTTCGAAAAGCTCCGCCCATCTTTCGGCACGGGCAGCGGCATCCGTAAGCCTTCCCATCGCCAGGGCAAATTCCAGCCTCTTGGCCGGAATTTTGGGCCAAAAATAACTTCCCTCCTGCCTTATGATCCCGAGTGCCAGAAGCTTTTCCGCATCCGAACGGGCCCAGTGGCCGGCAAGGTCGGCAACTTTGGGGATGTAGGCCATTTCGCTTTTCGGAGTAAGCGAAAGGCTTATAACTTTGCTCCCGCGATTCCTTTTGTCTTCGGGCATCCCGTTCTCATCGAAGCGGGGAAGGTCGTAACTATAACTGGCTATCGATTCTTCCTTCTTTATTTCAGCGTACGCCCCTTTAAAACTTATGCGGGTGGGCTGGTTTTCAACGTATGAGATATCCCGGGTCCTGCTCAGGGACAGCTCCTCCTCGACGCTACCCTTCCAGCTGAAAGCTTCCGTTCCCTTTTTTAAGTCGGCTTTTCGCCGAGATGATATTAAAAGCTGAATTTGCCTACTTTCCGTGGCACCCCAGGCGCTGTCGTAGCCCACACCCTTTCCGCTGATTTCGACGGTAACGGTCCCCTGGCCGTTATTTACCTCGTATACCTTACTTCCCCTTATTATCGTAGCGGAATAATCTACCGCAGCCGATATATCGGTAATGGTAGAAGCCGTAAGGCTATAACTCTTCAGGGTGTACCTTTCCGATGCACCATTTTCCTTTTTTACGCTCACCGTTTCGCTCGCACGGATTACCTCGCAGGTGGTTTTGATTTGACTTTTTTCCTTTTGTCCTTCCATCGTCACGGAAAGGGTTATGCTGCGGGAAAGGTTCACGCTTTTATCATCGCTAAAGAGACTATAGGTTATCCTATCCTGCCTTTTCCCATCCCTCAGCCTGCCCAAGGAAACCCTAACGGTCCCTTTTAAAAGGACGGGCTCTCCCGTAATGAAGAGCATCTCCTGGTACTCCGAATCGCCCTTTACGCCCCCCTCGTAGCTTTCAGGGTAATAATACGCCAGAGCAAAAGCGGCGTTTGCAAAAAGCAATGCGAAAACGATTATTGCAATTTGAATCATAAAAAACTTCTTCAAAAGTATCACATCCCGCCTTTTTTTAGAAAGCAAAAGCTAAAAGGCAAACGTTATTTTCCCTTATTACGTAGAGGAAATCTCCGGACTCCAAGTCATCCGCTTCAATGAATTCCTTCCCCCTCATTATAACGGCACCGCCAACGTGAATTTCAAGTGTATCCAAATTTAAATTCCATCTTTCGTTAAATTGATTGTAATCCAGCATGTCAGAAAGGGTAATTTGATTGCCGGATACTCCTTTTAAAGTTCCGAGGCTTACGGTGTCATCGCTTCGCCCGCCGTTTTTTATTACCATAGCAAGCACCTTGTCATCCTTTAGTATCACGTAGGCATTCTTATAGTAATAATTTTCCTCGTACCTATCCATCAAGAGTTCCTTTTTTGACATTTTTTTGGGGATATCAGCAGTAGCATCCACGATGACCGCATCGTCGTAAAGCTCAAAGTCCGAACTTTTGCTCGTCTCCGAAGACCACAGGCTTTCTTCTAGCTCGCTTCTAAATCTAATGGCAATACTGTCCCGTTTTATTTCATAAATTTGTCCCTTCAATATCTTCAGGGTGCTTTCGTAAAATTCCGGTTGGTAAATAATTGCAGCTTTAGAACCCGAGGCGTTTTTGTTAACCACTAGGAAAGTTCCTTTTTCATCTTCCAGGAAATCCGGGCTTACCAGCGCGCCCCCAAGAACTGCTATCGCGCTCTCGTCAAAAAGGGTTTCCAGGTCCCCCACCGCCATCTCTCCGGTAGACCATCTTGCATCTTTTATAAAGCCGTTTTCCCCGTATTCTCTTCCGGTTTTCACGACCACCTTCAAGGCTCTTTTCTCCCCGTATTCCCCGTTCAAAGCAACGTAAAGTTCCTTGCCCTTGTAGTTAGATATTAATTCTTCGGACCCTATTTCCCCCCATGGGCCGTATATCTTCGTATCCTCGGTAATCCTCAGCCTTGCCAGATTTTCCTTTTCGCGGAATATCCCGAAGTAAAATTCCTTTATATTGGAAAGAACCAGGGATTCTCCCGGTATTCCACCCATCAAGGTCCCTTTTATTATTCCATCTACCGTACCGCTTGTAGACAGCTCAACCCTTACAGGGCTTCCGTAACCTGCTGCGTCAAAATATACCATGATTTTATTTCCAGGTCTTATATCCGCAAGGTCCGCACTTTTCCCGTTTTTTATCACGGAAACGTCTTCCGGGAACATCAGCGTCTCATCCCCACCGCTCGGAAGTCTTACGGTGACTTCAAGCCCTTCGTCGCTTTTTTGGGTTTGCTTTACCGTGCCCTCCAGGGGATAGCGGAAGGAATATGCTAAAGCACCACCTTCAACCGCGGTCACTTCTATGCGGGAAAGGGTGCCGTTTGTCGCAAATGCCGTAACTTCCACTCCGGGCAAGAGGTCGTATATATTCCCTTTTTTACCGTACACGTACACTTCAGGATATTCGGGGAGTTTAAAAGAAAAAACACTGCCCCTTCCATCCTTTATGTAAACAAACCCGCCTTTTATATCAATCAATTCTCCGGAAATCCTTTGATTTACGTAACCCGCAACTTCGGCAAAAACCACCTGGCTTCCCTTCAGGAAAACCGCAGCGTAATCCCCGCGAGACAATGCCCTAGAACCGTAGATTTTTCCATCTCTTATTACCGGAAAGTCGGTCTTCCCCCGGATAACCTTAAGCTCGTATATCGGTCCGTCCTCGGTCTTAACTTCGTAAACCACATCCGAAGCGTTTTCATATACCGAAATTATCCATCCCCGCTTGACCGATAAGCCGAAAACGGGATCACCCTTTATTTTGTCGACAAGAGCGGCCAACTCCCCTCGGGTCATGGTCCTGTTCGGGTAAAACCTGCCGTTCCACCCCGCCGTTATCCCCTTTTGGGCAAGGGCTATAATGTACGGCAGTCTATCTTTTTCGATATCTCCGTAATCTTTAAAAAAAAGCGCCGCACCGGTGTAAGAAGTAGGCTTTATTTTCATGGCTTTCGCCACCCACGTAAATACCTCCTGCCGGGCAGAACTCTTTTTAAAGTCCAGCGCAATCTCGCTCCGTTCTACAAAGCCCATCTGGATGGCAGCGCTTACGTAGTCCATTGCCCAGTCAGATGCGGATAGGTTAGCAGCAGCCCTTTTTCCGGAAGGAAGCTGTTCCCCTCCTATCATCCTTACAAGTACGGTCAAAGCTTCTTCGCGGCTCACCGGCCTTTCCGGGAAGAATCTTCCATTTTCTCCTAACAACACCCCCATGGCAGCCGCCCGGGCAATGGAACTGTTGGCCCAATGCCGGGCGGTATCCGAAAAGTTTGCCGCATTTATGATGGAGGGGGCGTAAACAGTACCGCCGTATTCGAGTCCCGAAGCCGCCGAAATCCCCGCGAAAGTTTCAGAAACTCCCATCATCAATGCCACGAGCAAAACAGTGAGTATTCTCCACATTTTCTTTAAAGTGCTTATCATCCTATCATCTCCCCCCATCCTCACCTTCCGAAAACCCCGTACCATCCCGGAAGCGAAATGTATCCTCCGGATTCCTTCCACTTTCTTATTTCGGGGTCGTAGCGGTAAAGGTTTAGACTCCGTATACTGCCGGAATAAGTTTCGCCGGAGCCGCTTTCGATGAAAAGCCACGCACTTAAGCTATCGGGATTCCCGCTCTTTTTACCCACTTTGTATGAAAATTCCACCTTAACGATATCTCCAAGTTTTTTCATACCGGTTTCCTTAAACTTCAAAATCTCTTCCAGGACCGCTCCTCCGGCTCTTTTTACGGTTATTATCAGGGCCGCATCCTTTTCCTCCGCTGCGGTCAGGTTATTGAAAGCCGGAATCGATAGGGATGAAGGGGCTACTTTAATGCTTACTTCATCGAAAACAAGGGTCAGAGAAGATGTTTTGGACAAAACTTCGTAGGGCAAAACCGCTGAATATTCCCTGTACGGAGGGGTTTTTTTCGACTTTACGGTAACGCGGTAATCTTTCTTTTTCAGGTAATCCGCGTCTTTGACTATGACCGAAGCCCTTTTTCCTGTGGTATCCACCACGATATCCGCAGGCAATTCTATCAGCTTTTCAACTTCGCCATCGGCGGTGCGGACGTAATCGGCATAGGTGTAATCGGAAAACCCGAGCTCATTTGCCGCCCTTATCCTGAAGTAATATCCGGTGTCGGGCTCCAGGCTGGTTACGATGTAGCTCGTACCTACGGTCTTATCTATGTACTTAAAAGGACCGCTAGCTTTCGTAGAACCGTAGATTTCGTAATAATTGGCATTGAGCGATGAAGACCACGTCAGCAATACGGCGGTTTCGTCGATTCGCCTTGCCGAGAAATCTTCGGGCACGTCAGGTTTCGTTCTCGGCGGCTTATAATAGAAACCGTCCTTTAAGGTCGCCTCTGCGCCGTCCGGATTTATTACGGTCACGTCTTTGTAGCCTGCAGAATGGGGCGGCGTCTTTGCCTTTATGGTATTTTCACTTATGACGGTAACTCCGGTCGCAGACTTCCCGCCGATTAGCACGACGGCACCCTTCTTGAAAAGCTGGCCGGTAATGGTGATTTCGGTCCCACCATCCACAGGACCTTCGGAGGGTTCCACTTTTTCTATCCTGGGAAAGTCCACATAGGTAAAGCCTTCTTCCAGCACATCAAGTCCCGTATCCGGATTTATCACAATCACGTCCTTGGTGCCTAATGTTCCCTCGGGAAGAATAACGGTTATCTTATTCTGTTCTGCCCAAATAACTTCTGCCTGATTTTCTCCTATGTATACCTTTGCATTGCTTTGGAAGTTTTCCCCGAATATATCGACTTTTATCCCACCGTAGGCGGGACCCCGGTTGGGCTGAACTTGCATTATGCGCGGGTATTTTTCGGGGACCTTGTATTCAAACCCGTCTTTTATGGTCGCGGAAAGGCCGTTTCCGGTTAGCACTACCACATCCTTTTTGCCGGGCGTATTTGGTGGAGTCCTGCCGGTGATAGTGTTAGAATCCACCGCCACTACCCCTTCAGCCTCTTCTCCGCCGAAGTAAACGGTAACCGGGTTCACAAAGCCCCTTCCCTTGATGGTGAAGGGAGTTCCTCCGGATATGGCTCCCTCCGTGGGGTTTATGAACTCCAGCTCGATCGTTCCCGTGACGTTTAAATATTCGTAGCCTGTCTTCAGGAGCGCAAGACCCCCGTCGGGGTTTACGACTCTTACGTCCACTTTGCCCGGCGTACCGGCAGGCACGGTAACGGATATCTTCGTACCCGAAACGAAACCGTCCTCATCCGGAGAACGCCCCTGGTCATCCTCAATCTTTTCCACCACCGCCTCAGCCGTTCCGAACAATACCTTCGCTCCGGGCCGGAAGTCCATACCCTCTACGGTCACCAAATTGCCTCCCGAAAAGGGGCCTTTAGGCGGAGCTATGCCTATTATCTTGGGGCTGCTTTGGGGGATGCTGAATTCGAAATTGCCGTCGAAAACAGCAAGACCGCCATCGGGATTTACGAGCACCACTTTTACCGGGTACTTTCCGTCTACCGGGATGTCGGCACTGCCGGTGGTGTACGGGGGTGTTACGGCTACGGCTAGGGTACCTGTATCATCCACCGTGACCTCCGGGGATTCCACTCCGCCGAAGTACACTTTTGCCCCTTTTGAAAACCTGACGCCCGTTATTTTAACGAGAGTTCCGCCGTATATGGTTCCATGCAAGGGGTCCACGCTCTTTATTATCGGTAGTGTTGCAGGGGGCACGTACTCGAAACCGTTTTTCAAAGTATAGGAACCTCCGTCTTCGTTGACCACCACCACGTCCTTTTTGCCGTAACTTACAGCCCTCGGAGTCACCACCCTTATCTCCGTTGGGCTTATCAGGTTAACATCCTCTTTAGGCACTTCCACACCGCCTATTATGACGGAAACACCCTCCCTAAAGTCACTGCCCGTAATCGTTACCGGAGTTCCGCCTTCGGAGCTTCCCGTAGAGGGGGCAACCTTGGCTATCGTAGGGCTGCTCCTCGGAACGGTGTAGGTAAAACCTCCCGATTTTACGGCAAATCCTCCGTCCGAAGGATTTATAACCTGCACGTCAACGCTGCCTTCCCTGCCCGGCGGGGTTTTAGCAGTCAGGGTGGTGTTATCGATGTACTTCACATCGGCGGCAAAGGAGTCTCCTATTACCACCAGGGCATCGCTCTGGAAATCCTCGCCTTTTATGGTGATTTCCGTTCCACCCTGCACTGGCCCCCTGTTGGGCGTTACCGTAAAGATTTTCGGCTCGGTATAGGTGGTTTTATAAAGGTAAGCCTTCTGCTTCACTCCCCTTCCGCCGTCGGGGTTTATAACTTCCAGGTCCACGTAGCCCGTAAAGCCCTCCGGTGCCTGCGGCACCTTCGCCTTTATGACGGTACCGCTTATAATTTTCACATCATCCAGCGGAAGGCTCCCACCGGCGTGGGTAAAGCGCACAACCGCCCCTTCCTCGAAGTTCCTGCCCCTGATTTCCACAAGTATACCGCCCGTTGCGGGGCCCTTCGCAGGGGTAACCGATTCTATGACCGGATTGCTGATGTACAAGAAGCTTTCGGGAAGGACGGCTTTCCCTCCATCGGGGTTGAGAACCTCCACATCGCAAACCCCGGGAGTACCGGGTGGAGTTTTTGCCACGATCTCCATCGTGCTTTTTACCACAACATTATTGGCATCCTTTCCCCCTACCAGGACTCGAGCTCCGCTCATGAAGTTTTCTCCTTTAACGGTAATGTCCTCGCCTCCGGCGGCGCTGCCCTGGCTTGGGCTTACCGAAGATATTGAAGGTCTGCTTTGCTCCACATAGTATTGAAAACCACCCTTTAAAGTTGCGCTGCCGTAAGCGTTCTGAACCACCACATCCTTAATTCCCGGGGTATTTGGGGGCACCGTAAGGGTAATTTTTGTAGAATCTTCGACAACTATATTGTAAGCTGCTTCACCGCCTATAGTCACCTGAGTTCCCTGGATGAAGTTGGCACCAAAAATTGTTGCTTCTATCCCTCCCGTCACCGGGGCGCTGTTGGGCGTTATGGAAGTTATGACGAGGTTATTTCCCTTGTATATGAAACCTCCCCACAGCACCGCCTCCGCACCGTCGGGATTTACGACCTTAACGTCCACCGCTCCCACCTGGGTTGTAGATGGAGTTATGGCCTCGATAAGCCCCGAATGGATCACTTCGGCTATGGGAGCTTTTTTGGTTCCAAAATAGACTTCCAGCACCTTCCCGCCGGATGAGGCGATGAAGTCGCTTCCATAGATCCTCACGATGCTTCCGCCAGAGGTTGGACCTATGGGATCTTCCTCTTTTTGAGTTTTCGGGTTATATACGCGGACGTTGAAGATTTCTGGGTTGCTCTTGGGAAGCTCGTAAGTGAAGCCTCCTTTCAAAATTGCCTGACTTTCTACTTCGATTTCCTCTCCGGTGGTATCATCCACCTTTACCACCTTTACTATGACATCCTGAGCTCCTAAACTTCCTCCCGGAGTAATGGCAGTAAGGGTTGTCAGGTCATCGCTCACCACTACATCGGTTGCATTGTTGCCCCCTATTGTAAGACGGGTTTCCCGGTATATCGAACCTGAAAGAAAGGTTTTCTTTACGAAGTTTGCACCCTTCACCGTAACCTGAGTACCGCCCTGCACGGACCCTTTGTTTGGCGTAATGCTGGTAATGGCGAGGGCTTTTTCGGGTATCTTGTAGGTGAAGGGTTTTGGCGAAATGGCGAAATTGCCATCCGGATTTACTACCTTTACTTCCTGTTCTCCGGCATTTCCGGGAGGTGTAGTAGCAGTGAGCACGCTCTTGTACACACCGCCGATTTCCACCACTTCGACGCCCGTCACCGTCGCAAGCTTCCCACCGATATAGAGCTTGGCGCCGCTTCTTATATCTGTGCCTATTACTTTTATTTCGGTTCCTCCCGCGGTGGAGCCGGAGGAGGGCTCTATGCTTTCAATGACGGGACGGCTGGGGGGCAGCACGTAGGTGAAGCCCGACTTTTTCACGTAGCTTCCGTAATCGGTGAGGTTTATAACTACAACGTCTTTTGCCCCTTCCGAATTGGCCGGGGTCCTGACGACTAACCGGGTGGAGGAAGCGGACTCCACCGTGGCCTTAGCTCCTCCAAAGAAAACCCACACCTTTTCCGGGTCTGCCGCAAAGCCCGTACCGTCGATGACAACGGTAGTACCCCCTTCCGTCGTTCCGGTATTCGGGGTAATTCCAATAATGGTCGGGGCTACCACGTACCGGAAGGTAGCCTGTGCACTTGAGCCATCGGGGTTTTTCACAGTAATTACCTTTTCACCAACATCGTTTGCCGGAGCCACCGCTTCTATTACGTGCAAATCGGGACTTTGCTTTGTTACTTTAACGCCGGTGGCAGGCCTTCCTCCTATCGTAACCTGTGCGTAATTCGAAAAATCCCTTCCTGCTATCCATATGGGAGTTCCACCGGCAGTGCTCCCCGTATTTACTTTTTCCCCCGTAAGAGATTCTATTTCGAGGTTGGATACCGAATCTATTTGCGGATTACTTTTTTCAAATACAAATTTTTTTTCGGCAACAGCACTTCCCTGATCGGGATTTACCACCTTAAGGTCCACGGTCCCGGAGCTTGCTGCTTCCGGTATAGTCGCCGTTATTTTCTGCCCGTCCGGGGATACCGTAATATCCTTGGCCTCAATGCTGCCGAAATAGACCTTCGCGCCATCCATGAAGTTTTGACCGTTAATGGTGATGGTTTCCTGCTTCGTTGTGGTCGATTTTTCGGGAGTAAAGCTTTCAATCGAGGGCTTGCTCCTTACGTATTCGAATCGGGTATTCGGGTCGTCATTGTTGTTCTTTGCCCTGCCGCCGTCCTTGTTCACTACTTCCACAACCGCCAATCCCTCCGAACTGCTTGGAGGCGTTACGGCAGAGATTATGTCCTGCTCCGGGGTCTTAGTTAGCACTACATTGCTTGCGAGCTTGCCATTTATGTATACGCTAACTTCGTTAGGAAAACCGTCGGAACCGAACCCCAATCCCTTTATGTATATAGTTTCTCCCCCCAGGACGCTGCTTTTTGCAGGCCCCGTGCCGCTTAAAGTGTTTGAAATGGAAAATATCGAAGGCACGCTTTGAGTATAAGTAAATCCACCCTCCAATACCGCCGTGCCTCCGTCCGAATTCGTCACCGTCACAGTCACGGAACCGGGCGTGGATGTTTGGGGCACCTTTGCGGTTATCACGCTGCTGCTTTTAACAGAAACGTCCTTTGCCAAAAGTCCGCCGAACTTTACCTGGGCTCCGCTCATGAAGCCAGACCCTGTTATGGTAACCTCCATTCCGCCGAGAACGCTGCCCTGAGAAGGACTTACCGAAGTTATGACCGGGTTTGAAATGAAGGTAAAGCCGTTTTCCTTTATGGCGCTAACGCCGTCTACAGTAACTATGACGTGTTGCGGACCGGTGGTGGATATGTTGGATGGGGTTTTGGCGATTATCGTGTTTTCATTGACCACCTGAACGTCGGTGGCGGGCTGGCCCCCTATTGTAACTGTAGTGATAGGCGTTGAAGTATTGGGATAATTGCCGGCAATGAAATTGGTCCCTTTTATCGTAATGGGGGTTGCCGTATTTATCGGCCCCTTGTTGGGGTCCACGCTGGTAATGGTAGGGGTGCTCTTTTGGTAGAAGAATTTTTTGCTGTCCTCCGCGGGGAAATAGGTATAGCTTCCGCCATCCGGGTTTTCAACCCTAATCTCCTTGTATCCCGATATCTGGGCAGGAACCACAGCCTTAATGGTAGTGGAGCTTACGAACGTAACTTTCGAAGAAAGTATGCCGCCTATCAGCACCAGCAATTTTTTGTTTGAGTCGATATCCTTCATGAACTCATTGCCCGTTATGGTTATCTCGGTACCTGCGGTGCCGGTAAGCGGGGACACGTTAGTTATAACCGGCGAGCTCTGCTTATACGTAAAGCTGTTGGGCACGATTTCGATTTCGCTTTCCGAGTTCTTAACGGTCACGTTGACCGGTCCTAGCTGCGGATACGGAGGAGTTATAACCGTTATCACGGTGCCCTCTGAATTTACCGACACCACTTTTCCTTCGGCACCGCCGAACAGGACCTTAATCTTATCTGCCGGAGCAAAATTCGAACCCTTTATGGTTACCTGTGTACCTCCAGCCGCTGAGCCTTCCGCCGGACTAATCTCCGTAACGGAAGGAATAGCAGCAAGTGTCCGCGGAGCGGGCAATCCATGAAACACCAAACATATTATGGAAAACACTATAATAAATGCTTTTAAAGGCTTTATATGCTTCAAAAGCATTGATTTCCACCTCTTTATATTTTAGGTTAAATTTTAAGATTCGACATCCCCTATTTAAAATCCTCCTGTTTTGACAAATCATGGTTCCATCAAAATGGGTATTTTGTCGCATGAGAAAATAAGACTTTTTATCCACGTTATCCACAAAGTTATCCACAACTGTTGATAAATAGAAAGGCTTGTTCCCAGCATAAAAATTAAATCCGGGGCATTTATCCCCATTGGGGATAACTTATCCACAATAACCACACAGTGTAAAAAAGTAAAATCCTGGTCATCTAAACTGTGACAAACTTCCCAGTTTAGAAGGCTGGACTATTTGTATTCCGCCCTTTCAGAGAGTGCTCATTCCCAGCAGGCGGTATTTAAGCACTCCCATAGCCCCTGCCCCAAGAAGCAGGAACTCGCGCACCT
>JASUSP010000072.1 GCA_030446005.1 Tepidanaerobacteraceae bacterium | reverse complement strand
GTAGGGACGACCTGCCTTCACCAGCCGCTATACTGATTATATCATGAAAGTGCATTTTCATCCTCTGATGGTGCCGCATTTTGCGGCATGGGAGTCTACAAGGGTAAAGGTTTTTATGGGTGCCTGCAATAATGACCTTTGCAAATTTGGGGATTTTTGAGTTGCAAAAGTGGGGATTTTATTTTGCAACTCTGTCCATTTTTATTATGCAATAAACATTTTTGTGAATTTTAAAATCTGTCCTTAAAGATAAGCTATCATATCTTTCTGCAAGTTCATCAATTATCCTTTGAACTAATAAAACTCCTATTGTGACTAAAGAGGTAGATACAGTTGAAGAGGTAATTGAGCTTTTCTGTAAAAATTCTTTGATGTAAAAAAGGAGGCGAGATTATATGCCCGATTTTGGAAGGGGAAGGGGAAGAGGCGGCGGTTTTGGTGGCGGTTATGGCAGAGGGAAAGAATATGGAGGAGGGGCAGGATTTGGTCCTGATGGAACTTGTGTATGTCAGAATTGCGGTTATGAGATGCCTCATCAAAGAGGAGCTCCATGCTATACGTTAAGATGTCTAGTATGCGGAGGACCTATGGTAAGGAAAGATGTAGTCTCTATGGGTGGAGATATTTTGCACCACCTCCCCCTACTGTCCCAGGCGTGCCACAGAAGAGAAAAAAGAAAATTACAAGTACACTACACCTCCCAAGCCTAAGGTAGATGAAGAAAAATGTTTAGGCTACGGCGAGTGCGTGAGATTTTGCCCTTTTAAAGCCATTGAGTTAAAAGATGGCGTCGTCCATATAGATCCAAATAAGTGTAGAGACTGTAGAAGATGTATTGATGTATGCCCTGTAGGTGCAATATCTTAAAATAAAAGGCTATCGCATCAGTGGCAAACTTTTTTGCGATAGCCTTTGTCTTTCCCTATTTTTCTACCTTGAGAAAGGATTATCTTTTTTATGTTTTCGATATTATTTACTGCTTCATTGGGGTCTTCTGGTGCTTTGCCAGGGTAAATCCTGTATAACTTTTTATACTCTTCTATTCCCATATTTGGCATTATTACATTGGCTCCGCACTGAAGTCCTTTTGCGTAGCCATCCTTGTCTTTGACTGCTAAAGCAGTAGTGGCAGGTATATTTATATGAGGAAGGAGAAGCCTTGAAAGAGCTATCATTTTGAGCACTAAATTAATACCTCCGCCTTTTTCTTTTTCTAAAGGAGTGTTTTCACAGGGTATAAAAGGACCAATACCTAACATGTCAGCATCTATTTTTTTAAAAAACAAGAGGTCATCTGCCAGCATTTCTAAAGTTTGACCGGGAAGTCCGATCAGACTTCCTGTTCCAACTTCATAACCTAATTCTCTTAAATCCATGAGGCATCTTATGCGATTTTCGTAGCTCATGCCAGGGTGGAGTCTTTGATAAAGTTCTTTGTTGGTAGTTTCAATGCGAAGGAGATACCTGTCTGCTCCTGCTTTTTTTAATTCTGCATATTCTTTTTTAGAGAGTTCTCCGATGCTTAGTGTGACAGCTACATCCATCTCCTTTATTTTTTCTACTATATTACACAAAGTGGTTATTTTATAATACCTATCCTCACCACTTTGAAGTACTATCGTTTTAAGCCCCATTTCTACTCCTCTTTTTGCGCATTCTATTATTTCTTCGGGATCCATTCTGTAGCGCTTAATGGCTTTATTTGGCCCTCTCAACCCGCAGTAAAAGCAGGTGTTGTGACAGTAATTGCTAAATTCTATAAGTCCTCTTAAGTGTACTTCGTCTCCTACATATTTTTTCCTTATCCTGTCTGCAGCTTTATAAAGTTCAGAGGGATTTTCCATAGAGAGAAGCGTTACAAGGCCTTCTTTAGTCAAGAGAATGCTGTTTTTTTAATTTTTCATATTTTTTTCTGCTGTCAATTCTTTTATCATAGCATATCACTCTCACTTTTTCCTCATAATAAGTATAAACTATTTGACATTAAAAAAGCAATTGACATTGTTAAACTATTTTCTTAACAAAATTTTTAATATTGATTCTGGTGCAGAAACTCAATTTTAGAATCTGCTTTTTTATACTTTGACAAATTTATTTAGGTAAATTGTTAATTTGCCCTATGATAATAAAGTGTGTCAAGAAAAGCTTATATTTTACCTTTATACTCAGATTTCGCATCCTTTCCTATAAAACCAGCATATTTTTATATCCCATAAAATGGTAATAATAACCTAAGGTGGATTTGTGAAAATACCAAAATCAATCCTCAAGAAAAACATCACTCTGCTTAGCTCATTTATATACTTCTCGGGCAAATAACGCTTGATTTTGTCGTTTTCACTTACCTTCAGTATCTTTACGTATTTTCCCGGGAAATGAAATATTTAGGGAAGGGTAGCGTAAACCCGCTGGTAAAATCCGCCTTAAGTTCCAGGGAAAGGATACAAAATTTATACCGACATGCGCTTCCTCCCAGGCTGGCATCCCTGCTTTCGGGAATAGTGCTGGGACTTAAGGGGGATATTCCGGACAATGTTTTGGAAACTTTCGGCGACGGGGGTGTCCTCCATGTAACGGCAACTCCAACGTTTGGACTGCATGTCTAACAGAAATTTTACAAAATACAGCGTAATTTAACGTGAAAATTATATATTTCTTTGTAATCAACTGAAATCGAAAAAAACACGTATAAAGCATAAAATTCAATAATTCTTATAAATGGAACCTGTCGTCAGGGAGTCCTGTCTCTCCTGGAGTAATGAGGTTATTTTCTTCTATCATCCAACAAACTCCATATAACCTTAACGTTTAGGGAAATTAAAGAGATTACAGGTTATAACTTGCCTCCATCGGCCTATACTTATAGAGCCTGGTGGGCAAATGATAAAACGCATAGCCAAGCTAATAATGGCTGCCTTGCTGCAGGTTATATAGTTGAAAACATTGATTTTGAGTGCGAGAGTGTAACATTTGTTAAGGGACATTAGAAAAACGGGGGAGAGTGAGGGGCAGTAATCCCATTCAATTTATTGACAGGTATCTCCCGTGAAGGGGAGTAGCGGCCGTGTGGCGCGGCCCGCAGCTGTGTCATACCTTGTGGGATAGTACGGTGTCGCCGAAGTGAAGCGCAAGGCAAAAGTCTTGTGCGTATCCACTTAAGGATATCTCCGAATTTATTTGGGGGAGGCGTCACCAATTCTTGATAATGGTGACACAAATGTGATATAATAAAGACACAGAAGAGACCTGCGAAAGGAGTGAAGGAACCATGCGGTTCGTCACCGTACGTGACCTGCGGCTGCACGGGAGAGAAATCTGGAAGGCCCTCCGCGCGGGCGAAGAAGCGGTTCTCACCCACAACGGAAACCCGGTAGCGCTCCTCATCGGCGTACAGGAGGACCGGCTGGAGGAAACCCTCCGCCTGATACGGCGAGCCCGGGCTCAAGCGGCTGTCTCGCGCATGCGCGAGCACGCCTGCGCTCTGGGGCTGGACAAAATGAGCGAAGGGGACATTAAAGCCGAAATCCGGGCGGCGAGGCGCGCGCGGCTGCCATGAAAGTTGTCCTGGACACCAACGTTCTCGTTTCAGCGCTCCTGACCCCCCACGGCCCTGCGGCGCGCGTCCTGGACGCGGTTCTCGCCGGGCAGCTTTCCCTCGTGTTCGACGACCGCATCCTGTACGAATACGAGGAAGTGCTGCGCAGGGAGCGGTTCGGGTTTGCGCAGGAGGACGTAAAAGCGCTCCTGGACTTCATCCGTTCCGAAGGCCTGGGGGTTGTTGCGCCACCCCTCAGGATCGCGCTGCCGAATCCCGACGATCTGATGTTCGTGGAGGTTGCCGTGGCGGGTAGGGCCGATGCCATCGTGACGGGCAACAAGAAACATTTCCCGGAAAGTTACTGCGGTGGGATCCCTGTCATGTCGCCGGCGGAAATCCTTTCCTTGCTTTGACCTTGCCAGGGAAACAGCAAAAGGCAGAGCCCTCCTTGAGTACTAGGGTTACGTCTTAATCTACTCCCACCTGCTGCGGGAGACCATTGCCCTGGTTCAGCCGGGTTTCCAGAAGGCTTCCCGAAGGTATGGCTTGCCACACGACAGAGGAAATCAAACTGCTGAATGACTTGGGCGAAGAGGGCCTGAAGT
Organism: Tepidanaerobacteraceae bacterium; assembly: GCA_030446005.1. Taxonomy (GTDB): domain Bacteria; phylum Bacillota; class Thermosediminibacteria; order Thermosediminibacterales; family Thermosediminibacteraceae; genus Fervidicola. The sequence continues at coordinate 4,576 of JASUSP010000072.1, read as the reverse complement.
TGCTGAACAAGGCGAAGAAGGAGTTAGGTGGAACCGTTGTCCCGTGATGTCCTCCCCGGATGAATCCGGAGGAGGACGTTACAATGGCCTCCAAAACGCCTAGAAGCCTCTCTGAGGGGGGTTTTAACAATACCTACCCGCTCCCAAAAGGCAGCTTGTAGACCAAAATAGAAGGAGGGAGAGCATTAAACGCGGTAGCCCTGCAGCGTATGACCGCATCTCTGTCGAATATATAATGCAAAAGCCATATTCGACCGAGGTGGCTCTAATGGATTTTGAAATTAAGGAACTAGACCCCGGGCCCGTAATCAGCACCATATACCGACAGCTCGGATTTCATGATACAATAAACCAAATGCTAACCTGGGACGAAAAGCAGTGCCTCCATGATCCCGCAACCCACATTCTTGCATTAGTCATAAACATACTTTCAGGGAAAAGGGTCGCGTTATACAAAGTTCACAAGTTCTTTGAAGAAAAGGATACGGAAGTGCTTTTTGACCATGGCGTAAAACCCGCACACTTAAACGACGACGCTCTTGCCAGGACGCTGGATAAACTTTACAAGGCAAACCCTAAAAAAGTCTTTTCCACTCTTGCTCTTAAAGCAGTATTGCAAGAAAACGTCAACATCAGCGTGCTTCACGGCGATACAACAAATACCACGAAAGCGATGATGCACAAGGACCGGTAAAAATAACCTGGGGCCACAACAAAGAGCGTCGCACCGACTTAAAGCAATTTAAAGTTGGCCTTGTAACCACAAAAGAAGGTTTTCCCATCCTGGGAGATGTAGAGGATGGGAATCTGGACGATAAAAGCTGGAACAAAAACCTGCTTGAAAATCTTGGGGAGAATTTCAAACCTGAGGTTCTAAAAGATATAGTATACGTAGCAGATTCGGCCCTTGTAACCCAGGATAACCTTTTACTCATTGAAAAATAGGGTCTGAAATTCATCTTCCGCCTTCCCGGCACTTTTAATTTAGCATCGGAACTCATCGAAAAGGCTTTTGCCTTGACGACTGGGAAGAGTATTCTCCTCCTTCGCAAAAAAACACATACCGGCTAAGAGAATTTAATGCTGATCTTTTTGGTCGCCGGTATCGATTTGTAGTAGTATGCCCCTTATGCCCGGATAAGCGCAAGCTAAAGGGACTGGAATCTAAATTACAAAAGGAAAAAGAAAAGCTCGAAAAAGAAAGCGAAGAATTGAGAAGATTATGTTTTGCCTGCGAAGCCGACGCAAGAGAAGCGCTTTTAAGATTCTTGAAGGAAAAGCAAAACTCCCTTTATCGGATCAGCGGCGACATAGAGCTTTGCATTGAAAAACAAAAGCGAAGCAAAAGAGGCCGGCCTGCTAAAGATGAAAAAGTAGAATACAGTCGTGGAAAACCGTTTTAGGTTCATTAAGAATCCTCTTTACGTAGGTCCTCTCTTCATAAAGAAGAGACAGCGGCTCGAAGCCATTTCTTACGTAGTCCTAATTGCTCTTTTGATCTACATGATCATACAAATAAGAGTGCGCCGTGCGCTGAAAAAAGAGAAAGAACCCCTCGAGTTAGTAGGGAAGGTAAAAAGCTTTGAGCCCACTGGTGCCAGGATTCTGGAGCTATTTGAATACGTAAAGATACTTAAGGTGAAAGAAAGCGGTAAAATCAAACGTTATTTACCCGAGAAATACAGCAACGATTTAAGGAGGGTGGCCGGTATTATCGGCATTGAGTTTGGGATTTTTACAGAACCTCCATAATTGCGTCCTTTCGCTACCATTTTATGGAATACAGGAAATTATGTTACCTTATGAAAAAGGGTGCGAAATCTGAGTTAAAAAATAAGGGCACACATTTATGTGCCGCTAAACTTCCTAAGATGATTGATGAGCTTTTTCTTTTCTTTTTCAGGAATTTTGTCCCAATTATTTGACACTACTGCAAACTCTTCATTAAGATAAATAACCTGAGGTGGAAGAAAGGATTCCTCCTTATGACCCGCTACATATGAATGCCTTCTTCCCATGATTTCTACCAGCCACAAGCTCACGCCGTACTTTAATTTTATTAAGTCTGAGAGCCTACTAAATTCTTCAATCAATAGCCTCTTAGAAGTAGAGGTCTCTCTCTCCATTCTGTATCCTCCTGTAATATTCCATAAGCTTGGAAAATACTTCTGCAGGAACCCTTTCTTTAATTTCCTCTATTTCTTTCTGTATTACTTGTTTACCGACTATTTTTGTGTCCTCGCTTGCAAAATCCTCCAGCCATTCTCTGAAAGTGAGTACGGCGTTTAGCTTGCAGAAAACAGCTTCTCTTCCTGTCTTAAGAAGGGTCATTATGTGTTTGCCTGTTCTGCCACATCTGTAACCTGCGGTGCAGAAGCTTGTTATATATCCCATTTTTACCAGTTCTCTTATCAATTCGTCTAGGCTTCTGGTATCTCCCAGCAGGAATTGCTGTCTCTCTGCTTCCTGTTCAGTGTACCTGTCAGAGTAAGCACCTATCCCAATTTTTGTAGAAGCATCTGTCTGGGTTACTATTCCCAGAGAGAGAATTTCGTTTCTCAAGTGAGCAGGCTCTCTGGCCGTTAAAATCATACCAGTGTATGGTACAGAAAGCCTTATGACGGCTATTAATTTTTTGAAATCTTCATCGGGTACCTTGTACTTTGACTCCTGAATAAAAGGCGTATTAGAAGCAGGTTCCAGCCTAGGAAAAGATATGGTATGGGGTCCTATACCAAAAAATTTTTCTAAATTTCGAGCATGATACAGTAGTCCCATCACTTCGAATCTCCAATCATAGAGGCCGAAGAGCACTCCCAGAGCCACATCGTCAACTCCTGCTTCCAGTGCTCTGTGGTGGCAGTACAGCCTCCACTGGTAGTGAGACTTTATGGTTCCTTCCGGATGTAGCTTTTTATAAGTCTCGTGATGATAAGTCTCTTGAAAAACCTGATAGGTTCCTATTCCTACATCCCGCAGCATTTCTAATTCTTCTATAGACATGGGGGCTGCGTTCACATTTACCCTTCTTATCTGCCCATATCCATTTTTTGTCTTGACTTTGACTCCGTAAATAGTCCTTATTGTATCTGCGATGTATTTGGCATCTGTAGTGGGATGTTCACCGTATACCACGATTAACCGCTTATGACCTATTTCTCCCGCTAGAACTTCTGCTTCTCTTTTTACCTCTTCTAAAGTTAACCTTTTTCTTTTGATGACTGTGTTTTCTCTTCTAAATCCGCAGTAGATACAATTGTTTACACACAGGTTGCTGCAATAAAGGGGTGCAAAGGTCACAATTCTGTTGTCGTAAACTTTTTTCTTAATCTTTGCTGCTGCGTCAAATATTTCTTCCCAGAGTTCAGGATCTTTCACATTGAGAAGAGCAGCTGTTTCGTCCGGTTCAAGAGTCTCTATCTCTAGAGACTTTTGAATTATTTCCCTTATCCTTTGTTTCTCAGGATTTTGGTTTTTCTTTAGCTTTTCCCAGATTTCTTCGTCATCAATGAAGTCTCTTCCGTTTTCCATGTACCTCGTGATCTCTTCTTCTTTGATTACGCCTTCCATCCATTTTCTTTCTTTTTCACTTAATACTACACTCATTCTTAAATTTCCTCCTTCCCTTGCCCTCAGAACACTTCCTCGGGCTCAGTGTTTCAATTACATTATACAATAGGATTCTTAAATTGCAATATTAAATGTGACACATTTTTTTGGAAACCCGAATGATGTTAGGTTTTCAATCATGAAGGCTGAAGTTCATAAGTTAGGCGTTATATTTCCTTGAGAAAGAGTTCTGCTGGTTGGCGGTAGCCCGGGATTTTTCTGGGCAAGGTATTACACCAATTCTGCACCTGTTCGATTTGTAAAAAAGTTAATTCCTTGATAGCTGTTCCCTTAGGAATTAACCGCCTGATTAAGCCATTATACCGCCCATTGGTAGCCCGTTCCCACGCAGAGTAGGGATGAGCATAATAGATTTCAATCCCGTGGACATTTAGATTGGCAAACTCACTACCGTTATCTGCAGTAATACTTTTAAACATCTGGTAAAAGAGAGAGCCATACTGGCTTTTTAGCTTTTTTAATGCTTCATCCACTGCCTCAGCAGTTTTGTTGGTCAATGGGAGGAGCAGAATTTTTTAAAGCTGCTGCTTAAACATTTAGATGAAACCCATGAACATCTCCGCGAAATAGAAGAAAACATTAATTCTGAGCTTGAAAAATTCAAAAGGCAGATTAAGCAATTGGATGGCATACCCGGTATAGATAAAACGGCAGCTGCTGCAATAATTGCTGAAATTGGTATAGATATGAGCAAATTTAAAACAGCAGAGCATATTTGTTCGTGGGCAGGATTAAGTCCCGGCAATAATGAAAGTGCGGTGAAAAAAAGTCCACTCGAGTAACAAAGGGTAACACTTACATCAAAAGAATACTTTGTGAAGTTGCATGGTGCATAACTCGAATAAGAGACTCATATCTTGCCACATGGTATTGGAAGGTAAAGCAGCGCCGCGGAGGAAAGAAAGCGATAGTAGCTCTTGCTCGGAAATTACTGGTTATCATCTAT
>JASUSP010000071.1 GCA_030446005.1 Tepidanaerobacteraceae bacterium | reverse complement strand
AAAATTTTTTTAAATTCCTTTAGCATTAATTTTATCACAAGATTATTTAATCTGAAAAATTTTATCGGTTTTGGGCTAAATTAATTTGAGAAATGACAATATATGTCCTTAAAACGAAATATTAACATATGTTACGACTAACAAAGAAGGATATAGAGAATACAAATCAAATCCAGAAAAATGCAAGAGCTGTCTATTAAGGGACAAATGTACAGCGAGTAAAGATTACACAAAAAGGATATTTAGGCATGTATGGGAAAGATGTAGAAGAAGCGGAGCATTTAAGGCATACACCATACAATAGAGAAGTATATGCAAGAAGGAAAGAGACAATAGAGAGAGTATTTGCAGATATGAAAGAGAAGCATAGTTTGCGATGGACAACGTTAAGAGGGATAAAAAAATTGTCCATGCAGGCGATACTTGTTTTCGCATGCATGAATTTAAAGAAATTAGCAACATGGCTATGGAAAAAGTGCAAGGGTTTTTCAACTTTGCATGATTTTTATCCAATATTTATCAGATTATATACAATTATATCCAAATACAAAGCAAACCCCACTTTTTACATGTATAAAAAGTGAGGTTTGTCGTCAATCTGAGAGAGCCACTATAGGCTCTATTTTTTTTCGTTTTTATATTTCACCATCTCAGCAGCAAGTTTGACAGCTTCCACCATGCTTCGCTCATCGGCAATTCCCCTGCCCGCTATGTCAAAAGCGGTGCCGTGGTCAACCGACGTGCGGATGATGGGCAGGCCCACTGTTACGTTTACTCCCCTTTCAAACCCCGCCATTTTCACAGCTATATGCCCCTGATCGTGGTACATAGCCACGACCACGTCGTACTCGCCTCTTGATGCTTTCAAAAAAACCGTGTCAGGTGGCAGCGGTCCGTAAACGCTGAGACCCTGCTCCCGGGCTTTTTCCACGGCGGGCGCTATCTCGTATATCTCTTCGTCGCCGAAAAGACCTCCCTCCCCTGCATGAGGATTAAGTCCAGCGACGGCTATCCGAGGATCGCGCACCCCTAGAGAAGCAGCAGCTGTAGCTGCCAGGGTTACGATCTTGTAAACTCTTTCCTTTTTTACCATATCGCATGCCCCTCGAAGGGCCACGTGGGTGGAGACGTGCATTACCCGCAAGTTTCCCGCAACCAGCATCATGGCGTAATCCTTAGTCCCCGTCAGTTTCGCTAGTATTTCGGTGTGACCTGCAAATTCCAGGCCGGCTCTGTGAAGGGCCTCTTTATTCAAAGGGGCTGTAGCAATGGCAGAAGCTTCTCCCCTGAGGGCCATTCTTATGCCGGCCTCCAGGTACTCGTATGCCGCCCGCCCGCAGAGTGGCGAAACTTTTCCTATTTCAAAATCGGCCAGTGAAAGATTATTTACGGATATATAATTTACAAATCCATCCTGGTACTCCGCCGGCGAATCTATGCTCCTTAAAGGCACGGATATCTTCAGCAGGTTCGCGTAATACCGAAGTACTAGACCAGAACCTAGGATCAAAGGTCTTGCAAAGCTGGAAACTTCCGCCGACACCGCGGCTTTCAAGCTTATCTCCGGACCGACCCCCGCCGGGTCCCCCATGGTTATTGCCACGAGAGGTCTCATCTTCCATCCCCCCTCAAAAACTTAACCGCGTTTAAGATCGATTCATCATTTCCAAAAGCTCCGGCTTTCGTCACCACTCTAAGGCCGTCTACAGACCCTTTTATCAGAACAAGTTCAGGTATGCCCGGTTCCAGTTCAGAATTTATCCTACATCCCGCGGTGGAAAGGCTCTTCACAACGTGTATGGCCGTATCTCCACCGGTCAGCACTAAACCTCCCGGCCTTTTTGCCTCTACGATCGAGCAGGCAACTTCCCCCAAGAACTGCGCCAGAACTTCGCTGGTATCCTGTGGTGAAAGCCCTTTCCCCCTCGCTGCTATTAGTGCTTCGGATACTGCATCTTCCTCTGCCGCCGATGCTATTATTACGTCCTTTGCTGCGTTCATAAAATCCAGAACAATTTTTCGGATCCGATCTATTTCCTCTTCGGGATGCGACAAAGCCCTTTTTACGTCGAGTTTTACTAGGACGATACGGCTGTCTTCCAGCGCCTTGAACACCTGCCGTCTGGTTACCTGGCTGACGCTTCCCGCTATAACCAGCACAGGATTCTTCTTTTCTTTTTTCTCAAGAGAGGCAATTAAGGCCTCGGCCAGGCCGGCGGAACCAACCCACAGCGTTTTCTTACCCAGGTCCAGTACGCTAGTAGCTATTTTTATCAAATCGTCATCGGTTTTCGCATCAAAGGAAAATACATCGTATTCTCTCATCTCTTTTTCTATGTCTTTCCGCAGATCCCGGCTTATTTCCTCCAGGACCTTATGCTTAACCGGAACCTTCAAGCCTTCTTCCAGGATTTTTTTAACATCCGCTGTGGTAACGGGGTTTTTCGGGTCCCTAGCAAGTTCGGTCTTATCCACCGGCACGCCCTTAAGATAGTGGACACCCTTTTCTGTCGTTCGTCCGTTTTTGGGAAAGGCCGGTGCGAATATCGTCAGTTCAGGCTTAAGTCCCTCACGCAGCGCCTTGATTTCGACTCCGATGTTACCCCGGAGAGTAGAGTCGATTTTTTTATAGACCACCGCCTCCTTATACTCACCTACAATGTTTGATATTTCTTTCAGTTTTTCATAGGCAACTAAAGCCGGTATGCTCCGGGTCTCAGTATCTATCACCAGGGCGTCGGCAACATCCTCGTATTTTTTTACCCCTGCCGTACCGATCAGGGTAATCACATAATACCCGTGCTTTACCAGTTGTACCCCGGTATCATTGCTTCCGGTAAAATCATCAGCTATTACTATAACTCTATACAACTATACAACTTCCTCCCTCCTCAAAGAATTATTGTTTTTCCGCTCCAGCTTATCCAGATAGGCTACCAGCAGAGGAGCGAGTACAGCTGTAACTATTACCGAGGCTGCAATCTGAGCTGTAGCAATCTCAACCAGAGGCGCCAGGGTTGGATCGGCGGCGGCAACAGCGGCGGGAGTCGCTACGGCATTACCAGCGGTAGTACCAATAGCCGCCCCAACAGCCTTTTTCTCCCGAAAAATGTACTTTATCGTAAGATAACCTCCCATACCGGTAAGTACCACTGTTAGAAGTCCTAGCAAGAATCCTGGTAGGCCGGCCTTAAAAATAGTCCTAAAGTCCAAGGCTGCACCCAGGGGAAAAGCAAAAAACGGTATGAGGAGTTTTTGTCCGGGTTCAAGGAATTTTTTCCAGTCCTCGTCCAGATTGCCCAGCACCATACCGACCAGGATTGGGATTATGACAGCCACAAGGTATATAAATGGGATATTGGCCAGGCCGGTGGCCCCCATGGCCACCATAGTTAAGAAGGGGCCGTCATTTATGGACAGTACAGCTATTGCTCCCACGTCGTCCGGGTCACCGTACTGTGAAGCAAGTGCTGTATACAGACCACCATTGGAATTTGTGAGGGCTCCTATTATGGCGAGGGATGAAAGTCCGAAAAAGCCAAAAGGGCCCATAAATTTTCCGACGAACCATCCCAAAACAACCCCTATAAAAAGCTTTACAGCAGTGAGGGCAACGCCCTTGCTCAGAGAAACTCCAGCCTGTCTGATCGTAATCTGCGAACCGTTGCACAGCAGGAAAAGGGCAATCAGGGGCATAGCACCTTGTTTAAAAAGAGCAGTGGTAAAGCCGCCTATCTCCAGGATCTGAGGAAAAAAAGTGTTTATTGTTGCCCCAAGTAAAAGTGGAACCACCATCAAGCCTCCGGGCACCCGGTTGATAGCTCTTAATATTTTCACAGGAATTCACCTCTCCTTTCAGAAAGTGGATATGAGTTTGTATATTCCAAATTCTCTATGCTTTAACACCTCGGCTTTTGTAAGCTTGCCGTTGACGACTTCTATCATCTCTTTGAATAACCGTTCTCCAGCCTCTCTTATAGTTTCGTCGCCTTGGACTATGGTACCGGCGTTGAAATCTATGTTATCCTCCATCTTTTTATACGTATCGGGGTTAGCAGTTATCTTTATAACTGGAGCAATCGGCGAACCGGTGGGCGTACCCCTGCCGGTCGTAAAGATCACCACTTGCGCTCCGCCTGCGGTCATACCGGTTATTGACTCTATGTCCTGCCCGGGGGTATCCATGATATAAAGACCGCCCTTCTCAGCCGGTGGTTCTGCATAATCCAGGATTCCCTGTATCGGTTTCGTACCGCCTTTATATATAGCGCCCATGGATTTTTCCTCTATGGTGCTTATGCCTCCCTCGATATTGCCCGGAGTAGGCTGTCCTCCCCGCATATCGACTCCCATCGTCTTGGCTTTTTCTTCGCACCTTCTTACGATCTCCAGGAGCTTATCAGCCACTTCCCTAGAAACGGCACGCTTTGCCAGTAGATGCTCGGCGCCTATTATCTCCGTGGTCTCCGAAAACATGGATGTGCCGCCCAGTTCGATTAATTTATCTGAAACATAGCCCGCCACCGGATTCGAGGCAAGTCCTGAAGTGGTATCGGAACCGCCACATTCCACCGCAAGTATTAAATTGGATATATCCACTTCTTCCCTCTTCAGCAGTGCGGCTTCCTGCGCCATTTGTCTTGCTATTCTAGTCCCGATCTCTTCGGCTTTCAGCGTCCCGCCGCAGTCCTGAATTATTATATACTCCACCCTCTTGCCGGTCGCCGCTATTTCCTCGGCCACCTTTTCGGTAGGAACACCTTCACAGCCCAACCCTACCACCAGGGCAGCCGCCACGTTCGGATTCTTGCCGAGGCCGACCAGAGTCTTCGCGGTAAGTTCCAGGTCTGCTCCGATCTGACAGCAACCGTGCTGGTTGGCAAGCGCTACCGCTCCCTCCACATGCGAAGCTATACGCATAGCCACCTCGCTGGCACAGACAGAAGAAGGTATTATAAGTATGTGATTTCGGATGCCTACTCTGCCGTCCGGTCTAACATAGCCCATTATTTTCATTTTTTCTCACCCTCCCAATCGCCCCTGCCTCGCAGGCTTTCTATGTTATGGACATGGACATGCTCTCCTGTCTTAATGAACCGGGTAGCCCTGCCGATGACCTCTCCGTATTTTATCACGTCCATTTCCGCTTCGATGTCCTTCAGCGCAAACTTGTGGCCAAAGGGAATATCGTCTATCAATTTTACCTGCATCTCATTACCGTCCACATCCACACGCACCTCCTGCCCTTTGCTCAGATTTTGTACTGCAGTGGCTACGTTGTCTTCAGTATGTACTACCACTGCCAACTTTTTCATAAAAATCACCTCCGTAAAATGGTAAAGCAAGAACCGTGCCACATATTCTTGAAGTCCCATCCCATTACCTGAACCGCAATGGACCTGCTCCGAGCATTTATATGCCTGTTTATGCGATTATAATTTATAAAATTTTGCAACATGTAATGTTGCAAAATTAAAACTACCGCTACATTTTGCAACAACAATCTTCGCCGTCCATTATTTTTGAATCTTATTTTTTATTTTCCTTTAACTTTCTCCAAAGAGTCGTCCTGTTAACGCCCAGCTTCCGTGCAGCTTCAGATAAATTGCCTCCTGCTAACCTTATAGCCTTTGCGATGTACTCTCTTTCTATCTCCTCCAGGGGTTTTATATCATGACTCTCCATTTTCGGCATTACATCACTCTCTTCCCGTTGATAAAACCTTATATCCCCAACGTCTATTAAAGTCCCCTCGCAGAGGGCGCATGCTCTTTCTATAATGCTCTCAAGCTCCCTTACGTTTCCCGGAAAGTTAAAGGTTTTCAAAAAGTCCATTGCCCTTGAAGTTAGGCCGTTTATATACTTTCCGCAGCCAAGCGAATATTTTTTTATGAAATGGGGCACTAGCACATCCAAGTCCTCTTTTCTCTCCCTGAGAGGTGGTATATTAATCTGCAGGACGTTTATGCGATAGAACAGATCTACCCTGAATTTGCCCTGTTTTATCATTTCAACGAGTTCCCTGTTTGTGGCGCATATTATCCTTACATCCACTGGGATTAACCTGTCATCCCCTATCCTCATAACCCTTCTTTCCTGAATTACACGGAGCAGTTTGGACTGGAGGCCCGGAGGCATTTCTCCGATCTCATCGAGAAAAATGGTCCCCCCATGGGCCAGCTCAAACAATCCGGCTTTTCCTCCCTTCCGTGCACCGGTAAAAGCGCCTTCAGCGTAGCCGAAAAGCTCGCTTTCCAGAAGGTTTTCAGGCAGTGCAGCACAGTTTATGGCTACAAAGGGGCCGTTTTTCCTCCTGCTGGCATTGTGAATGCTCTGGGCAAAAAGTTCCTTACCCGTGCCGGTTTCTCCGAATATGAGTACTGTAGAGTCGAGCAGCGCGTATTTTTTGGCCTGATTTACCACATCCTTCATCTTTTCGCTCGAATAGATAATATCATCGAATGTGTACATAGCCACCAGACCCCTGTCGGCAAGCTGCCTTCTTATTTTCTGTTCCACTTTCTGGAGCATGGTGACGTCTTGAAAGGTGGCCACCGCTCCCACGACCTCGTTCCCTACCACTATAGGTACCCGGTTTGTGGTGATCATGGTACCCAAAACTTCCTGCAACTCTCCGATCTGGGGTTTTCCTGTCTCTATCACCTCGTAAAGCCTGGTGTTGGGCACTACCGTCTCAACCTTTCGCCCGACGGCTTCGGCCGGCGGCCTTTTGAATATTTTCTCGGCCATCCTATTGTATATAGAAACTCTGCCCTCTTTATCTATGGCGATAATTCCATCGTGCACGAAGTCTACTATGGTCCTGATCTGTTCGGCTTTTTCTTTCTCCGCCTTGAGTGCTTGGGCCAGCCTGAAAGACTCGCTTACAGCAGCAGCCACGGCTTCCTTTCCAGAGGTGATGAGGCGGCTCTTCAGCCCTAATCTTTTGGCACTGTAAGCGCCGATCGTGTCCCCTATAATTAAACTTACACCCTTTTCTTTGGCTGCGGCAACCTGCCGCAGGCCTTCTTCCTCTTTTTCGATGACCACCTTAATTAAATTTAAATCTAATATCTCCCCGATAACTTCGCAGCCGTATATTACATTTTTATATCCGGCTACACCTATAATTTCTTTGCACCCTATCAATCCGTTAAACTGCCTTAAAATGTCGAAAGCACTTACCTTAATTTCCACTACAGGCACAGAAACTGATTCTTTTATAAGCTGGTACGTGCCCCCTCGACTTATTATGATATCGACACCCTTTTTCTCCCATTCTCTGGCCACCTTGACACCTTCGCTCAAATCTCCTAGCTCCAGTTCGATATCGACATTCAGGTCTTTTTTTACTGTAATTGCGGTCTCCAGCAAATCTCTATAAGGAGCAATAAGCACAATTTTCATTTGTGATTCACCCCCGTACGCCAATCAGGGCCTGGGATTGAATTTATGTTGATAAGCCTTCAGGTTATAAAATTTTTTTCTTTCAAAGGCCATGCTTCCTACTTGAAATTTACTTCTATTTACTTATTAAAGTAAATGCCTTTGGAACATCATTGATAACTTGTTATTCTTTTAAAATTAACGCTTTTCTATCAAAGTCGCTAATTTTTATAACTCAACGATGTTAAATACATCATAAATACATCAAAAATTTGTAAATATCCCAATAATATGTGTAAAGCAGCTTGATAACCCTGATTTTTAATGAACTTTTATAAATTGCAATATGCCAAAAAATTTGTTTTAAAAAACTTTTTATAAATTTTACATTTTAAAAAGAGTCTAATATTTTAGGCTATAATAAATTCTTTGAATGCTTTTTTCTGATACTTACATTCTATTCTTTAAGCAGTTCTTTTAACTGCTCTACCGTATATAAATTTCCCCTAAATTTAATTTTTTTAGGTAGTTCTACTGTATTAGCAACGTTACTGCTAACAAATTTTTGTTTTAAAGCAAAATCTAGAATCTAGAACTTTTCGTATGTTTGTATGGTGTTTATATACAGTATTGGGGAACAATTCAGCTTCTTCAATCAAATATTTATAGTAACTTTGGATGTGTTAACCTTTGCAAATTGTATATTGCCCAACTTGGGGATAATGTATTTGTCTAATATATGTCTGTATGCAGTTTGTGTTGTTTTTTTCATTTTTGATTTTTACGTAATTATCAAACCAGTAATTTAAAAATTCTCCAAAGGTCACCTCAGTGGGGATAACAAAACAATTTTGCTGCAATTGATACTCTTGTTCTGTCAAAATCTTTTTAGCTTCTGCTTCAGAATTAGCAGTGAAATATCTTCTAATTCTTTTTTCATTTATATCCTTCTCCAACTCAATTATTACTTGATATTTATTACCTCTCTTTTTAATCGAACCCACTTTACTTTCTCCCTTTTGGGAGAATATAAAAAAACTTGACTACCTAGCGTGTAGTCAAGGATGAGGTTCTGAAATTGTCTGACAATTTATGTAGTCAAAATGTAGTCAACAATGTCTTTGTAAAATTCTTCAAAATCCTGAAACCCTTGATTTTTTATGGTGCGGGAGAAGGGACTTGAACCCATATGCCACTTTAGGCACTAGAACCTGAATCTAGCGCGTCTGCCAATTCCGCCACTCCCGCACAAAGTAACGCCTTCACTTTTCTCTTTAAAACTGGTGACCCATCCGCGACTCGAACGCGGGACACCCTGCTTAAAAGGCAGGTGCTCTACCTCCTGAGCTAATGGGTCATATAATTATCTGA
>JASUSP010000011.1 GCA_030446005.1 Tepidanaerobacteraceae bacterium | reverse complement strand
TTAAGGGACGTCTCTGTCCTGAAGGGAGTATTACATTCAGGGCAAGTGGGGAGACCCGGTTAGGTGCGCGAGTTCCTGCTTCTTGGGGCAGGGGCTATGAGAGTGCTTAAATACCGCCTGCTGGGAATGAGCACTCTCTGAAAGGGCGGAGTATAAATAGCCCAGCCGTCTAAACTGGGGAGTTTGTCACAGTTTGGATGACCAGGTAAACCATGCTTATAGAAAAACTCGCGGTAAGATTATTTTCCGGGACAGAAAAAAATGAGGAAAAAGCTCTGAGAAGCGCCTACGGAATGTTGAGCGGCGTCGTGGGAATAGCCGTGAATGCGATGCTTTTTTTTGTTAAACTTGTCATAGGAAGGGCTACAAACAGCATAGCTATCCTTGCCGACGCCTTCAACAACCTGGGGGATATAGGGTCTTCGGTGGTAACGATAATCGGATTTAAACTTGCATCAAAACCACCCGACAGGGAACACCCCTTCGGACACGGAAGGGCTGAATATATTACGAGTCTAATAATCTCCCTTTTAGTAATCCTGGTGGGATTCGAACTTTTTAGGGATTCCATAGGAAGGATAGCAAATCCTTCCCCCGTGGTATTCAGCCTTCCTTCTTTTATTATTTTGATTTTTTCTATAGGTGCAAAGCTTTGGCTGGGCAAATTTACAGGAAAACTGGCGGAAAAAATAGATTCCAAGGCTTTGGATGCCAGCTCTATGGACAGCTACGGCGACGTGGTATCGACGTTTACCGCGGCTTTAGCCTTGCTCTTTTCAAGGTTCACTTCATTTCCAGTAGACGGATACGTAGGCTTATTGGTTTCCCTATTCATTATGTACGCCGGTTACAGCCTGGTAAGGGAAGCGGTGGACCTTTTAATAGGCGGAAGACCAGACCCAAACCTGGTGGAGGAGATAAAAAGGAAGGTGTTATCCTACGATGGCATGATAGGAGTGCATGACCTGATGGTTCACAACTACGGCCCGGGGAGGTGCGTTGTATCGCTTCACGCCGAGGTCCCGGAGAACATGTCGGTGGTGAAAGCCCACGATATAATAGATAACGTGGAAAGGGAGCTTTCCGAGGAACTCGGTGTTTTTTTAACCATACACATGGATCCCATAAATGTCAACGATGAAGAAGTGGTTAAAACATAAAAAGACATAGAAAAGATAGTGGAGGAAATTCCCGAAGTGCTTTCCATCCACGACCTTCGGGTGGTGGGCTCCGGCGAAAAAAAGAACGTCATTTTCGATGTGGTCGTATCGAGCGATGTGAGGGAGCACGAAGAACAGGCAGTAAAACATAAGATAATATCGGAGATAAAAAAAGTGCATCCGGGGTATAATCCGGTGATAATCGTGGACAGGCATTATGTTTGAGCCCCTCCTAAATATTTTCTGCAAGACCTTGTGTTAAAAAGCTGCGTATGCTATAATAACAAAGGTTAGGTTTAAGTTTGGATGCGAAAACACTTTTCGGTGAGGTGATATAAATGAAAAAGGGCATACACCCCAATTACGGCAAGGCTATCGTGAGGTGTGCATGCGGGGAGACTTTTGAGACCGGTTCTACGAAGCCCGAAATCCACGTCGAGATCTGCTCCAAGTGCCATCCCTTCTTTACCGGCAAGCAGAAGCTCGTAGACACCGGCGGGCGCGTGGAGCGTTTCAAGAAAAAGTACGGCATAAAGGATGAAGAATGATAAAAAGGTTAGAGTTTCCACTCTAGCCTTTATTCGTATTATAGAAAGGGAGAAAAGATGAAAAGGGCAATACCTGCGATAGGCGGTCAGGCCGTATTAGAAGGTGTCATGATGAGAAGCCCGAGATACACCGCCATAGCCGTAAGGAAAGACGGCAAAATCATAGTCAAAAAAGAAGAAAACTTTTCAATTTCCGACCGATATCCTTTTTTAAAGGTCCCGATATTAAGGGGAGCAGTAGCATTAGTCGAAATGCTGGTGGTAGGAGTTAGGGCCCTGTCCTATTCAGCGGGGATAGCATCTGATGAAGAGGAAGAACTGAGTACAAGAGATATTTTTTTAGCTGTTGCAATGGCCGTAGCATTTGCACTGCTGCTTTTTATCGTTCTTCCGACCATCTTGACAAAATTTATAGCTGGAAGCATAAAGAATCCCTTTTTTCTCAACCTCATAGAGGGGCTTGTGCGCATTTTGGTTTTTTTATTGTATTTGATATCCATTTCTTCGATGAAGGATATAAGGAGATTTTTCGAATATCACGGAGCCGAGCACAAGGCCGTCAACTGTTATGAGAGCGGAGAAGAATTGACGATAGAAAACGCAAAAAAATACACCACATTGCATCCTCGCTGCGGCACCAGCTTCCTGCTTGTGGTCATGGTTGTCAGCATTTTGCTTTTTTCCACGCTGGGATGGCCCGGAATAGTAGCACGCATAGCTTTTAGGGTTTTGCTCTTTCCGATGGTGGCAGGGATATCTTACGAATTCATAAGGCTCGCCGGGAAAAGCAACTCCCTGCTGGTTCGCTTCCTCAATGTGCCGGGCATGTGGCTTCAAAAACTCACCACGCGTGAACCCAATGATTCCCAGCTGGAGGTGGCTCTCGAGGCTCTGAAGTGTGTCTTGTCAGGAGGTGAAGGCTTTGTTAGATAAACTGGATTCCATAGAAAAAAGGTATGAGGAACTCACCAAAGAAATAAGTGACCCTGCCGTGATAGCAAGACAAGAAGAGTGGAGAAAGCTGGCGAAAGAACACGCTTCTCTGGAAGAGATAGTATCCTGCTATCGTGAGTATAAAAAGGTTGTAAAGGAGATAAAAGAAAGCAAGGAACTTCTGAAGGAAAGTTCCGACGACCGTGAGATGGAAGAATTCATCAAAGATGAAATAGAGCGACTGAAAGAAAGGGAAAAGGAACTGCAAGAAAAATTAAAGATTTTGCTGCTTCCCAAGGACCCCAACGACGAAAAGGATGTTATCATGGAAATCAGAGCCGGAGCCGGGGGAGAAGAAGCGGCGCTGTTTGCCGGAGACCTTTTCAGGATGTACACCCGCTATGCCGAGCGGAAGGGCTGGAAGGTTGAGGTGATGAGCTCCAATCCTACGGAACTGGGCGGATTTAAGGAAGTTATCTTTGAGGTAATGGGCAAAGGAGCATACAGCCGCTTGAAATACGAATCCGGAGTCCACAGGGTGCAGAGGATACCCGTGACCGAGGCAGGAGGTAGAATCCATACTTCCACGGCCACGGTGGCGGTGCTGCCGGAAGCCGAAGAGGTGGATGTGGAAATAAATCCTAACGAAATCAGAATAGATGTCTTCAGGTCCTCGGGCCACGGCGGTCAGTCGGTAAACACCACCGATTCGGCGGTGAGGATAACGCACCTTCCCACGGGGATTGTGGTCACCTGCCAGGACGAGCGTTCGCAGCTAAAAAATAGAGAACGGGCCCTTAAGATATTGAGGGCCAAGCTCCTGGAGATGAAGAGGCGGGAACAGGAAGAAAAAATAGCCCAGAGCAGGAGGAGCCAGGTGGGCACGGGTGACAGGAGCGAGAGGATAAGGACTTACAATTTCCCGCAGGGTAGGGTTACCGACCACCGCATAGGATTTACAACGCACCAGCTGGAGAACATATTGGATGGGGAACTGGACGAACTGATAGAAAGGCTGATCGCGGAAGACCAGGCAAAGAAGCTTGCCGAGGCCGACGGCGATGAGATGAGGGCGGTTCAATGAACGTCGTTGAAGGTTTAAGGTACGGCCGAAAAGTGCTCCTCGAGGCAGGGGTCGAAAATCCTTTGCTGGATGCGGAGGTCATACTTTCTCACGTGCTCGGGGCAAGGCGGATGGACCTTTACCTTGAACCTCAGAGAGAGCTGAAAGAAGAGGAAATCAAAACCTACAAGGCCTTGATAGAAAAGCGGCGCTGTAGGATTCCGGTGGCGTACATTACCGGGAAAAAGGAGTTTTTTACCCTGGAATTTTTCGTGAAAGAAGGGGTATTGATTCCCCGGCCGGAAACCGAATTTTTGGTGGAGGAAGTTCTAAACCGTATTTCGAACATAAAAACGCCCAAAGTGGCGGAACTATGCTGCGGAAGCGGAGCTGTCGCAATATCTATAGCTTTTTTTAAAAAGGACGCTATCGTGTACGCTTCGGACATATCGGAAAGAGCCGGGGAAGTGACCATGCTGAACGCTGCCAAGCACGGGGTGGAGGACCGGGTTCGCTTTTTAAGGGGGGACCTCTGGCAACCTTTTGAAAAAGAGGGGCTAAAAGGATTTGACGTGGTGGTGGCCAATCCCCCTTATATCCCGTCCAATGAACTGGAAAACCTGCCCCCAGAGGTAAAAAAAGAACCGAGAGAGGCTCTGGACGGAGGTCCCGACGGGCTGGATTTTTACAGGCGCATAATTACAAGGGCTCCCAAATTTTTAAAATCCAGGGGAAGTATCGTCCTGGAAATCGGCAATGACCAGCGGGAGAGGGTCTGTAGTTTCCTCAAAGGAGAATGCTTTGAGGATATCAGGATTATAAAGGATTACGGTGGCTTTGAACGGGTGATAGCCGCATCACTACATGCGGGAGATGGAAAAAGTGAATGAAAAAATACCCTTTCGCAAGCTCTTTTTTATGTTTTGGACTTTCTTTAAGATAGGCGCCTTCACCCTTGGGGGTGGATTTGCCATGATTCCTCTCATGAAGATGGAATTTGTTGATAAATTGAAATGGCTCAAAGAAGATGAATTTCTCGACATAATCGCGGTATCCCAGTGTGCTCCGGGAGCTGTCGCCATAAATTCTTCGATTTACATAGGGTATAGACTTTACGGGCTTCCGGGCGCGGCTATTGCCGCCTTGGGAACGGTTCTTCCGTCCTTCCTCATAATTTTGGCAGTTGCTTTGGTTTATGCAAAAATTAGGTCAATGCCGGCAGTTCAAAAGGCTTTCAGGGGAGTATATCCCGCCCTGGTGGTGCTGGTTATGAGCGCCGCCATTAATCTCTGGAAAGCGGCCTTTAAAAATTATGTCGATGTAGGTGTTGCCGTCCTCTGCCTTGTAGCGCTTTTGGTTTTCGATGTACATCCCGTTTTTACCGTTCTTGCTGCGGGAATTAGCGGGGTTCTTTTCCACTTGGGGAAGGGACATGGGGAAGAAGGCGATATCGGGTGATATTAATAAAACTTTTTTGGGCTTTTTTTAAAATAGGCCTGTTCAGTTTCGGCGGCGGCTACGCGATGATACCTTTTATACAAAGGGAGATAATAGAAGTAAACGGGTGGCTTACTCTTGAGCAATTCATGGACATAATCGCCATATCCCAGATGACCCCGGGGCCGATCGCGGTCAACGCGGCAACTTTTGTTGGATATAAAATTGCCGGTTTCTGGGGTTCTGTATCGGCGACCTGTGGTGTGGCCGCACCATCGGCAGTAATCATTATTACCCTGGCTTTCATGATAAAAAAATACAGGAGCCTAAAATGGGTGGACCGCTTCTTTTTAGGGGTGAGACCTGCGGTTATTGCCTTAATTGTAAATGCCGCCTTCTCACTGGGCAAAAATTCTATATCGGGGACGAAGGATGTGCTTATAGCCGTTTTGGCTTTGCTTGGACTTTACTTATTTAAAATGAATCCCATTTTGTTGATAGCCCTGGCTTCTTTTTTGGGAATTTTGGTCAATTAAGCGAGGAAAGTGATGCCATGGAGACGAAACTGATAAAGGTAAATCCTGAAAAGCCGGATTTGGAAAACATAAAAATTGCAGCAGGCGTCATAAAAGCCGGAGGACTTGTAGCTTTTCCGACAGAAACGGTATACGGCCTCGGCGCGAATGCACTTGATGAGGAGGCTGCCCGTAAAATCTATAAGGCTAAAAACAGGCCTCAGGACAATCCGTTAATCGTCCATATATCATCTCATGAAGAAGTGGAAGGGCTCGTCCGCCGGGTGCCAACTGAAGCCCGAATATTGATGGAGAGATTCTGGCCCGGACCTCTTACTCTGGTCCTCGAAAAATCGGATAAAGTTCCTTACGGCACCACAGGGGGACTTGATACGGTTGCTGTAAGAATGCCGAGGCACCCCGTGGCTCTGGTCCTTATACAGGAATCGGGAGTGCCTGTAGCTGCGCCCAGCGCCAATATATCTGGAAGGCCGAGTCCCACCACCGCCGAAGACGTGTACGAAGACATGGCCGGGAAGGTGGACGTAATCCTGGATGGGGGCCCGTGCGAGGTCGGCGTGGAATCCACAGTCCTTGATTTGACCGGTGATGTCCCGGTGATTTTGAGGCCCGGAGGAGTGACCCGGGAGGAACTGGAAGAAGCGGTCGGCAGGGTGGAACTGGACGCGGGGCTTTTGCCCGGGCAGAAGCCCAAATCGCCCGGCCAGAAGTACAGGCATTATTCGCCGAAAGCCCCCATGCTGGTGGTAGAGGGCCCGGTTGAAGCTCAGATAAAAAAAATCTCCGAAGTGGCGGAAAGGCTTTCCGTCGAGGGCAAGAAAGTGGGCATAATGGCCACCGCACAGACGCGCATGTATTATAAAACGGGATACGTGATTTCCGTTGGAGATAGAAATGCGCCTTTGACCATATCGGCAAACCTTTTTTCCGTGCTGAGAAAATTCGACAGGATGGGGGTAGACCAGATACTGGCAGAGGGTATTCCGGAGACCGGGCTGGGCCTTGCTGTCATGAATAGGCTTAGAAAAGCCGCAGGGTATAATATAATTAAGCTTGAATGAATATCTTGGGAGGGCGCCCTATATGAAAAGAGTGCTTTTCGTGTGCACGGGCAATACCTGCCGCAGCAGCATGGCGGAGGGTCTTTTTAGAAAAATGATAAAGGAGCACGGCAGGGAAGGGGAAATAGATGTGGATTCATGCGGGATAGCCGCCGTTGCGGGAATGCCCGCGTCCCCTCAAGCCGTAAAGGTTATGAAGGATATCGGTGTGGACATTTCCTCGCATAGAGCGAAGACCCTTTCCGAAGAGCTTCTAAAGGCCGACCTTATTCTCACGATGACAAAAAGCCACAAAGATTACATTGTAAATAAGTTTCCCCATACGAAGGGCAGGGTCTTTGTCCTTGCCGAGTTTGCCGAAGACAAAGGCGACGAAGGGGTGGATATTGCCGACCCTTACGGCGGTGATGAGGAGACTTATCGCCGGGTGGCGGAAGCGTTGAAGGAGAAGCTCGAAAAGGTTCTGGAAAAGCTGGACAGGGCTTGATGGTTTCAAATATAATGTAGTTAGCACAAAGGAGGAAAATGCGATGAAAATAGCCGTAGCCAGCGACCACGGTGGATTCGGTTTGAAAGAAGAGATTATCAGGTATTTAGAAGAAAAAGGCGTGGAATACGAAGATATGGGGACCTTTTCCGAAGAGCCGGTGGATTACCCCGATATCGCATTTAAACTCGCCGAAGCGGTTGCCCGCGGTGAATACGACAGGGGTATTTTGATTTGCGGGACGGGAATAGGAGTTACCATAGCGGCCAACAAAGTGAAGGGAATCCGCGCTGCTCTGTGCCACGACGTGTATTCGGCAAGGATGTCCAGGCTTCACAACAATGCCAACGTCCTGACCATGGGAGGAAGGGTAATAGGCCCCGGCCTTGCCAAAGCTATAGTGGAAGAATGGCTCAAGGCGGAATTTGAAGGAGGACGTCACCAGCGGCGGATCGACAAAATAATCTCTTATGAAAATCGATAAAAGAGGTGGGGTTTTATGGAAGTTTTGAAGGTGGTAGATCCCGAGGTTGCGGAGGCAATAGAAAACGAATTGAAACGCCAGCAAAATCACCTGGAAATGATAGCTTCAGAAAATTTTGTGAGTAAAGCGGTAATGGAAGCGCAGGGGTCGGTGCTCACCAACAAGTATGCGGAAGGATATCCCGGCAGAAGGTATTACGGCGGTTGCGAATTCGTGGATGTTGTGGAAAATTTGGCAAGGGAGCGGGCAAAGAAGCTCTTTAATGCAGAGCACGTCAACGTCCAGCCCCATTCGGGTGCCCAGGCCAATACAGCCGTATATTTTTCTGCCCTGAACGTTGGAGATAAGGTTATGGGAATGAACCTGGCTCACGGGGGACACCTCACCCACGGAAGCCCGGTGAACATTTCGGGGAAATACTTCAATTTCATACCCTACGGTGTTTCTAAGGAAACCGGTTTTCTGGATTACGAGGAAATGGAGGCCCTTGCCGAGCAGCACAGGCCGAAAATGATAGTGGCCGGAGCAAGTGCCTATCCCAGGATTATAGATTTTGCAAGAATTGCCGAAATCGCAAAGAAAGTCGGGGCGTATTTGATGGTGGACATGGCTCATATTGCAGGTCTTGTGGCTGCTGGCCTGCATCCGAATCCGGTGCCGGTGTCCGATTACGTGACCACCACCACTCACAAGACCCTGAGGGGCCCGAGGGGAGGAATGATACTGTGCAAAAAGGAGTATGCCCAGTCCATCGATAAGGCGGTGTTTCCCGGAATTCAGGGAGGACCTTTGATGCACGTCATAGCCGCCAAAGCGGTATGCTTGAGGGAAGCTGACACCGAGGAATTTAGAAAATATCAAGAGCAGGTTGTAAAAAATGCAAAAGCCCTGGCAAAGGCCTTAATGGAAAGGGGATACAACCTGGTATCCGGAGGTACCGACAACCACCTGATACTGGTTGACCTGAGAAATAAAAACCTGACGGGAGCCGAGGCGGAAAAGCTGCTCGATGAAGTGGGCATAACCGTTAACAAAAACGCCATACCCTACGACCCCGAAAAGCCCAACGTTACAAGCGGCATAAGAATAGGGACGCCCGCTTTAACTTCGCGGGGTATGAAGGAAACCGAAATGGAAGAAATAGCCGAACTCATAGATATTACCCTCTCCTACCGGGATGACGAGATAAAAAAGGCAAAGGTTGCCAAGGCAGTTAAGGCCCTTTGCGAAAGGTTTCCGCTTTATTCAAATATTTAGAAATGGGGGATAGAATGAGGAACGTGTACGTAATAGACCATCCTTTGGTACAGCATAAACTTGCCCTTATAAGAGATGAGAGGACCGGGGCCAAAGAATTCAGAGAACTGGTGGAAGAAGTAGCAATGCTGATGGCCTATGAGGTCACCAGGTATTTGCCGCTGGAAGAGGTGGAGATAAAAACGCCGATAGGCCCGTGCAAGGCGAAGATGATTTCCGGCAAAAAACTGGGGGTCGTTCCCATCCTCCGGGCGGGCCTGGGAATGGTCAACGGCCTTTTAAAGCTAATCCCTGCGGCAAAAGTGGGCCATATCGGCCTTTACAGGGACCCTGAAACATTAAGGCCGGTGGAATACTACTGCAAATTGCCCGCCGACGTAGGAGAAAGGGAACTTATAATCCTTGACCCGATGCTCGCCACGGGCGGTTCTGCGGTTATGGCCGTAGACCTGTTAAAGGAAAAAGGTGCAAACAGCATAAAGTTAATGTGCCTTATTGCAGCGCCGGAAGGCATAGAGGCCCTTCACAGCAAACATCCGGATGTGGATATATACACGGCTGCAGTCGACGAACGTCTCAACGACCACGGCTACATAGTTCCAGGGCTTGGAGACGCCGGCGACAGGCTCTTTGGCACGAAATGAAAGTAGTGGAAAGGCCACCCTGGGATGACTATTTTATGGAGATAGCCAGGGTGGTGGCAAAGAGGTCCACTTGCCTCCGGCGCAGTGTGGGAGCCGTCGTGGTTCTGGAAAAGCGAATACTGACGACCGGTTACAACGGAGCGCCGACCGGCCTTGCCCACTGCCTGGAAGTGGGTTGTTTGAGGGAGAAAATGGGTATTCCTTCCGGAGAAAGGCACGAACTGTGCAGGGGGCTGCACGCCGAACAGAATGCCATAATCCAGGCAGCAGTCTGGGGGATAAGCATAAAAGGTGCTACTTTGTACGTGACGTGCCAGCCCTGCGCCCTTTGCGCCAAGATGCTCATAAATGCAGGGATTAAAAAGATTGTGTACGAAGGAGAATACCCCGACGAATTGGCGATAGAACTCCTGTCAGAGGCGGGAATCGAGATTGTAAATTATCGGCGGAATTGACAAGAAATAATTTGTGGAATAAAATTAGAAAAGCGGAATCTGGCGTTAAAGGGGCGATTAAAAAATGCCATTATATACATACGCCTTTATAATGTCGATGGCCTTATCTTACCTTGCGACACCGAAGGTTATAAAACTAGCCTGGAAGATAGGTGCCATTGATATACCGAAGGATGCCCGGCGGGTTCACAAAAAACCCACGCCGAGGTTAGGGGGGCTTGCCATATTCGCCGCATTTACAGCGGTAGGATTGATTACCCTGCCGCTTGAGCAGAGCTCCATCCGCGGCATGTTGATAGGCGGAGCTTTCCTGGTTCTGGTAGGTGTGATGGATGACATATACGGGCTTCCTGCCAAGGTGAAGCTGCTTCTTCAAGCGGCCGCAGCATATATCCTCGTCCTTTTCGGGCTGAAGGTAGAGTGGGTGACCAATCCTTTCGGAGGGATGTTTTATCTTGGCAAGTGGAGCATTCCCGTTACGCTTTTCTGGGTGGTCGGCATAACAAATACCTTGAATTTCATCGACGGCCTCGACGGACTGGCGGCAGGCATCGCGGTCATAGCATCGGTGACGATGATGCTGGTCAACATAAACCTAGGACAGGTCAACGCAACCCTGGTTACGGCGCTGCTGGCGGGAGCCGCATTGGGCTTTTTGCCGTACAACTTCAACCCCGCGAAGATTTTCATGGGGGACACCGGAGCCATGTTTTTGGGATATATCCTGGCCGCGGCAGCCGTTGACGGTGCGGTAAAGAGCGCAACAGCCATCGCGCTCATTGTTCCCATCCTGGCTTTAGGACTTCCCATCTTCGATACCGCTTTTGCTATAGTGAGGAGAATGGTCAACGGAAAGCCCATAATGCAGGCCGACAGGGGACACATCCATCATCGACTGCTGGATGTAGGTTTTTCTCACCGGCAGGCCGTTATCTATATGTACCTCATGAGCCTGGCCCTTGGACTGTGTGCGGTTTTACTGATATGGGTAGGGGTAAAGCAGGCCTTCCTTACACTTGCGACCTTTCTCGTAGCCTTTTTGCTGGGAGGAAGGCAGGTCATAGCCTCAAACGGCAAAAAGTCTCACGAACTATAGATAAAAAGGGGAATGGGCTTTGGAAAGAGTAAAAGTTTTGACGGTCTTCGGCACCAGACCCGAGGCAGTAAAAATGGCCCCGCTGGTGCACGAGCTCAAAAAGAGCGATTATATTGATTGCAAGGTGGCAGTTACAGCTCAACACCGCCAGATGCTCGACCAGGTGTTGAGCCTTTTTGATGTAAATACCGATTATGACCTGGACATAATGGAAGAAAGACAGAGTTTGTTTGACATCACCGTAAAGGCGCTTGCCGGGTTAAGGGATGTGCTAAATGAGGCAAGACCCGACCTTGTACTGGTCCACGGGGACACAACCACCACTTTCGTGGGAGCCCTTGCCTCCTTTTATATGCGCATCAAGGTGGGACACGTGGAAGCGGGCCTGAGAACTCACAACAAATGGCTGCCCTTTCCTGAGGAAATGAACCGGAAGCTAACAGGGGCCCTGGCGGACCTTCACTTTGCGCCAACGATGACGGCAAAAGAGAACCTCATCAAAGAAGGGGTTGACCCGAAATCCATTTTCGTTACAGGCAATACGGTGATAGATGCCCTCAGGACTACCGTTAAAAAGGATTACGTTTTCAGACAATCGGTGCTTAATGCTCTGGATTACGATAAAAACCGGGTGATTCTGGTAACCGCCCACAGGAGGGAGAACCTGGGAAAACCCCTTGAAGATATATGCCTGGGGCTTCGGGATGTGGTGGAGCGAAATCCGGAGGTAATCCTCGTTTATCCCGTCCACCTGAACCCTGCGGTCCGGGATACGGCTCACGGTATACTCAAAGGTAGCGAGCGAATTATACTCCTTCCTCCGCTGGATACCGACGAATTGCACAACCTGATGGCCAGGTGCTACATGGTCATGACCGATTCCGGGGGCTTGCAGGAAGAGGCGCCTTCGCTGGGAAAGCCGGTGCTTGTGCTCAGAACTGAGACCGAGCGGCCCGAGGCCGTGAGGGCGGGAACGGTAAAAGTTATAGGGACGGCACGGGAAAACGTTCTGAAGGAAGCGGAAATACTCCTGAAAGATGAGGCCGAATACACCCGCATGGCCAATGCGGTGAATCCCTACGGCGACGGATTTGCCTCAAGAAGGATAGTCGAGAGCATACTGTACTATTTCGGGCTCTCGGACAAAAATCCGGATGAATTCAGGCCGGAAATATGAGAATAACGAAGAACTCCAGGAGTGCTGATATTATCTGAATTTGGTGCCTTTTCATACAAGGGGTTGAGGTAATTTATGCCAGATACATCTTCAGAAAAAGTTTACCAGATAGGGGAAAAAATCACCCTTTATCTCGAAGATTGCCTATCGGGTATGAGAAAATACCTTGAGCCGGAAGAAGTGGATGTGGTGGTCACTTCCCCTCCTTACAATATAGGTATCCGTTACAACAGCCACTATGACAATATGCCGCGGGAGCAATATTTGGATTGGCTTGAAAAAGTATCGGTAGAGATTAAAAGGGTGCTAAAAGACGACGGTTCTTTTTTCCTAAACATAGGGGGAAAACCGAGGGACCCATGGATACCTTTCGATGTGGCGCAGAGGCTTAGAAACCATTTTGTGCTTCAGAACGTCATCCACTGGGTAAAGTCTATCGCCATCGAAAAAAGCTCGGTCGGCAAATATCCCGGCATATCCAACGATGTGGCGGTCGGCCATTACAAACCTATCAAAGGGAAGCGTTTTTTGAACGATAATCACGAGTACATTTTTCACTTTACAAAAACCGGGAACGTCAAGCTTGACAGACTTGCAATAGGGGTCCCTTATCAGGATAAGTCCAATATTGGCAGGTGGAAAAGCGCAAAACAGGACAGAAGGTGCCGAGGGAATACCTGGTTTATTCCGTATGAAACCATATGGGACAGGGAAAAACAGCGGCCCCATCCTTCTACCTTTCCCGTTGCCCTGCCCGAAATGTGCATAAAACTCCATGGAGTTGAGAGGACCAAACTGGTTCTCGACCCTTTTATGGGTATTGGTACCACCGCCGTTGCTTGTTTAAAGCTGGATGTAAATGCCGTAGGATTTGAGATAGACGAAGAGTATATGAGAAAGGCGATAGAGCGCCTCCAGTCCTTCAAAAATTTTTAAGAAAAGGAGCCGTGAAAGCTCCGATGGCTCGCATCTACGAAAAGTAAAATATTACCTCTTGACTATAGGCCTGCTGTGTGATATTCTATCCTAGAAAAAATGAATAAACAGCCTTTAAACTGGTCCTGTGAGGCTAGTAAGGCAAAAGGGAAGAAAAGAAAAGCCTTTCTCTGCCTGACAGAGGAAGGCTTTTTTTACAAGAAAGCCCCTGCTGCCTCACAGCAGGGGCTTAAAATTTGAAAGGAGGAAAAAGCGTGAAAGAATTGACCGCAAATGCTGGGGAGCTGTCAGGTCCTTTGAAAGAAGAAGACAGGATATCATTATTTCAGCTTTTAATCCTGGGGCTTCAGCATACCTTTACGATGTTCGGAGCTACAGTGCTGGTCCCGTTGCTTACAGGACTTGATGTGGGAGTTGCCCTTTTTACCGCTGGAATTGGCACCTTATGGTTCCACCTCGTCACAAAAGGAAAGGTACCAATTTTCCTTGGTTCTTCTTTTGCGTTCATAGCACCGGTAGCACTGGTGGTAAAACAGTGGGGCATTCCGGCAGCTCAGGGCGGCATTATAGTGGCGGGTCTTATTTACGTTTTGATGGCACTATTGATTTACTTTCTCGGAAGAGAGTTCATGGAAAGGCTCTTGCCTCCTGTCGTAACCGGGCCGATAATTATGGTTATAGGTCTGAACCTGGCTCCGGTGGCGGTTCAAAGCGCCTCCAAAAACTGGGTAATCGCCTTAATAGTGCTCATCACCGTGATGGTAGTCAGCGTTTATGGCAGGGGATTTTTTAGGCTGGTGCCTGTACTTGTTGGATTGATAGCGGGATATATATCATGCCTGATTTTCGGCGTGGTTGACTTAAAACCAGTTCAGGAAGCGGCCTTTTTTGCCATACCGAGCTTTACCAAGCCGGAATTTAACCTTGCTGCTATAGGGCTAATAGCTCCGGTAGCCGTAGCTACTATGGTGGAACACGTGGGTGATATGCTGGCTGTTGGTGCTACGGTAGGAAAGGATTTTGTAAAGGACCCGGGACTGCACTTGACTTTGATAGGAGATGGTATTGCTACATCCCTGGCAGGACTTTTCGGGGGGCCTGCCAACACCACTTACTCCGAAAACACCGGAGTCCTTGCGTTGACCGGCGTATGGAAACCGCAGGTAATGAGGGTGGCGGCTATAATGGCCATTATGCTTTCAAACTTTCAGAAACTTACCGCCCTCATAAGGACCGTCCCGGAACCGGTGATAGGCGGTATATCCATAATCCTGTTCGGTATGATATCAAGCATAGGTGTCAGAACTGTTGTGGAAAACAACGTGGACTTCAAAAAGTCGAGAAACCTCATAATATCCAGCATTATCTTGGTAGTTGGCATCGGCGGTGCTGTCGTTAACTTCCCGGGGGGGATTCAGCTGGGCGGGGTGGGCCTTGCAGCGGTTTTGGGGATTATTTTGAACCAATTGCTGCCGAGTGAATAAGCGTAAAAAGTCAAGGCGTGGGGAAATTGGGGGATTATGCCCCTTTTTTTGTTTTAATAAACTCCTGGCTTTTTGTTATAATGAAATTGGTTACTTTTTTGGCATTGGGAGGTAGCTATGACTCATCCTTCCATAAACGAACGCGTAATGATGATAAAGAAAAATACGGATGACGTAAGCCGTTTCATCGAGGAGTACAGGCCCTTCATCGCTTCGGTGGTGGAAAAATGCGTGGGACGTCGGGTCGAATACGGAATCGATGACGAGCTTAGCATAGCGATGATAGCTTTTAACGAAGCTATTCAAAAATACGACATTAAAAAGGGCAATTTCCTTGCCTTTGCCAGAAATGTGATAAAAAATCGTCTTATAGACTACTACCGGAGGGAACGCAAGAGTTCGGAAACTTTGATTTATATCGGCCAGAGCACGGAGGATGAGGAGGAAATCGAACTGGAAGTAGGCACCGAAGAATCCATAAAAAAACACCGGGAAGACGAGATAAGCCGGTTAAGAAGGCTCGAAATACTGGAGATTAAAGAAGAACTTGAAAGATGGGGAATTACCTTTTCAGATGTTGCAAAAAGCTCTCCCAAGCAGGAGGGCACCCGCAGGATTTATCTTCAAGTAATCGACCACA
The DNA here is from genome assembly GCA_030446005.1 of Tepidanaerobacteraceae bacterium. Classification (GTDB taxonomy): domain Bacteria; phylum Bacillota; class Thermosediminibacteria; order Thermosediminibacterales; family Thermosediminibacteraceae; genus Fervidicola. The sequence continues at coordinate 27,085 of JASUSP010000011.1, read as the reverse complement.
TTATGTCTTCGCCTGAAATCTTAAAGACCATAATGGAGAAAAAATATCTGCCAATAGATAAAATTGAAAAAGCCACAAAAATACCCAGAAAGAAAATTGAGCGCGGGCGAAATTATATAATAGCAGCGGTTATAATCCTCGCGGGGGATTATAAGTACATAAAAGATTACATAAAATGGAGGTAAAAAAGTGAAGGCCGTTATTATAGATATACAGCGCAACTTCATTATAGTAGTCAATCAAAAAGGGGAATTTATAAAGATACCCAATAAATACAAAGACCGGCAGATTGGCGACGAAATAGACGTTCTCGAAATAGATACCCGTATAATATTTAGAAAAGTGGCTTCCATAGCGGCGGTTTTGATAATAACGACAATCCTGGCGGGATACGGCATGGCATTTTACCGTCCCGTGACCTACGTTACAATTGACGTGAATCCCAGCGTAGAAATATCCCTCAATCGATTCGACCGAGTGCTTGATGTCGAGGGTCTAAATGAAGAAGGAAAACGACTCGTAGGAGACGGTAGGTCTTTCAAGGCTTTGCCCGCCGACGAAGCTGTGAGAATACTGCTTGACAGGGCGAGGGAGCAGAAGTTTCTCGTGGTGGAATCGGTGGTGATGATTACGATATCCAACGTGAAGGATGAGGAAAAACTAAATCTTGAGAGAAAATTGGAATATACTGCTAGAAAGGAATTAGAAGAAATTGAAGGAGAAAACGGTATTTCCATAAATCAGGAAGGCAAAAACGAAGTTGAATTGTATGTCCAGCATGCTTCCATAAAATTGCACAGCAAAGCTAAAAAACTGGGAATTTCTCAGGGCAAATTGATGCTTTACGAGAAATTAAAGGAACGGGATTCTAAAATAGAGCTTGAAAGCGTAAAAAATATGCGGGTTAAGGACATACTCGAGGAGCTGAAGTTTAATACCGAAAATAAAGAAAGCAAAGGCAAAGCTGACGAGACGACCAAAAATTCCGAAAAAGGATTGGAAGAGGACGGGAAGTTAAAGGAGAGTATAAACAATGGTGACGATAAAAGTAAGGCAGTGCGGGAAATTAATGAAACAAAAGAAGTAGAAAAGGATGAGGGGAAGAATCTGAAGCAAAGATCCAAGGTGAAAAATAAAAAAGACAGCAAGATAAATCCCGAAAGCAAACAAAATAAAGACGGATTAACGGAAAAATTAAAGAAAAGCCCGGCGGGTTCGAATTAGGATGATAAGATAGTGATATAGTTCACAAAACGTATTATTTTAAGTTTAAAAAGGAGATAATGTAAGAAATCAGGCTTAAGTTTCCAATTAGCTGGTTTGAATTTTTTTTTGTTATATTGTATAATAACCTCTATGAAAGATATGAGATTAGTTCAATATATTGCACTTTTGACTCAAATCGGATTGAATATTGCGTTGCCTATCCTGGGCGGTGTGTATTTCGGTGCCTATCTGGACAGGAGGCTTTCATCCGGCAGTCTTTTTTTGATACTTGGAGTGTTTTTAGGGGTTCTTTCAGGGGTGGCAGGCGTATATAAACTTTTATCCTTAGAATTCAAAAAAAAGAAATAATTTTATCACCGGGAGGTGAATTTCGCTTGAAAGAAATATTGGACGATATAAGGATGACCGAAAGTAAGGCCAAGGACCTGTTAGAAGGAGCCGAAAAGGAAGCAAGGTCAATTATAGCTAAAGCCAATCGCGAAGCAGAAGAATTGGTTTTTGAGGCCCGCAAAAAAAGCGAAGAAATCTTCGAGAGCATTGTTGAAAATGCAAAGAAGGAGGCGGAAAAGGAAGCCTTATCCTTAAAAAAAGAGTATGAAGAAAAAATAAGAAGATTGATAGAGAAATCAAAAGAGCGTATCCCTCAAGCAGCCGACTTTATCGTAAAGAAGGTAGTGACTTTATATGGCAATAATTAAGATGAAAAAAATGTACTTTTTGGGTTTAAAGAAGGATTTAGACCGCATCCTGGATGCTCTGCAGAGACTGGGGGCGGTTGAAATAGCCGACATTGAGGAGGAAGAGGAAGGCAGCGCCAGAGTAACGACCGAGCTTTCCGAACTGGAATCGAAACTCACCAGATTGAAATTTGCCATAGAATTTTTAAAACCTTACGGCAAGGAGCCAAACCCTCTTTTTTATGGCAGGCCAAAATTTAGCCTGAAAAAACTGCGGGAAATTCTCAGCCGCGAAGGAAAAATTTTCGAAATAGTGGACACCATCTATGGCTTTGAGCAGAGGTTTTCAAGACTAAAAGCGGAAGAAACCAGGATATTAAACCAGATAGAATTGATAAAGCCCTGGGGGGGCCTTGATATTCCCGTAGAGAGCCTGGGAACCAACGGCAGAGTTGAATTGAAGGCTATTGCAGTTCCGAAGAAGAACTTTAAACCGTTTATGGATAAGGTGAAAGAAAAGGACCTACCCCTAGAGGTAATTCCGGTGGGCGAAAGCCGGGAGGAAAGTCTTGCGCTGGCTGTCTATCATAACTCGGCCAAGTCTGATGTGCAGGAGCTCTACAAGGAATTTTCGGCAAATACCGAAGAATTTAACGGATTTACGGGAACACCGGCGGATATTGTTCTTAAGTTGCAGGAAAGGCTAGAAGCAATCGAAGCGGAGAGACAAAAAATAAAAGAGGAGATTACGCAACTGGCAGATAGGTTGCTGGACCTTAAGGCCTTTTACGACTACTTGTTGCTGGAAAAGCAAAGGAAAGAAAATCTGCTGAAGATGGCTGAAACTGAAAAGATATTTGTTATGAAAGCCTGGGTTCCCGAAAATTCGGTAGAATCTGTAAAAGAGGCGATAAGCTCTGTTACCGATGCAGTGCACATGGTTTTTGAAGACCCTGCGGAAGATGATGATATACCGGTAGCCTTATCAAATCCGAGATTGGTACAGCCCTTTGAAATAGTGACGGAGCTTTACAGCCTTCCTAACCCCAGAGAAATCGATCCCAACCTGTACATGGCGCCCTTTTTCTTCGTATTTTTCGGTATGATGGTCAGCGACGCTGCTTACGGATTGGTGCTTTCTTTGCTTTCCGCCCTTGCTATATGGAAGCTCAAGCTAAGTGGGATGGGCAAAAAACTGGTGGAGCTTCTGTTTTTGGGAGGAATATCTACTTTTATCTGGGGAATGATATTTGGAAGCTGGTTGGGAGACCTTATAAAAATAAAGCCACTCTGGTTGAATCCTTTGGAAAACCCCATGGCGGTTCTGTATTTGAGTTTCGCCTTGGGAGTTGTACAAATATATACGGGAATAATTTTAAGCGCCTATAAAAACATAAGAAACGGAAAAGTGGCCGATGCGCTGATGGACCAGGGATTGTGGCTGCTGTTCCTTACGGGCCTCATAATGATGGCTTTACTCGGTATGACCGGGACGGCGAAATATATGGCCCTTGCCGGAGCCGCAGGCCTTGTGCTGACACAAGGAAGGTCGCAAAAGAGCATTATCAAAAAATTTACATCGGGTTTACTGAGCCTCTATAACGTAACGAGCTACCTCAGCGATGTGCTTTCATATTCGCGACTTTTGGCCCTGGGCTTGGCGACGGGTGTGATAGCCACGGTTATAAATACCATGGCGAAGATGCTGGGTGTAAATGTTGTAGGGTATATAGCGATGATTATTGTGATGATAGGAGGACACCTGTTCAATATAGCGGTAAATGCACTGGGTGCTTACGTTCACAGCAGTCGTCTGCAGTACATTGAATTTTTCGGGAAGTTTTATGAAGGTGGTGGAAGACCCTTTGAACCCTTGAGGATGAAGACCGAGTACCTCGATCTAGAGGATCTCTGATGACACCGATAAGCAAAAATTAAATTATATTTAACATTTTTCATAAAAATTAAAACAGTATTGAAGGAGGAGTTTTAAGATGGAAATTACTCTTGGACAAGTTCTTGCACTTTTAGGAGCTGCCATGGCAGTTTTTCTGCCGGGAATTGGGTCTGCAAAAGGAGTAGGAATGGTAGGAGAAGCTGCGGCAGGGGTTGTGACCGAAGACCCGGGCAAATTTAGCCAGACCCTGATACTGCAGGCTCTACCGGGAACGCAGGGAATTTACGGCCTTCTTACAGGATTTGTGGTCATGCAGAGGATAGGACTTCTTGGAGGTAATCTGCTGCCCCTTACAACGCATCAGGGACTTCTGGTTTTTGCTGCATGCCTCCCAATTGCTATTGTGGGTCTGCTTTCGGCTATCGCTCAGGCGAGAGCGGCGGTTGCCGGCGTGGGAATAGTTGCGAAAAGACCCGAAGAGCTGGCTAAAGGCATAACCTATTCTGCTATGGTAGAGACGTATGCGGTATTGGCATTACTGGCTTCAATTCTGATGCTTTTTGGTATAAGGTTAGCTTAAGGAGTGCTTATAATGCAGGGTATTGCAAAAATAAAAGAAAGGATAATAGAGGAAGCCTCAGAGGAAAAAAATCGGATAATAGAAGGGGCAAAAAGGGAAGCATCCGAAATTTTAAAGAAGGCGAGGGAAAAGGCACAAGAGCTGGAACAGGATGCAAAAGCCCGGGCAAAAAAGGTGGCTGCAGAAGAAAAAAGAAAAATCCTATCTATAGCGGAACTGGAAGAAAAAAAGCGCTTCCTTGAAGCAAAGCAGGCTTTGATAGATGAGGCCTTCGCACAGGCGGAAAAAAAGCTTTGCAGCCTGGATGTCCAGAGCTATCTGGACCTTATCCAGCGGATGCTTCTTTTAACTTCCGTTGACGGCAATGAGGAAATTATAATTTCGGAAGATGATAGGGCAAGGATAACGCCGGAGTTCATCTCGGCGGTCAACGAAGTTTTGAGAAAACGAGGTAAAGCGGGCAATCTCCGTTTGTCCGAAGAAAAAAGGTCGATAAAAAGCGGATTTATATTAAAGTCGGAGACTCTAGAGATAAACTGTGCTTTCGATTACCTGCTCAAAGCCCAGCGGCAGGAGCTAGAGACCGAAGTGGCTCGACTACTTTTCGAGGAGTGATGCCGATGCCGAGGGACGAGGAATTCCTGTACGCGTCAGGCAGGATAAAAACCTTAGAAAACAGGCTGTTGGGCAGGAGTGTCATTGAAAGGGTAATTGAGGCGGAAAATATAGAGTCGATGCTGAGGGTCCTGTCCGAAACCGATTACGCACCGGAATTTGAAGAATTAGAGTCTGTATATGATTTCGAAAAAGCGCTCGAAAATAGCATGATAAGAACCCTGAATACGGTAAGGGAATCGCTGAAAGACCACAGGATAGTGAGGTTTTTCACCCTGAAATATGATTTTCACAACCTAAAAGTCGTATTGAAAAGCAGGATTCTGGGCATTGATGTTCAGGAGAATTTTTCGAAGTTAGGTGAAGTCCCCGTTGAGGAGCTTATAAAACTGGGCAAGGGCGAAGGGGATGCTGAGGTTCCAGAGTCCATGAAGACTGCGTTTGATGGAGCTATGAGGTTATACGAGGAAACCCGGGACCCCCAGCAAATAGACCTTTTTTTGGACAGAGCATTGTTCGAAGAACTGATTGGGCTTACGAAAAAAATTGGTCAGGAATTTTTAAAAGATTACCTGGCCGCCTCGGTAGACCTAATCAACATAAAAACGGTGGTAAGGTTAAAATATATGGAATCTGACTTCAGGACTTTAGAAAAATCCCTGCTGCCCGGTGGGACCATCGAGCCGGCGTTTTTCGAAAAGTATTTCCAAGAACCGGTAAACTCGCTAATCGAGGCCCTTTCTTCCTCCAGGTACTCCAGAGTTGTCAAAGAGGGACTGGAAAATTGGATTTCTACGGGAAGTCCGGCCGCTTACGAGAAACTGTCCGACGATTTCCTGCTGGGCATACTGAAAAAAGGGCTTTATAAGCCCTTTGGGCTTGAAACGGTGGCAGGATATATAGGAGCCAAAGAAAACGAAATTAAAATCCTCCGGGTGTTGATGGTGGGGAAAATAAACGGCATTTCTGAAGACATGATTCGAGAAAGGTTGAGGGATGTTTATGTATAGGATTGGAGTAATAGCAGACCATGACACGGCCCTTTCTTTTAAATCTACAGGCATAGACACTTTCCCCGCCGTCGATGGGTCGGAGGCTGCAGAAAAGCTATTGAAGCTTGCGCGGGAGAATTACGCTGTAATTTTCATTACCGAACACTTGGCAGAAAAAATAAGAGATAAAATAGACTTTTTCAGAAATAAAACGCTGCCCATAATCACCCTGATTCCCAGCAACCGGGGCACTCTGGGAATCGGTATAACTGACGTGAAAAAATCTGTTGAGAAAGCAATTGGAGTGGATATCATTTTTGAAAGAGAGGGAAGGGAATGAGCCAGGGTATAATAACGAAAGTTTCCGGACCCCTCGTGGTAGCTACGGGTCTTCCCGAGGCCAAGATGTTCGACGTAGTAAAGGTGGGGACTCAGGGCCTTATCGGTGAAGTTATAGAAATCCGGGGAGATAAAGTATCGATTCAGGTTTACGAAGAAACTTCGGGACTGGGCCCCGGAGACCCGGTGGTATCCACAGGGGAGCCCCTCAGCGTCGAACTGGGGCCGGGAATGCTAGAAGGCATTTTCGATGGGATACAGAGACCTCTCGACGTTATAGAGAAAAAAGTCGGCAGCTTCATCACTAGAGGTATCGATGTGCCGGCTTTGAATCGCGAGAAAAAATGGAAATTTACGCCGAGAGTAAAGCCCGGAGACAGGGTTGCCGGCGGTGATATAATCGGCACGGTACAGGAGACGGTCATAGTTGAACATCGCATAATGGTGCCTCCAGGAATTTCGGGAGTGATAGAAGATATCCGGGAAGGAGAATTTACGGTAACCGAGCCGGTGGCCATACTAAAGACCGAATCCGGGCAGATGGTAGAACTTACGATGATGCAAAAGTGGCCTGTAAGAAAAACCAGGCCGTATAAAGAAAAGCTGCCACCTGAAATACCGATGTCTACAGGCCAGAGAGTTATCGATACGTTCTTTCCCGTGACCAAAGGCGGGACGGCCTGCATACCGGGACCCTTCGGCAGCGGAAAGACCGTGGTGCAGCACCAGCTGGCAAAATGGGCTGACGCTGAGATTGTCGTGTACATCGGCTGCGGCGAGCGGGGCAATGAGATGACGGATGTGCTTTTGGAATTTCCGGAACTAAAGGACCCGAAGACCGGGGAACCTCTCATGAAGCGCACGGTATTAATCGCCAATACGTCCAACATGCCCGTTGCTGCAAGAGAGGCTTCCATATACACGGGAATAACCATTGCCGAATACTTCAGGGACATGGGATACAGCGTGGCCTTGATGGCCGATTCTACCTCTAGATGGGCGGAAGCCCTGCGTGAAATGTCCGGAAGGCTGGAAGAAATGCCGGGCGAAGAGGGTTATCCCGCATACCTTTCAAGGAGACTTGCGGAATTTTACGAGAGGGCAGGAAGGGTTATTTGCCTTGGCAGCGATAATCGCGAAGGAGCTTTAACGGTAGTAGGGGCAGTATCACCTCCGGGTGGGGACCTTTCGGAGCCCGTTACTCAGGCGACATTGCGCGTGGTGAAGGTGTTCTGGGCGTTAGATGCGCAGCTTGCCTATGCACGTCATTTTCCGGCAATTAACTGGCTGACGAGTTATTCGCTTTATTCCGATGTGGTAGAAGAATACATGAACAAAAATGTTAGCAGCGACTGGGGACAGCTGCGTTCTGAGGCTATGAGGCTCTTACAGGAAGAGGACAACCTGCAGGAAATCGTAAGATTAGTCGGCATAGATGCCCTTTCCACGGGAGACCGCCTGGTACTGGAAGTGGCCAGGTCCATCCGGGAAGATTTCCTGCACCAGAATGCATTCCACGAGGTCGACACTTACTCTTCGATGAAAAAGCAATACAGGATGCTGAAATTAATACTGCTGTTTTATCACGAAGCGCAAAAGGCTCTAGAGAAAGGCGCTTTCTTCTCGGATATAGAAAAACATCCGGTACGCGAGAGAATAGCCCGCGCCAAATACATCGAAGAATCGAATATGCATGTGTTCGATGAAATAGAAAAGGAAATAAAGAAAGCCATGCAGGACCTCGCAGAAGGAGGTGCAGCCGATGCTTAGGGAGTATAAAACAGCCAAAGAAATCGTCGGACCTCTGATGCTGGTTGAGAACGTGGAAGGGGTAAAGTACAACGAGCTGGTAGAAATCGAAACCGGCAGCGGGGAAATCCGCCGGGGACAGGTGCTGGAGGTCAGCGGCGATAAAGCGTTGGTTCAGCTTTTTGAGGGTTCTACGGGCCTTAATATCTACGACTGCAAGGTTAGGTTTGTCGGAAAAAGCATCGAGCTTGGTGTTTCCACAGATATGTTGGGCCGGGTATTCGACGGCTTCGGCCGTCCCCGGGATAAAGGCCCCATGATAATACCGGAAAAGCGGCTGGATATAAACGGCAGTCCCATAAATCCAGCAGCCCGGGACTACCCTTCCGAATTTATACAAACGGGAATTTCGGCCATCGACGGGCTGAATACCCTGGTAAGGGGCCAGAAACTCCCGATTTTCTCGGGTTCGGGTCTGCCCCACGCCCAGCTGGCAGCGCAGATAGCAAGACAGGCAAAAGTTCTCGGCACAGAAAGCAAGTTCGCAGTAGTATTTGCTGCTATGGGTATAACCTTCGAGGAAGCCGACTACTTCATATCGGATTTCAGACGCACCGGTGCCATCGACCGGACGGTGCTTTTCATCAATCTGGCTAACGACCCGGCCATTGAACGTATAGCCACGCCGCGCATGGCGCTGACGTGTGCAGAATTCCTGGCATACGAAAAGGATATGCACGTGCTCGTCATCCTGACGGATATGACCAATTACTGCGAGGCTTTGAGGGAAGTTTCGGCTGCCAGAAAAGAAGTTCCGGGGCGCAGAGGTTATCCGGGCTACCTTTATACGGACCTTTCCACCATATACGAAAGAGCCGGACGCATAAGGGGCAAGAAGGGGTCCATAACCCAGATACCGATTTTGACCATGCCAGAAGACGACAAGACCCATCCCATACCCGACCTTACAGGATATATAACCGAAGGTCAGATAATCTTGAGCCGCGAACTTCACAGAAAGGGCATATATCCTCCAATTGATGTGCTTCCATCGTTGTCGCGACTCAAGGACAAAGGCATTGGCAAGGGTAAGACGAGGGAAGACCATGCGGATACCATGAACCAGCTTTTTGCCTCCTACGCACGCGGCAAACAGGCCAAGGAGCTGGCGGTTATCCTGGGTGAAGCGGCTCTATCCGATACGGATAAGCTCTATGCAAAATTTGCCGACGAGTTTGAAAGAAGGTACGTCGCACAGCGGGAAGACGAGGACAGGAGCATTGAGGAAACCTTGGCGATAGGATGGGAACTCTTGACCATACTGCCCAAAGCGGAACTCAAGAGGGTAAGGGACGAGTACATCGAAAAGTACCTTCCCAAAAAAGGAGAAGAATAAAAATGGAAATAAGGGTAAACCCCAACCGGATGGAACTTTCAAGGTTGAAAAAAAGACTTGTGACAGCAAAGCGGGGCCATAAGCTCTTGAAAGATAAACAGGACGAGCTCATAAAGAAGTTCATGGATATGGTAAAGCAAAACAAAGCCCTGCGGGAAGAGGTGGAGCGCGAGCTCATAGCGGCCTTTCAAAGTTTTACCATGGCAAGGAGCCAAATGCCCGCAAACGTGGTGGAAGAAAGCCTGATGATTCCAACGGCTAAAGTCAGCATAGATATAAAAAAGAGCAATATAATGAGCGTCAACGTGCCCCGCATAGAGATATCCATGGAAGAAGGGAAGAATTTGTACCCTTACGGTCTTGCGGGAACTTCCGCCGAAATGGACTCGGCCATCCGGACTTTGTCGGCCATACTGCCGAAAATGTTGAAGCTGGCGGAATTCGAAAAGGCATGCCAGCTAATGGCCGATGAAATAGAAAAGACGAGGCGCAGGGTGAACGCGCTAGAGTACGTGCTTATTCCACAGCTTGAGAACACAATAAAATACATTGCGATGAAACTGGACGAAAACGAGCGCTCCAGCCGCACAAGGCTGATGAAGATAAAGGAAATGGTGATGCAGGGATAAAATTAAAGTCAGTATGCATAAAAAGCACGGTTAGATTGACCGTGCTTTTATTTTTTATTGCGCCCGGCATGGGAAGAGCTTAGTGGTGAAAGCCCACTGCAGGCGAGGGCCTGACGAGCTTAATAGAACGCTATCAGAGACTTCGTCAAGCTTGGTGAACCGCCGGATGAAGACCCGCATATCCGGTGGTGTGAGGGAAGGGAGTTAGTCACCCCCTCCTACTCGATATAAAAAAGGATGGAAGGAAGAAAGATAATAAGAGGTGGTAAAAGTGGGCGAGCCAAAAGACACTTTTCTGGAAATAATAAAAAAGAGTTTAATCTTGACGGTGGTGGGTGCATTATTTTTACTTGCTTTAGAAAAGGGCGGTTTATTGACGAAGGGCTTTATTTTTGGGGCCTTTCTTTCAAATTTAAAGTTTTTGCTCATGTACAAAGAACTCACTGGGTTTGCTTCCCGAACGCGAAAAAAGGCGGTATTAGTTGCTGTTAGGGGTTTTTTCTTCAGGTTTTTTTTAACTTATGCTTTTTTAATTTATGCGTTACTTTACGATGACAAATTTTTTATTGCATCGGCTATCGGCTTGATGGTAATAAAAATTACTATCTTGTCAAATACTATCAGGAGGAGGCAAAAAAGATGGAGTTCTTCCCGAGGGTAGTTTTTTACCTCAAGTTTCTGGATTATAAAGTGCCCGTTACGGAAACGGTGGTCGTCACCTGGTGTGTAATGGTTATCCTTATGGTCTTTTCATACTTTGCGGGGAAAAGCGTGGGCAAAAAAGATGGTGTCCTGCAAAAGGTCTGCGAGGCTTTTTACGAGGGGATGGAAAATATCCTGGTCGAGACCATGGGTGAAAGTGCATCCGCTTTTATTCCTTACATCGGAACACTGTTGGCATTTCTTTTATTCTCGAACTTGTCTGGACTTTTCGGAGCAAGACCACCTACTGCGGACCTTTCAACTACACTTATGCTGGCTTCCATAACCTTTTTTTTAACCCAAAAGGAGGGTATTCGGCGAAAGGGGCTTCTGGGGTATATAAAAAGTTTTTTCGAACCGTCTCCGGTTCTATTTCCATTGAATGTAATAGGCAGTTTTTCCACTCCGGTATCCATGGCTTTCAGGCTTTTCGGCAATATACTCGGCGGTTTAATTATAATGAATCTCGTGTATTCTGCCGTTCCGTTATTCATCCCGGTGCCCTTGCATTTTTACTTCGACATTTTCGCAGAGATACTTCAAGCCTTTATATTCGTCATGCTGACGGCCGTGTTTATCGCTATGGCCGATTAGAAAAATTGAAAGGAGGTCAATTATGCCTGCTATCGACGGCAAAGCTTTGATACTTGCATTCTCGGCTCTGGGAGCAGGGATAGCTATGATAGGAGGATTGGGTACCGGCATAGGTCAGGGCATAGCTGCCGGAAAGGCAGCAGAAGCCGTGGCCCGCCAGCCCGAAGCCCAGGGAGACATCATAAGGACGCTGCTTTTGGGCGATGCGGTGGCCGAGACGAGCGCCATATATTGTCTCATAATAGCCCTAATACTCATCTTCGCAAATCCGCTAATCAGGTTGCTTTAAGGTTAAGGGAGGGATTGCCTGTTGCTCTTTAACGTCCCGACAGCTATCTTTCAACTTGTGAATGTGGCAATATTGTTTTTCTTTATGAAAAGGTTTTTCTTTAGACCCTTAAGCGAATTTCTGAAAAAAAGGGAAGATACCATAAGGAGTAGGTTTGCCGAAGCTGAAAAACGGCTTAAAGAAGCCGAGGCCATTTATGAAAGATACAGGGAAAAAATTGAAAAGGCAGGGCAAGAAGCCCGGGAAATTATCGAAGCTGCGAGCAACCAGGCAAAGGCCATTAAAGAAGAAGCAGAACGGGAGGCGAGGGAAAGGGCAAGAGTACTCGTTGAAAGGGCACGGGATGAAATCGAAAGTGAAAAAATGAAAGCCCTTGCGGAGTTAAAATCAAAAGTAGCCGAACTTTCAATAAAAGTGGCCTCTAAAATAATCGAGGAAAAGCTAACTCTTCAGGAGCATCATCACCTCATAAAAACGGCCATCGATAGATTGGGTGAGGAAAAATGGCTGCAGTAGGTGGTGCATATGCAAAAGCTTTTTTTTCTTTGGCAAATAGCGTAAATAAGGTGGAAGACTTTAAAGAGCAGCTTGGCCTTGTGGTAAAAATAAAGAGGGAATCAACTGCTTTTGGAGATTTTCTTCATCATCCGGAGATTAAAAAAGGTGAAAAGAAAAGATTATTAGCCGAAGTGCTTTCGGAAGTTTTATCGCCGCTGGTGATGAACTTTTTTTTCCTTTTGATTGACGATGGTGTGGAACGTTTTTTGGAAGATGTATTTCGGGAATACGTGGATTTATACCGCAAATACAAAGCGTTCCAGGTAGCAAGGGTAATAACGGCGGTAGAGTTAACACCAGATGAAGAAAAAGCGCTAAAAGATAAACTCGAGGAAAAATACGGGAAGAAAATAATAATCAAAAAAGAAGTCAATCCGGAAATTATAGGTGGACTAATAGTCAAGATGGGTTTCCAGGTGATTGATGTTAGCATCAGGACCAGTCTTGAATATATAAAGGCAGTGATAGAATGGTAGATAAAATAAATCGGGAATTAAATTTAAGTGAATTGATAACGACAATAGAACGGCGAATCTTCGATTACCAAAAAAAATTGGACGTTCAGGAAACGGGGTACGTGGTAAGCGTAGGCGACGGAATAGCCAGGATATACGGATTGAATAAAGCTATGGCAGGAGAATTGATAGAGTTTCCAAGAGGCGTTTTTGGCATTGCTATGAACCTGGAAAAAGATACGGTGGGATGTGTGCTTCTCGGCCCGGACGCACTGATTAAGGAAGGTGATGAGGTTAGAAAGACAGGCAGGATAGCCCAGGTGCCTGTAGGAGAGGAATTGTTGGGCCGGGTCGTTAATGCATTAGGAGAGCCTCTGGACGGAAAAGGGCCAATAAATACCGAAAAGACAAGACCCATCGAGTACCCTGCACCTGGGATACTTGAGCGAAGACCGGTAAATACCCCCCTCATGACGGGGATTAAAGCCATAGATGCGATGATACCCATAGGGCGGGGACAGCGAGAACTCGTAATAGGCGACAGGCAGACCGGAAAAACGGCCATAGCGGTGGATGCCATACTGAACCAGAAAGGAAAGGGTGTCTACTGTATTTATGTGGCGATAGGTCAGAAAAGTTCAACGGTGAGTCGCATAATCGAAACTTTAGAAGAACGGGGTGCCATGGAATATACCGTAGTTGTGGCGGCTCCCGCAAGTGAAAGCGCATCCCTTCAGTATATAGCGCCTTTTTCGGGATGTGCCATAGCCGAAGAGTTCATGTACTCCGGCAAACACGCTTTAATAGTATACGACGACCTTTCAAAGCACGCCGTGGCTTACAGGGCTGTGTCCTTGCTTTTGAGAAGACCTCCGGGGCGGGAAGCATTTCCCGGGGACATATTTTACCTGCATTCCCGGCTGCTTGAAAGATCGGCATGCCTTAGCGAAAGGATGGGAGGAGGCACGATGACGGCTTTGCCCATAGTGGAAACCGTGGCCGGAGACATATCGGCTTACGTTCCAACCAACATTATTTCCATTACCGACGGTCAAATTTATCTGGAACGCGAACTTTTCAATGCGGGCGTGAGGCCGGCTATAAACGCAGCTCTTTCGGTGTCAAGAGTGGGGGGAGCTGCTCAGTTTAAAATCATGAAGCAGGTGGCAGGGAGGGTGAGGCTGGAGCTTGCTCAGTACAGGGAAGTTGAGGCATTTGCCCGATTCGGCCTCGAACTGGACCAAAAGACCCGGGAAAAACTTGCCCGGGGAGAAAGAATAGTAGAGATTTTAAAGCAGGACCAGTACGAACCCCAAAGTCTTGAAGAACAAATTCTCTCCTTATATGCGGTGACTCACGGGTACTTAGACGATGTTCCCGCTTCCGATGTAAAGCGTTGGGAAAGGGAAATGCTGGAATTCGCAAAAGCTTCCCGTAAAGAATTGCTTCTGGAAATAAGGGAAAAAAAGGAAATGGATGATGAACTGGAGGAAAAAATAAAGGAGACTTTAGAAGATTTCAAAAATAAATTCGTTATTTTGAAAAAGGAATTCCGGGATGAATCAAACGAAACAGAAAAGGCAATAATTCATCACAGGTGATGCAGCAAGGAGTGTCATTTAATGTCCGCGATGAAGGAAATAAAAAATAGAATTATTGCCGTAAAAAATATACGCAAAATAACAAGAGCCCTTCATCTAATTTCTTCTGTACAGCTTAAAAACACGCAAAAAAAATTAGAAAATTTCAGGTCCATGTACGAACGCATGAAAGAAATGGTTTCCATAATTTCCTTTGACAATTGGAATAGAAAAGAAAGGCCCGTTTTGATAGTGGTTGCCGGTGACAGGGGATTTGATGGAGGATATAATGTGTCGGTTTTAGAAGAAGCAAAAAATAAAATTCAGGAATTGGGAAAACCCGTATTGCTGACCGTCGGGAAAAAAGCGGAAAAATTTTTCAAAGAACGGGGGTTTGAGTTGGCTTTAAGCGTGAGTGAAATTTCTCAAAACCTGCATTGGGATGCCCTCGAAGGCTTGGCGGAAATATCATTTAAGCGTTTCAGCAGGGGAAGTGAAGTTTTTGTAACTTACACCAGATTTATGAACACCTTCGACATTAAGCCACAGACGGAGCGTATTCTTCCGCCGAGAGCGGTGAAAAAAGAGAATATTGATTTTTATTTCGAACCCGAACCTCAAGAACTTTTTTGGTATATCGCGAGGTTTTACATTAAGGTCTGCTTGTATGGACTTCTACTGAATTCGTTCTTGAGCGAACAAGCGTCGAGGGCGAGGGCTATGAAAACAGCTACCGAAAATGCAGACAACCTTATAGAAGAACTAACGTTGCAGTTTCACAGGGAACGAAAAGCTTTGATAACAAGGGAGATAACGGAAATCATAAGCAGCGTAGAAAATCGCTAAGCGGAGGGGAAAACTTTGGAAGGTGAAGTAATAAAAGAATCTTACGGAAAGATTGTATCGATAGTGGGCCCGGTGGTGGATGTGCGTTTTGAAGGTGGGGAGCTGCCATCCATCCACACGGCCCTCGTAGTTGAAGATGAATCCTTGGAAAGACCTCAGGAAGGTCCGAGGAATAACGATGTAAATAAACCTCTTGAGGTGGTGCTTGAAGTTATGCACCATCTGGGAGATGATACCGTAAGAACCATTGCCATGTCAAGCACGGATGGCCTCGTCCGTGGTATGAAAGTGAAAAATACTAAAAAGCCCATCGAAGTG
This sequence comes from Tepidanaerobacteraceae bacterium, assembly GCA_030446005.1. GTDB lineage: Bacteria > Bacillota > Thermosediminibacteria > Thermosediminibacterales > Thermosediminibacteraceae > Fervidicola. Next base: position 11,642 of record JASUSP010000011.1, on the reverse strand, counting down.
CCGGTGGGAGTGGAAGTGCTGGGCAGGGTTTTCAACGTCTTGGGGAAACCCATAGACGACATAAGGGGTGTAAAAGTAAAACAGCGCTGGCCCATCCACAGGAAAGCTCCGCCTTTAGAGGAACAGGAAACCCGCGAGGAGATTTTCGAAACCGGCATAAAGGTGCTGGACCTCCTGGCCCCGTATCCTAGGGGTGGGAAAATAGGTCTTTTTGGCGGTGCCGGAGTAGGCAAAACGGTACTGATAATGGAACTCATAAGGAACATCGCTATAGAACACAAGGGCTATTCGGTATTCGCTGGGGTGGGGGAAAGAAGCCGGGAAGGCAACGAACTATGGTTGGAAATGAAGGCTTCTGGAGTCCTTGACAAGACGGTACTGGTTTTCGGTCAAATGAACGAACCGCCGGGAGCAAGGATGAGAGTGGCACTGACCGCGCTCACTATGGCCGAGTACTTCAGGGACGAATTGGGACAGGATGTGCTTTTGTTCGTTGACAATATATTCCGTTATATTCAGGCGGGCTCCGAGGTTTCGGCGCTCCTCGGCAGGATTCCATCAGCGGTAGGTTATCAGCCAACGCTGGCAGAAGATGTGGGGATGTTGCAGGAGCGAATTACTTCCACAAGGAAAGGGGCAATAACTTCGGTTCAGGCGGTGTACGTACCGGCTGACGATTTGACAGACCCCGCTCCTGCCACGGCCTTTGCACACCTGGACGCTACCACGGTGCTTTCCAGGCAGGTGGCACAGCTCGGATTTTACCCTGCGGTTGACCCTCTAGATTCCACATCCAGAGCACTGGACCCGAGGATAGTGGGAGAGGAACATTATGCAGCGGCCGAAGGTGTAAGAAAAATTTTACAAAGGTATCGGGAACTTCAGGATATAATAGCGATACTCGGTATGGACGAACTTTCTGAAGAAGATAGGCTTGTAGTATCGAGAGCCCGAAAAATTCAAAGATTCCTCACCCAGCCTTTGTTTGTGGCCGAGGCCTTTACGGGTACTCCTGGCAGATACGTTAAGCGAGGGGATACGGTAAGGGGTTTTGCGGGAATTATCAGGGGAGAATACGATGATTTGCCGGAATCTGCTTTTTACATGGTAGGAACCATTGAAGATGTTTTGGAGAAAGCAGAAAGAATAAAGGAGGATAAAAAGTGACCTTTAGATTTATCATGCTTTCTCCCGGCGGTTCGATTGAGCACAACGTTACGAAACTAATACTGCCGGGGCTTGAAGGCGACATCGGCGTTCTTGCCCGGCATGCCCCGGAAATTATAGCTCTGAGAGCAGGAAGGATAAAAGTGTTCGGGAACGATTACGAAGAATACTATATTGTAGGAGCGGGGTTAGTCGAGGTGCTTCCTTACGAAACAACGGTCATAACCGAATATTTCAAAAAGGCAGGAGCATAAAAAGCGAAATTTGTGGCAATAATCTTTAATGAATAATCCGACCGGGAGGAGATATTTGTGAAATTTATGAAAATATTTGTCTTATCGGTTTTTTTTATGCTGATGACTCCATTTGCGTCATTCAGCATGGTTGAGGAAGACCTTTTGGTGGAAGCCTTCACAGCTACTAAAGCCCAAATTGAATCCTTTGATGTGGCGGACTGGTCGATAATAAATAGGGATTTTATGGAGTTTTCTGATATGAAAAAAATCGCAGAAAACGCTTTTCGAATTTTTAAAACGGCAGATGAAAAATTTTCCCTGATCCAGGAAGCCGACAGTATGTACAGGGTGGTTATTCTGGATGGCTATCTTTATGATGGAAATTCCGTGAGAATAGTGGTACAGGCCGTAAAACTGCCCGAGGAGTTTGAGAAAGAACCCCAGACTTACCTAGCGGTCAGCGTGACCGGAAGTGATGTGAGAAAACTAAGAGAGGTTAAACAAAAAGTAGCCGGAGTTATTACTTCAAACGGAGGACAATCAAGAATTACCACTTGCCTTTCAGGAGCGATTTATGGTAGACTAAACAAGATAGAACAGGATAAAATTGTGAAAAGAATGCTTGAAAAGCTCAAGATAAAAGAAGTGGAGAAGATGGAAGAACTCGAAATGCAAAGCTTTATGGGTTACAGCCCGCTTATCCCGGATAGCTTTGAGATAATGGGGAAAAAGTACAACGTGAATATCGCAATGAGATATAGTGAAGAAGATGATAAAACTTACATCTGGATGGGGGTACCGGTCCTTTCGATTGAATATTAGATTCGGGGGGAAAGAGGTTGGCAAGTTTCATCGTAGAAGGTGGTGTGAGCCTTAAAGGGACTGTGAGAGCCAGCAGTGCAAAAAACGCCGTTTTGCCGGTGATGGCCGCAGCGCTCCTCGCGGAGGGGGAATGCACGATAGAGGATGTACCGGAACTTGAGGACGTCAGGGTCATGAGAGAGGTGCTTTTGGCCCTGGGGGCAGGGTGCGAGAAAGAAAATGGAGCTTTGAAAATAAATTCTCTTAATATAACAGCTGTTGAGGCCCCTTATGAGCTTGTGAGAAAAATGAGGGCTTCTTTTTTGGTGATGGGCCCGCTTTTAGCAAGATTCGGAAGGGCAAAAATATCTTTGCCCGGTGGATGTGCTATAGGTAGCAGACCCATTGACTTGCATTTGAAGGGTTTTACCGCCCTTGGAGCCGAGATAGAAGTAGGGCACGGTTTTGTGGAAGCTAAATGCGAAAAGCTGAAGGGAAACGTAATTTACCTTGATTTTCCGAGTGTAGGTGCTACCGAAAACATCATGATGGCGGCCGTCATGGCTGAAGGCCAAACCGTCATAGAAAATGCCGCCAAAGAACCAGAGATTGTGGACCTTGCAAACTTCCTGAATTCCATGGGGGCTCATATCAGGGGCGCAGGCACTGATGTCATAAAGATTGAAGGAGTTAAAAGTTTAAAGGGGATTTCCTATACCGTAATACCTGACCGGATAGAGGCGGGGACGTATCTGATAGCCGGTGCCATTACGAATGGAGATGTGCTTGTGGAAAACGTTGTGACGGAACACTTAAAGCCCCTCATCGCCAAGCTAGTTGAGAGTGGAGCGGAGGTTGAGGAGGGCGAGGATGGGGTAAGGGTTATGGGAAAGGGAAGGCCCAACCCGGTGGATGTAAAGACCATGCCGTATCCGGGTTTTCCCACCGACATGCAGGCGCAGATGATGGCATATCTCAGCCTTTGCACCGGAATCAGCGTGATAACCGAGACCGTGTTCGAAAACCGGTTCATGCACGTCGAGGAATTAAAGCGCATGGGAGCTAAAATTAAAATAGAGGGAAGAAGTGCGATTATTGAAGGGGTGGAAAATCTTACTGGAGCTCCTGTGAAAGCGACGGACCTCAGAGCAGGAGCCGCATTAATATTGGCAGGCCTTGCGGCCGAAGGTAAAACGATAGTTTTAAACGCCCATCACGTGGACAGGGGATATGAAAATATCGTGGAAAAGTTAAGGAACCTTGGAGGAAAAATAGAAAGAGCCGATTGAGGCTCTTTTTTTATTCGGATTCATCATATTCCCTGAAATAAGAAAATAAAATTTTAAAAGGACAAAAAGGGGCAGGGAATATGATGAAGGGTATTGCGTATCACCTTGTTTTTTTTATATTTGTCCTGGTAATCGTTCTGCCAGCTGTTATAGTCAGGGGCTGCAGCAGTTTTTTGCCCGAAAAAGTCGGTGAAGAAAGCCGAATAGCAAAGTCGCAGGAATTGACGGTATCGCTTTACGTAACTTCGAAAAAGACGATAGTAAAGATTCCGCTCGAAGAATACGTAAAAGGAGTGGTGGCGGCTGAAATGCCGGCCTCTTTTAAGATTGAGGCCTTAAAGGCTCAGGCGGTAGCTGCTAGAACTTATGTCTACAAAAGGATGAGGTCTAAAGGAGGGACGGGATGCAGCCTGCACCCCGAAGCGGATGTATGCGATGACCCTACGCACTGCCAGGCCTGGATTAATACCGGACAAATGGTGAAAAAGTGGGGCATATTTGCATTTTACCACTATTACAGCAAAATATCCCAAGCGGTAAAAAGTACCGCCGGCATGGTAATCCTTTACCGGGGAAAGCCAATAGACCCTCTTTTTCATTCCACAAGCGGAGGTAAGACGGAAAACTCCGAAGATGTATGGGGCAATTTTGTTCCGTACCTGCGCAGCGTCACGAGTCCCGGAGAAGAATCATCGCCGAAATTTATGGAAGTAAAACAACTGTCTGTGAGTGAGGTTGTTTCGAAAATAATGCATAAATGGCCCGATATTTCGATAGACTCCCAAAATCCCGAGCGCCAGTGGGAGGTGGTGGAAAGAAGCGAAGGCGGACGGATAAAAAAAATGCGGATAGGAAACAGGATAGTAAGCGGCACCGAAGTAAGAGAGCTTTTCCAGCTTAATTCGACTAATTTCAAATGGGAAAGAAGCGGCGACAGGATAAAATTTACCACCATAGGTTACGGGCACGGGGTGGGCCTCAGCCAGTACGGAGCCAATGCCATGGCGGAAAAAGGTGTCAATTATATCGATATACTGAAGCACTACTATACCGACGTAGAGATCAGAAAAATTGATGCATAATGGAGGAAAATTATGGTCATAATATGAACGAGGTGATGTGCATGTTCTGCGGAGGGCGGGCCATCAAAAAGTTTTCATCCATTTTGCGGAATTTGAAAAAAAGGATTTCTTTTAAAAAGCTTCTGCTTTTGGGCTTTTTGGCGGTTCTTTTTACGGCTAACGGTGCGTTTTGGTATTTGAGGTTTTCGAATAGTCCGCCCCAGGAGCCCGAAGATCATACCGAACCGAAGGAGTGGGAAATAAGCCTGAGCGAAGAAAAAATGACAGAAACGAAGCTCGAGGAAAATAACGTGGTGCATGAGTCTGTAACCGAAGAAAAGGTTCAAAAAGAAGAAAAGAAAATCGCATCAGATTTCGATGACCTTAAAAATAATACCGATGAGAAGGGACGCAGCGAGAAAGATGAGGTAGTGCAGGTTTTCGCCGAAAACCCCGCAACCATGGTCATGCCTGTGGTGGGGAAAATCATCACGGACCACTCTTCGAACGGGCTTGTGTATTCGAAGACCCTTGAGCAGTGGTGTGTCCACAGAGGAGTGGATATAGCGGCAGACCTCGGAACTCAAGTAAAAGCCGCAATGGGCGGAACGGTTGTGGAAGTAAGAAATTCAGACCCCAAGCTAGGGGTGGTGGTGGTTATAGACCATGGAAACGGCTTTAAAACTCTATACGGAAATTTGATGTCGGATAATCTTGTACATAAGGGCAAGCAAGTTGAAAAAGGCGATGTAATAGGGGGTGTTGGCAAAACGGCTCCCTTTGAGATAGAGGACCCTCCCCACCTTCACTTTGAAGTTCTGAAAGGAAACGAAAGCATCGATCCTAAAAACTTTCTCCCCAATCTTTAAAAATCCCCCTTTTTAAAAGGCGTGGCTCAAGGTTTTTAAAAAGCCGCGCTTTTATTTTTTTCTTCTAAGGACGCAAAAAACCACATATATATTTACTAAAAACAGGCTGAGGGGGAATAGATGTGAGGGACTACATGAGAGAAAGGGTTCTTGCAATCGCATCTTATATAATTGAGACCAAGGCCACCGTAAGGCAGGCCGCCAAAATATTCGGGGTGAGCAAAAGCACCGTACATAAAGATATGACCGAAAGACTTCCCGAAATAAATCCTGAAAAGGCCAAACTGGTAAAAGAAGTATTAGAATTTAACAAAGCCGAAAGGCACATAAGAGGTGGAAGGGCCACGCGGAGGAAATACCTCAATTGTTAATTAATGACAAAGAAAAAGAAGGAATTTTTATATAAATGTAGAATCTATACATATCCATCTTTTAGTTTTTGACAGGAGGTTACATAATTTTTATGGATATAGGCCTAGACCTTGGAACGGCTTCCGTTTTGATTTATGTAAGGGGGAAAGGCATCGTCCTCAGAGAGCCCTCGGTGGTGGCATTGGACAAGGATACTGGTAAGGTCCTGGCAGTGGGCGAAAGGGCATGGAAAATGTTGGGCAGGACTCCCGGCAACATTGTGTCCATAAGGCCCATGCGGGGAGGAGTTATAGCCGATTACACCATAACGGAAATAATGCTAAAGTACTTCTTAAAGCAAATAGTTCAGCGCAAACTTTTTCGTCCGAGGGTAATGGTATGCGTGCCTGCCGTAATAACAGAAGTGGAAAAGAGGGCAATTATCGAAGCATGCGCCGCGGCCGGCGCAAGGCAAACATTTTTAATAGAAGAACCCGTTGCGGCTGCCATCGGAGCGGGGCTGGATATTTCAAAACCGGTGGGCAATATGGTCGTAGACATCGGAGGAGGTACCACCGACATCGCCGTGCTTTCCTTAGGCGGGATTGTCTGCGGTACATCCCTGAAAGTGGCGGGAGACATGTTCGATGAGGCTATAATAAAATACGTAAAAAAAGAATTTAACCTGGCTATAGGAGAGCGGACGGCGGAAGAAGTAAAAATTTCCATAGCTACGGTTTTTCCTGAGGGCGATGATACGCAATCCATCGAAATCAGGGGAAGAAGTTTGGTAAGCGGGCTGCCCAAAACGGTCACCATTACATCAAATCAGACCTGTGAAGCCCTTCAGGAGCCGGTAGAAAAGATAATAGAAGCCATATTTAACGTTCTTGAGAAAACACCTCCGGAACTTGCCGCTGACCTAAGCGAAAGGGGAATGGTGCTGACAGGTGGCGGTTCTCTTTTGAGGGGTTTGGACAAGCTCATCGCCCATAAGACCAATATACCTGTTTACGTGGCAGAAGACGCCATTTCCTGCGTCGCCATGGGTGCCGGCAAAGCCCTGGAATCCCTTGATATACTGGTGCAGAAAAATGTATATAAAAGATGACGAAAGGAGGTAGCGAATTTGATAAGAGGACTTTACACTTCGGCCTCCGGCATGCTGGCTGAAATGGCAAGAACCGACGTTATAGCAAACAACCTCGCTAATGTGAACACTTCTGGCTTCAAAAAGGATGGGGCTGTTTTCAGAGCTTTTCCAGAAATGAACATCCACCGCTTTAACGATCCTGTAACGGTGGGAATCGGGTTCAAAATAGACCCCGCTCCGTTTATCGGGGTGCTTGGCACGGGTGTGGCGGTGGACGAAGTCTACGTGGACTTTGCTCAAGGCGAATTGCATCCAACTTCCAACCCGTTGGACATAGCAATAAAGGATGAAGTGTCCGGCTGGAGGTCATTTTTTGAAGTACAGGCACCAAATGGAGAGCTCCTTTACACGAGGGATGGCAGTTTTACCGTCGATGGTGAAGGTTACCTGGTTACGAAGGAAGGACATTATGTGATGGGTGAAAGCGGGCCGGTAAATTTGAGCGGGGGCAGCAAAATAGTTGTAAACACCGATGGCGAAATTTACCTGGATGGCCGAATGGTGGACAGGCTAAGGGTAGTCGCCTTTCCGCAAGATGCGCTTTTTGAAAAAATGGGCGACAACCTTTACAGGGTGCAAGGCCAGCCGTCGGAATCGAATGCGCAAATCATCCAGGGAGCTCTGGAACGCTCTAACGTCAACGCAGTATCGGAAATGGTAAATCTGATATCGGCGTTTAGGTCGTATGAAGCAAACCAGAGGATAATCACGGCTTACGACGAAACTTTGGGCAAGGCCGTTTCGGAAATCGCAAGGATATAAGAAAGTAAGGGCCGGACTGCTTGGCAGGGGCCCTCTGCTGCCGAATGACCGAGGCAGCATAATAAGAAAGATTAAAAAACATGGAGGGATTCCGGTATGATGCGGGCTTTGTGGAGTGCTGGGTCGGGTATGCTTGCCCAGCAACTCAACGTGGACGTTATTGCGAACAACCTGGCCAACGTAAACACGACGGGTTTCAAAAAAAGCAGGGTAGAGTTTAAGGACCTGCTCTACGAGACGTTGAGGAGGCCCGATGTTTACGCACCCGGGCAGGGCAATCCGGTTGGACTGCAGGTGGGACACGGGGTGAGGCCTTCTTCAACCGCACGGGTGTTTAGCACGGGTAACCTTCAGCAGACTGGAAATACCTTTGATTTGGCTATCGACGGAGAAGGTTTCTTTATGGTGGAACGACCTGATGGAAGCCGGGTCTTTACCAGAGACGGTTCTTTTAAACTGTCTATGGACGGCAGCGACAGGTATCTTGTAACTTCGGAAGGATATTACGTGCTCAGTACCGACGAAGATTATATTGTGATACCCGAAGATGTGACTGATATAAGCATATCGGCCGGCGGTACGATTACCGGAAAGGATGCGTCGGGAGCCATCCAGGAAATTGGCACGATAGCCATTGCGAGATTTTTGAATCCAGAAGGATTGCTGGCATTAGGAAACAACCTGTTTGAGCAGACCGAAGCGTCGGGGGAATACATGTTAAAGCAAACGCCTGAAGAGCCGGGGTTTGGCAATATACTTCAGGGCTTTTTGGAGCTCTCCAACGTGCAGGTGGTGGAGGAAATGGTAAATTTGATAGTAGCGCAGAGGGCTTATGAAATAAACACCAAAGCCATTCAGGCTGCGGACGAGATGTTAGGTGAAGCGAATAATCTCAGAAGATAAGGAGGCTTTGGGGCTTGAAAGTTGAATCGTTAAGTTATACCGTTTCTTCCAGCAATTCCGAAAGTCAAAAAGCCGAACTCAAAAAAGCATGCCAGCAGTTCGAGGCCGTTTTTTTGAAGTATCTTTTAAAAGAAATGCGAAAGACCATCCCGAAGGGAGGGCTTTTTAGCGATAATCTATCCTTCAATATATTTCAGTCCTTTTGTGATGATGCCTTGGCCGAAGAACTTTCAAGGAATAACGGGATAGGAATTGCGGAAGAATTGTATAGGCAGCTTTCCAAATACGTGTAACAAGCACTGGAAATAATGGGGGTTTTTTTATGCTCGGAATTGAAGAAATCCAAAAAATTATACCGCACAGATATCCTTTTTTGCTGGTAGACAGGATATTGGAGATTGAAGCCGGGAAAAAGGCAATCGGGGTTAAAAACGTGACCGCCAACGAACCCTTTTTCCAGGGCCATTTTCCTGGGAAACCCATCATGCCCGGGGTTCTTATTGTGGAGGCTCTGGCGCAGGTGGGTGCCTGCGCCATACTGAGTTCCGAGGAAAATAAGGGGAAGCTTGCACTTTTTGCCGGTATAGATGAAATGAGGTTCAAGAGGCAGGTAGTGCCCGGAGATGTGCTCACACTGGAAGTGGAAGTTATTAAACTAAAAGGTCCCGTCGGAAAGGGAAGGGCAAAAGCCACGGTAAACGGCGAGACGGCGGCGGAAGGCTTGCTCATGTTCGCTTTGGTATAAATAAAAGGCGGGCGGTGTGGGAAAAATACTCTTAAGGTGAGGAGAGGTGGTTGTGGTGAAACCTCCAAAAGCCTTAAGAGTATTTTTAATGTACACGTGCAAAATGTTACTGCTTTTTATCATACTGGCTTTAATTGCGGGCTGCTCTAAAAGTTCAGCCAGGTCTTCGCCGGAAAGCTCCGGTCAGCAAAAAAAAGGGATGTTTGCACTTAAAAAACTTGAAGAAAACGTGGAAAAGCTGGTAAAAGAATTTGAAAAGGATTATATTGCAGTAAAGGCTCCTCCGGCAGGAGGCGCCGGTGGTCAGGGCGGTCAGGGAGCGCAAAGCGGCGGGGAGGATCAGAGCAAACAGGGACAGAGTAAGGGCCGGTCGGAAGGACAAAGTCAGCAAAGTAAGAGAGGACAGCAGGGTGCCGGCCAGCAGGGCGCAAGTCAGCAGCCGGACTGGGCCAAGTATGAAAAGATGGTATTTCTCATCCACGATGAGTGGAACGACTTTAGAGAGCAGGCCCTGCAACAAGGAGCACAAATGGATATGATTACGGCCTTTAACGGAAAGCTAAACGAAGTTACAGGGATGCTCACAAGACAGGACCTCTACGGCGGCTTGTTGGCAGCCAACGACCTTTACCATAAGACCGTAGCTTTTGAAAGTCTTTTTAAAGCTGGATCAGCGGTGAGCACCAAAAGGACGCTGTATTATCTGCGAGATGCGGCATACAGGGCTCTCGGCGGCCAAAGCAAGGAAGCTTTGTCATCCATGGTGAAGGCCTGGGAAGAGTGGAGAATGGGTAAAACACGGCTGAAGGAAAGTACAATGGCAAGTAAAGTAGAATTTTCTCTGAAAGAGTTGAAAGAAGCTATTCAACTAAAAGACCCCAACCTCATTAAGATGAAGTACCAGATTGCAGAGAAAAACATAAAGGAGGCCGAAAAAAACTTCCAGCAAAAGTAATCAGACAAGGGTCCCCAGCCGGAAAACCGGCCGGAGGCCCTTTATTTCTACATCTTCAGGAGCGGTAAAAATGACACAAGTGGAAGGACCTGCCGATTTTTCGGTGTTTACTGGCAAAACACTCTCCCAGCGCACCGAAAGCCCCGATACCAGGGCCAGGTGTTCCACCTCACCTTTTATCCCTCTTGAACCTACCGGAATTATATCGTGCACTTCGGAAAAAGCCGAAAGCTGCTTTACTGCCAAGGCATCGGCTATTTCCGGGTCGTCGAGGAAAACCTCATTTGCCACTTTAGGAACGCCAAGGCAGTAAATTATGTCTCCAGATTTTGTCCTGCCCATTCGCAGTCCCTGCTCATCGGCGATGCCGACGACTGTCACTCCCAGTGCGGTCTGGCATGTTGGGATATTTTTTTCGGTACTTATAGCAAGGGGAATATCAAGGCCGCAGGCGGAAAGCTCATCTTTGATGCCCTTCAGGAGACCTTCTCCGGTGGGTGAAGGTTCGCAAGAAATGGTGGCCGCTATGGTTAGTGGCTTTGCACCTATTGCCAGCAGTTCCATTAACGCCACGCGGCATGTAAATCTGCCCGTAATGTAGGGGGAAACCTTCACCACATCTCGTTCCTTTTCACCGATTCCTCCCGCGGAGTCGCAGGCAACTGCAAGATACTTCTCCTGTTGAATTTTTATCAGGACCACATCCCTGTTCGGCAATGCCTTATTTTTTAAGGACATAGTTTTCACCTTTTGCTCTTTTGATTAATGTATAAATCAGTGCGGCAATAGACACATTCAGGGCCGATGCTACCGTGAGCGGAAGCACCATTGCCGCGAAAAAACCGGTTCCAAAACCGGGAAAAAACAATAAACTTGCCGGAGCCAAAATACCGTTTAAGAAGATGGTGATGATTACTGCGAAAGTTAAGCTTTTTTTTGCTACAAGGCCGAATACCAACGCAAAAAATGCCATTTCAGCCGCAATTAGAAGGTGAATCGGGAGCGACAAAGGAAAACCGGCGCTCATGCTGGTAATTATATGTCCCAATGAAGATGTGAGGCCTCCGTAAGTAGGGCCCAGAAACAATGCTGCCATGTAGCCGGGGGCTGAGTCGAAAGCAACGGTACCTGTGGGACTGGGTACCTTTATCCCCGCACCTATGAAGCTCAGGGCTATGAAAAGAGCGGTTAGAATGAGGACTTTTATTTTTTGATTGGTCATGGATAATACCTGGTCATCCAAACTGTGCGAAAGTGCACAAGTCTGGAAGGCTGGGCTATTTATAGTCCGCCCTTTCAGAGAGTGCTCATTCCCAGCAGGCGGTATTTAAGCACTCCCATAGCCCCTGC
>JASUSP010000010.1 GCA_030446005.1 Tepidanaerobacteraceae bacterium | reverse complement strand
TTACCTTTACGGAGCAGCATATTTATTGTGGTTTTCGGGTTTATGCCTGCACCTCGTCATGATGTATTTTTTCACGAAAAAGTACATTTTGAACTTTAAAATAGAAAAAGTTTTCCCAAGCTATTTTATAGTTTACGTGGGGATAGTTTGCGGAAGCGTAACTTCCCCAGCGTTCGGCTTCATCAGCCTGGGCCGGTTCTTGTTCTGGTTCGGATTTATCGCTTACTTGATTTTGCTTCCGTTGATATTGTATAGGGTTTTGGTTATAAAAAGACTGCCGGAACCGGCATTTCCGACGATTGCTATACTTTCGGCACCGGCTAGTTTATGCCTTGCGGGTTACCTTAGTTCGTTTCAAGATAAAAGTTTGAATTTGATCGTTTTCCTGAGCTTGCTTTCATTATCCATGTTTTTTTTAGTAATTATGTATATCCCCGGGATAATAAGATTAAAGTTTTATCCAAGCTATTCGGCTCTTACCTTTCCATTTGTCATCACAGCCATTGCCATGAAGGGTGCATATACATTTTTGGCAAAAATCGTAAATATACGTCCGTTTTTGTATCTGGCCAAATTTATGGAATTCTGGGCTATAACGATGATCCTTTACGTATTTATAAGATACGCAATTTTCATTTTTTCCGAACCGGATATTAGAAGAACGTAATAAGTATGATAAAATCCTCTCACCCGCATTTTTTAAGCGGGTGATTTTTTTTGTTATTTGAAAAAGAATTAACAGGATAAATTGCATTTTCCAGTAAGCGGTGATAACATAGTAGCTGAAGAACAATCGAGGAGGTTTTGTGCTTGCGGCTCAGTCAGCTCAATACCACTTATCTTCACGCGAAAAGGTACAGAGAAATAATAAACGTAATAGTCAAGTATGGTTTCGGATTTCTGGTGGAAAAGGTGGGATTCGTTCGCCTGATTAAAAGAGAAAAGTACCGGGAGCTCGGGAGATTGACGGCTCCGGAAAGAGTGAGGTTGATGCTGGAAGAACTGGGGCCGACTTTCATCAAATTCGGTCAAATCCTGGCGAGCAGACCCGATTTAATTCCTCAGGATTACATAGAAGAACTAAAAAAGTTGCACGACAGAATCCCCGGAGTCGGTTTCGAAAGCATAAAGAGGCAGGTTGAAAAGGAATTAGGAAAGGCCATAGAAGAGGTGTATTCTTTTTTTGACCCCCATCCCTTCGCCGCAGCCTCGATAGCTCAGGTCCACAGGGCTATGTTAAAGGGCGGGCAGGAGGTGGTGGTAAAAGTACAGAGGCCGGGTATAGAAAGGATAATCAGGGCGGACCTAGATATCCTGCATAACCTGGCAAAGCTTGCCGAAAAACATATACCCGAAAGCCGCTTATACGATCCGGTAGGCCTGGTGTCGGAATTTGCCAGGGCCATGCAGAAAGAACTTGACTTTACAAAAGAAGCATGGAACGTAGAAAAGTTCAGACGAAATTTCGAAGGTGACATAAGCGTTTACGTGCCGAAAGTATTTTGGGAATACACGACCCGAAAGGTCCTGACCATTGAATACGTAAACGGCGTTAGAGTTGATCAAATAGATAAGATTTCAAAAACGGGGATTTCCAAAAAGAAGATAGCGGAAAACGGTGCAAGGGCAATATTAAAGCAGATTTTCGTGCACGGATTTTTCCATGCGGATCCTCACCCCGGCAATATATTGGTGCGGCCGGACGGCAGTATAGCGTTTATCGACTTCGGAATGGTGGGTAGGATAGACCGCAGTACCATGAGAAAGATGGCTGAAATAATGCTGGGAGTCATAAGTAAAGATGAGGAGAGAATCGTGAATCTCCTCCTGGAGATCGGGGCTTCCGAAAAACGGGGTAATTTGGAGGAATTAATGCTCGACGTGCAAGATATTCTTGACCGGTATTACGGTAAAACCTTGAAGGAAATAAATATGCCGGAGCTCATCAACGAAATTTTCCTTACTGCCGGAAGGCATGGTATAAAAATACCTTCTAAATTTGCGCTGCTTTGCAAAGCCATATTGACCATTGATGGTATCGGAAGACAGCTTTATCCAGAGTTCGATTTTATAAAAGCGGCGAAGCCCTTTGTAAAGCAACTTTTTAGGGAAAGATATAATCCAAAGTATTTTACAAAGGATATCAGGAAAAATATAACAAATATTATGCGATCATCTGCCATTTTGCCTGACCTGATTGATGAAATTTACAATAAAGTGAAGAGAGAAAGTATAAAAATTGATTTTGAGTACAACGGCCTTGAAAAATTTGCATTCGAGCTCAATCGAATGGCCAACAGGCTTGTATTCAGCCTGATAGTGGCGTCGCTGATAGTGGGTTCATCGCTGGTTGTCCGAGCTGGGATAGGCCCTACCGTCGGAGAAATGCCTCTGATGGGAATATTGGGGTTTGTCCTTGCCGGTTTGTTGGGGCTGGGATTGTTGATTTCTATATTGAAAACAGGTATAATGTGAGAAAATTGTACGATGGGGGAAGGAAGTATGAATAAAAAAAGATGCAGAGCATTTTTACTCGTTTTGATTATTTTACTTACTTTACTTACTTTTTTGCCTGTGTTGCCAGCTAAAGCCGCTCTTCAGGAAAGCTCTGCCGAGGCAGAACTTATAATGAGTATTATTGACTTCATCAACAAAAATTTCGCCGGCGACGTGGACAATGTGAAATTAATCCAGGGGGCCATTCGAGGGATGGTGGAATCGCTGGGTGACCCGTATTCCGAATATTTGACCCCGGAAGAATTAAAAGAGTTTCAGACGGAAGCCAGGGGGAGCTTCGGCGGCATAGGGATAGTCATAACATCGAGAGATAATTTTGCTACTATAGTTTCGGTAATTGATGATTCTCCCGCTGCTAAAGCTGGTATGATGCCCGGGGATAGGATAGTGGAGATTGATGGAAAGGACGTGAGAAACTTAAGCATTTCAGAAATAGCTTCTCGCTTAAGAGGCGAAGTAGGAAGTAAAGTAAGCGTGGGCATTCAAAGAGAGGATAAAATGTTGAAATTTGTTATGACCCGGGAAATAATTACGATAAACCCGGTAGTTTTCAGTATTTTGGAAAAGGGCATAGGATACATAAGAATTAGCGAGTTTAACGAGAATACGGCGGTCAACGTAAAAAAGGCCCTGGATTTTTTTGAAAAAAACAATGTGCAAGGAATCATTCTTGATTTAAGAAATAATCCAGGTGGAATTCTTCAGCAGGCTGTGAAAGTGGCAGAATATTTTATTCCCAAAGGGCCGATTGTAAAGGTGGTTTTTAAAAATGGCAAAACTATAGTATATAATTCCAAATCGGAACCTTTGCCATTTAAGCTTGTGGTACTTGTCAATGGCGGTTCGGCCAGCGCTTCTGAAATAGTAGCCGGGGCCATAAAGGACAGAAAATCGGGGATAATAATGGGTGAAAAGACTTTCGGCAAGGCCACCGTCCAGCAAATTATTGACTTTGGACCCTTTGGCGGCATTAAGATAACAGTTGGAAGATATGTTACTCCGGAGGGAGTCGATATAAATAAAAGCGGCATATCCCCCGACATCGAGGTAAAGCAAACAATGGAGGATGGCGGAGGAAAGCCTGATTTACAGCTTGAAAGAGCTCTGGAAATCTTAAGGGATATGATGAACAGGAAGATGGATAATGCTGCATGAAAAGCCGGCAATAAAGCCGGTTTTTCGTTTTTTCTCTCCATAGCCCTGGCGCCAGAGGGCTCAAAACTTTTTATTTTAACCTAATTCTAAACCGAACCGATTACTAAATATAAGTCGTCATTGTCAATCGAATGTAATATTTCAAGGCCGGCTTTCTTCATGAAATCGGCTACTTCCTGAGCGGACGGCAGCAGATCATGGGACACGGGAAAACCTGTCATTCGGTGGATTGAATTTATCTTTTCCCGGCTCTCCGAATGGCATATGGCCAGTTTGCCTCCTACAGTTAATAAGGAGACGGCTTTTTTTATGCACTTTTGCTTGTGTTTTATATGAGGAAATACCGAATAGAAAATGATAGTGTCAAATTTACCTTGATATTCAAAATCCATAACATCTGCGTGTACAAATTTTACATTTGGGAAAGAATCTTCAGGAAATTTTGCCCGAGCTATCTCCAACATTTTTTCAGCAATATCTATCCCAATAATTTCGCCAGAAGACCCAATTTTTTCAATTAAGTACGGGATGAGCACCCCGGTGCCGCAGCCTACATCAAGGATCTTAAATCCACTGTAGATTTCCATAAGGTCTAATATAAATTTTATCTTTTCAGAAGGATGAAATACTTTCTCATCCCATACAGAGGCCATGTTATTGAAAAATTGACGAAGAGATTCCACTAGGCCTTACCTCCTTTCCGCGCTTCCTATACTTTGCTTTTGTAATCCTCTTTGTCCTTCTACTAACTTAATCAGTCCTGGAATGAGGATGAGTTGAATTAAAATTCCGGGCAGGCCGGTTATGAACAGTGCACTCATCACTTTTGCCAGGCTGAAGGGCTTTCCTAATATCACTCCTGTTATCAACCAGGTTGTGATTATAGAGCTAATTCTTCCGGAAACCATCGCTCCGAAAAGTGCCGGGTAAATCCTCCATTTCAGGTCGCGATAAAGGAATGAACTTACAATTCCGTATGTAGCAAGTTCAGCCATCATGGCGAAGACAAAGGGGAAAGCTGGCATCGATGTTATAATGAAACTCAAAAATGGAGTCAAAAGGCCCACCAAAGCTGCCAGATTTTTTGGAAGCGTAAAACCGCCTAGAAGCACCGGTATATGCATGGGTAAAAAGACGGGCCCTCCTAGCTTGAATGTGTGAAAGGCGATTGGCAGCAGGATTCCCGCGGCAACCAAAAGGCCGGCGGCGACCAGATTTTTGACATTATTTTTCATAAAATCGACCCCCTTTAGTTGGTAACACAAAATTTAAAAAAAGTAACACGCTATTCCAAAAAAAATCAAATTATAGCGGTAACGGACAACCTCGAGTGTTTTACGCCTTTCAGGGAAGAGACCTTTTCGTAGAGCTTTTTTATGTCTTGCGCCTTGCCCCTTACTATAAGTACTTCAAGGCAGTTTTTTTCGTCGAAATGCACATGGACTGTGGATATAATTAAATGGTGGAAACCGTGCTGTATGTGGGTGAGAGTATCAGTAATCCCGTGGGCGTCATGCTCGTAGATAATAGTTATGGTGCCGGCAAGGGTTCCACTCTCATTTTCCCACATATCTTCGATAAGAGCGTTTCTCACTAAATCCCTCAGAGCTTCCGAACGGCTGGTATAACCTTTTTTTTGTATCAACCTGTCGAATTTTTCCAACAAATCCTGGCTCATAGATATTCCAAACCTGGTGGTATCTGACATAATATCCCCCAATAATAGTCACTTTTTCTAACTTTTGTGCTACTAAAATAATAACATAAACCGGAGAAAAGATCAACAAAAAATTAACGAACTAAAAAGATTCTGCAAGGCGTCTACCATGTGCTCATGGGAAAACCGTTCCATTACCATATGGCGGGCATTAATGGCCATTTTCTCGGCGGCATCGGGGTTTTTTATGATGTATTCCATAGCTGCTGCAAGGACGTTTGGTTCGGCTGGCGGTACAAGTATCCCGGTTATCCCACTCTTAACTATTTCGGGATTTCCTCCTACGTCTGTGGCTATTACCGGCTTTCCCATGGCCATGGCTTCTAGAAGGGAAAGACTCAAACCTTCGCTGATGGAAGAAAGAACTAATGCATCAGAGCAGCTCAATATCTCGTATATGTTGGGACAAAAACCCAGGAAAATGACTTTTTCCGAAAGACCGAGTTCGGTGGCAAGGTTCTTCAGTTTTATTTCCATAGGCCCCGTACCCGCAATGTAAAATTTTAGGTCAATTTTGTCGAGTGGAATTCTCTCAAGCAGCAGAGCACTTGCCTTCAGAAACACATCGATGCCTTTTTCCGGTATCAGTCGGGCTATGTTCAGGAAAGAATAAGAATTTTCACGCTTAAAAGTGGATATATTGAATTTTTCCAGCGTTTTTAGGTCTATGCCGTTGTAGATGACGGCTAATTTTTCTACTGGTATACTGAAATACTTGCTCACTTCTTCCGCCATTTTTTGAGAAACGGTTATTATTTTGTGGTTATATCTAAGAAAGTAACCTGCGAGCCGGTTTTGAAAATTATTTTTCGGGAAATTGTGGAGTGTGGTGACAATTCTTGGGGTGCCTGCGACGAGAGCAGCCGCAGTGCCGATTGCTGCAGCTAAAAGACCGTGGCTGTGAATTATATCGATCTTTTCCTTTTTGAGAATCTTTACGATATCAAAAAAAGATTTGGAAATGGCAAGAAGTGCTCGACGGTCGCCGAGCCTTGTATTGACAACTTTAACGGACTTTTCAAGATTCCATATACTTAAATTTTCTGCAGATAATAACAGAATAATGTCGAACTTGTCTTTGTCAAGGTCTCGAATAAGGTACTCCACATGGCGCTTCATACCTCCTTCGGCGTCGCGGACGACTTCCAGCAGTTTAATTTTTTTCACGCTGATTCACCCTTTAAGGTACATTTCGCTTTTATCGTTAATATTCTCGTCGGCTATAAATAGCAGGACGGGGAGGCCGAAAAAAATGGCCATTGTTCCCGAAGCTACGATGCCCGAATCGTTGAATATGAGGGCAAGAACGGAGCCTATGCTGGTTCCCGTAAAACCGGCATAAAAATTGGATTGCTTTTTAAATATCTTTTTCATAGTGTTGGGCGGCTTGAAGGAAAGGGAAATGAGAGCCGCTATGGTCGTGACCAAGGCTCGGGTCCAGGGGGTGTATTTGAAAAGCCTGTAATTCATGGAAACTTTCCTTATTACTATCGAAACAGCGGGTTTCATTCCTCCTTCTCTTATAAGGTCTACCGTCTGGCTTATGTGACTGGGCGGACCTGAGGCAACTGAAAACAAGAACAAAAGCAAAGTAAAAAAAGCGGTAATGGCGAGGATACCCACAAAAGTCCTAAAGTTTAGTTTTGAACCGGAAAGTAAAATCAAGGTTGTCAAATATGCGCCGCAGGCGGTAATAGCTCCGCCGACGTTGCTTCCAAAAGAAGGTGAAGAAATAAGGCAAAAGGAAATGCTGAAAATTAAAATACCCATAGCTATCAGAAGTCGCCGGTTTATTTTAAGATTGTCGAACAAGGTTGTAACACCTATTACGATTGAGCCGACAAGAACGCCCATATATTCGTTCCCCAGCCCGTAATAGCGGGCTCCCGCAATCGGGTCATGTCCCAGAACTGAACTTCCTAAAAGTTTTCCGCCGGATAACAGGTCGGCAACTATTGCCAAGGCCGTTGATAAACTAATAAGGGAAACGGCACCGGCGGTGCTTTTTGCTTTCGATGCAATTATCACTGCTGCTATGGTGATTATGATGGTCCAAAAAAACATGTAAAATATATTTTCTCCGGGAATCAGTGCGAGTAGCAGGAACGTCAGCGGCAGCGACATGCTGGCTAGTAAAAAAGGTCTTATAAAAACGAGATAATTTTTTCTATAATAGATAAAAAACAGGAAAGTCAGTGAAACCAATATTTGCATGACGACGTAGGATTTTATAAAATACGGCCTATAGGTATATGTAAGGGTTGCTTTTTCGCTCAATTTCAGAAGATGGTCGTATGCATTGGTAAAGTATACGCTTTCGATGGGATGGCCCAACATTTCAACAGGCACCGGAATTTGAAAAAAGGAAAGTACGGTCGGTGCTATGTCCACGTTGGCTATTATACCGGCTCGTCGCGTTGTGGAAGATATGGCAAGACCCCGGTTCAAATTAGGGCCGATAGCTATAAAGGGCGTGAGCAGTTTTTTCTCCCTGTATCCGTTAAAAGAGGGGAAGGGTGTTACTACCAGCAACAGGTCCCTTTTGGTGTCCAAATTATCAATTATCTTCCCGATGAATTCGTCGCAATCTTTTAGGGCTTTAACCCTGTAATTTTCGTACAATTCCGGTGTCACAAGATTGACGATATCATTAGCTCTTACGGTGTCCCCCAGGTGTATTACGATGAAGCCCCCTCTTTTCTTAAGTTCCGTAAATTTCCGGTAAAGTTTATCGTAATCGGTTTTTAAAAAGAAGGGACTGCTTTCATCTCGCGTGTTTATATCCCCGGCCACATAACCGGAATGAACCATCCCGTTTGAGTCCATGGCAATAAGGGCTGCCATTCTATTTTTTTCATGGTCGGTATCGGCATTTCCGAGGACGGAGACCGATATGCCGTTGTCTTTTAAAATTTCCCCTAAAAGGCCGGGTTTTACCTCATAGTTTTGTCTTTTGCTTTCTTCGATAATTCGGGCTATATCAAGCTGAACAATGGCGCTGTCTGGCACCGGGCGTCCCGTGTACAATTTATACGCGATGGCTGCTTCGGTGAATTCATACTTTTCGAAGGCCATCAGTGCATTTTTGCCTTTACCTCCGGTATGAGCCCTTGTGCCGGCCCCGATTGAAAGGTAACAGCTGGCGGGGTCGTAGTTTCCACCCGGTCTTGTATTCATGAGGCCTACGGCAGCCCTGGAAATGAGGTTTTTCAGGTTTGGATGATCTCCTGCAAGGTCTTCGAGGTCAATCCGGTCTAAAACTATCATGACGGCGGTTTTAGGAAAATTATTGCTGTCGCCGGTTGAGGCAAAACATTGAGTCTGCAATAAAATGAAAAAAAACATAACAATTAGAATCGCTTTTTTTATTGTCATAGACTCACTCCCGTCTTTCCTTCGACTTACAATTAATATTATTGGATTTGAGGTGCGTTTTTATGTCGTGTTGATGGATTAATATAAAAGCTGATATTGGCAAATAATAGTAGGAGAAAAAAATAGATTTTTCGGAGGTTCTGCCGTGCTAAAGCAAAGCTTTTACCGGATTGGAATTCTGCATAGATTTGTCAATAAGGTGTTTCCGCAGGTTGAAGCGGAATTGAAAAGGTACATGCATATGGCGGAGAAAATCCCGGACCCCGTGCTTAAAAGACAGGCGGTTGAAAGCATAAAGAAAAAGAAATTTCATTGCCAAGGAGGCAGCGTATATGCCCTATATCCGGGGGTGCCGCAAAGGGATATGGTGCGCTTTATTGTGTCTTATCAGACCATCAGCGATTACCTTGATAATTTGTGCGACAGAGCTAAGGTAGAAGATGAAGAAGCTTTTAAAAGGCTTCACCTGGCAATGACCGATGCCCTCCTTCCGGGGGAAGTGTTTAGCGATTATTACGAGTGCTATCCTTATAAGGATGATGGCGGTTATCTGAGATTGCTGGTGGCAGAGTGCAAGGCGTTCATTTCCGGTTTACCGTCTTATGCCATCATAAGGGAAAAGATTTTATTTCTAGCTAGGCTTTACTCCGAACTGCAAACGTACAAGCATCTGGTGCCGGAGGTAAGGGAATGCCGTATGACCGGATGGTATGAAAATTATCTCGGGTACTTTCCGGAGATAAACGGGTGGGAGTTTGCCGCAGCCGCCGGTTCTACGCTTGGGATTTTTATGCTGGTCGCCGCAGCGGCGAACCCTGATTTGGACGGGCTTGAAGCCTGGGAGATATTCCATTCGTACTTTCCATGGATATGCGGTTTGCACATACTGCTGGACTATTACATAGATTTAGATGAGGATGAAGCAAACGGCGATCTCAATTTCGTAAGTTATTACGCGAATCTGATAAATTGTCTCGAAAGACTTAAAGTATTTTACAAAAATTCCCAAAACGAAGTGACTAAATTAAGATATCCATTTTTCCATTCCACTGTAGTGGACGGCCTTATGGCCATGTACCTTTCGGACCCCAAAGCTTTTTACGGCGAGCGCAGTTTGGTCACGGAAGAGCTTTTGGACTATTGCGGTAAATACACCAGGATGATGCATGGCTTTTGCTGCTGGCTGAGAAAGAAAAAAAGGATTTAAGACTATTTTTTCCTTTTGACAACTTCAAAAGAAAGCTCGACAAGGAGTTTTTTATATACCGAATCGGGTAATTCGCTCAATATATCCCTTGCCTTCTTGGAAAACTCTTCAGCCTTTGCATAAGTAATGCTGACGGCTTCGGATTTTTTTAAATCAGAAATGAGCTGGGATTTTACTTTTAAAAGGCGGTATCTGTCGTTTAAAAATGGACGGTATTTCGAGCCCAGCGGACTTTCTCGCAAGAAATATATGTAGGGAAGTGTTACCTTGCCCTCCTCCAAATCATGGCCCACCGGTTTTCCGACTTCCACCTCATCTCCTATCACGTCCAGAAGGTCGTCGACAATCTGGAAAGCACAGCCAAGATAAAGGCCATAAAGGCCCATTTTTTCTACATCTTCCTCACTGGCTTTTCCACACACTGCTCCGGCTTTGCAGCTTGCCGAGATGAGAGAGGCGGTCTTTTTTTCTATGATTTTAAAATAATATTTTTCATCAATGGATGAATTCTCCACAGCCTGCATGACCTCGCCGTGACACATTTCCTGAATTGCGGCGACAAAGTAATCTTTGCAGCGGTGCAGGTTGTGGACGGAAAGGACCTCAAAAGCCTTTGCAAAGGCGTAGTCTCCGGCAAGGACTGCAACCTGGTTGCCGTGTATGTGGTTTATGGTGGGCCGGTTTCTCCGGTAATGGGCTTCGTCTATCACGTCGTCGTGGATGAGTGAAGCGGTGTGAATTAGCTCGGTGGCTACTGCGGAATAAATCATATCCGAATTTACCGGTGAAAAGCAAAGGCCTGAAAGCAGTACCAGCTTGGGTCTCAGCCGTTTTCCGCCGGTAAATATATCTTTAAGTATACTGCTCACAGGTTCGTGGCACTGTGTTATTGTGCGCATCAATTCCCTTTCGACAAGTTTCATCTCCTCTACTATCAGTTCGGTGTCCCTCCTGATGATTTTTCTGTTTCAAGGATATTTTTGTCACGGGATTATTTTTTTATACAAATCAGGTGATTTTATAATACACACCTCATTAGACACCCATGCTGGAGGGAAAAGAGTCTCCATCGATATAAAAAAAGCGGCGCTTAAAAATTGCGCCGCAGGCCTTTTCTAAACCTTTCTAAACTTTGAACTTGCTTACCGCTGAGGACAGATTTTCCGCCAAGTCAGCAAGTTTTCTTGCAAAAAAGGCTATGCTTTCCATGGCTGCTGTCTGTTCCTGAGTGGATGCAGTGACTTCTTCACTTGCAGCAGCCGTTTCTTGAGACACAGAGGTTATGTCGGTTATTTTATTGACGATCCTTTCGATATTGATGTACTGGGAACTTATTTCTTCGGAAATCTGCCTTGCAGCTGTTGCAGTGGCTTCTATGTCCGAAATGAGCCTGTTAAAGGTTTCGTTGGCGTCGACTATTATCTGAGTTCCGGTTTCCACTTCCTTTGAGCTTTTAGCCATGGATTCCACGGCTATTTGGCTGTTTTCCTGAATTTGCCTTACTATGTCCGAAATTTGCTTTGCGGCCTGACCGGATTTTTCGGCGAGTTTCCTTATCTCCTGGGCTACCACAGAAAATCCGCGCCCCGATTCGCCCGCCCTTGCAGCTTCGATCGAGGCGTTTAATGCAAGCAGATTCGTCTGGTCTACTATATCTTTTATGATGTCGGATATCTTTCCGATTTCTTTGACGCTTGCATCCAGATCAACAATTATATTTTTAGACCGGTCTACCGAGCTTTTTATGGAGTGCATACTGCTGGTTGCTTCGTTCATCTTCATTTGGCCGTTTTGAGCCCGCCTCAACATCTCCTCCGCAGCCGACGCCGTAGAGCGGGCGTTTTCATCGATTTTGCCGTTGGAAATCACGAGATCGTTTATCACCTCGGATATTTCGTTGAGTTTTTGAGATTGATCCGATGCACCTGCCGCTATTTGCTCCATTGCGGAAGAAATCTGTTCCGCCGCTTTTTTGCTGTTATCGGCATATTCGGCCTGACTTCGCGTTGCCGCTGAAAGTTCTTCCACCGTCTTTTTGATTTCCATAACCAGATTTTTTAAACCCGATACCATGGAGTTGAATGAGGTGGCTAAAAATCCTATTTCTGATGAATCTTTTACATTTATGGTTTTCGTCAGGTCGCCCCTGGATACCTGACTCGATGCGGTCACCATGTTGAGAATCGGTGATGAAATTTTGCTCCCTATGTAGAATCCGGCTATGACGCTTAAAATGGCGGTAAGAAGGCCGGTCAAGGTGAAAATTCTGGTTACCTTGTAGATGTTGGAGTAAGCTTCAGATACCGGTTGGCTTACGAAAATCCCCCAGCCGGTGGCGGGTTGCGGGCCATAGGCTACGAACATTTTAGTTCCGTTTTCGACAAAAGTGGTAAAACCTATTTTTCCTGAAAGGGCCTGTTTTACAAAGTCGTACTTCATGAAATTTTCTCTCGCCCGCACTATTTTATAATCCTTGTGCCCTATGACATTGCCGTCACTGTCGGTAATAAATGCGTAGCCGGAGTCGCCTATTTGCATCTTGGAGATGATAGAGGTAAGGGATACGAGGGATATATCAGCACATATAACTCCGTTTAGCACCCCTTTTTCGGAAAAAATCGGCGATGATATAGATATTATCATGGTAGATGAAGTCGGGTCCAATCTTGCCTTCGTAATGTAAACTCCTTTTTGGTCCAAAGCGCCGGTATACCAACTTTCGCTGAGCACGTTTGTTTTTTCTGAAATGTTGGTATAAGGGATTCCGTAAACATTTCCTTTAGTATCTGCTATATGAATCCTGCTTATCTGTGGATATCGAGATAGCATGTCATAGATAAAAGTTTCGATGGCGTATCTTTCCATGGAGCGAACAACATCGGTATTTGCTAGGAAGGATATTAAGTTTTTGTTTTCATTTATGAAAATGTCTATGTTGTCGCTTAATGTGCTGACTATGAGACTGGTTTTTTCTTTAACCTCCCCCTCCATGGAGTTTTTTGTGAAGTAATTTATGATTCCGCTTAAAACAGTGAGGGGCAGCAGGGCCATGATTATGAGGTATACCGCCAGGCGGGTTTTAAGGCTGTGCTTCATTTTTCCCGAAAAACTTTTTGGGAGCGAAAATTTAAATTTAAATAGTTTCAGTTTCGACCAATCCACGACATCACCCCCTATTAGTAAAATTAACATTTTTCTCTAATTATATCTAATTATGTCAGTTTTAGCAATAAAAGAAAAAAAGAACGCATTTTCTAGAGAGTTTCGATATAATATTGTAAGCTGCAATTTAAATTTTCTGGGGGTCAAGAGAGATGGTAAGTACAGAAGATTTGCAATATACGAAAAAGAAAGTCCTGCTGGTAGAGGATAGTCGGTTTGAGCAATTGATATTTTCGGATTTGCTCAAGGGTTATGGCTTCGAGGTGGAAACAGCATCGGACGGGGATGAAGCTATAAAAAAGGCTTGTGAAATTTTTTTGCCTGACCTTGTATTAATGGATATAGAGCTCAAAGGAAATTTAGATGGTATAGATACTGCAAAGATGATATTAAAAAGGCGCGATGTTCCCATTATATTTTTAACTGCAAATGCTTCGTCTGAGGTAATAAAGAGGATAAAGAGCATAAAAGCTTATGGTTATATTTTAAAAGGCACTGACAAGAAAGCTGTAATTCCTTCAATAGAAATGGCCATAAAACTTCATGAAGCTTATTCACTTGCAAACATGTTCATGTACATTTACGAAAACTCCACAAGTGAGCTTTATGTTTTTGATCCAGAGACTTTGAAGTTTATAAAGGTAAACAAAAGTGCAAGGATGAATTTAGGATATACAGAAGACGAGCTTTTAAATATGACCCCCATCGAAATAAAACCGGAATTTACAAAAGAGAGTTTCGTTAGGTTGATATCTCCCCTCCTCGAAGGCAAGATGCCCGAAGTAAGCTTTGAAACAATTCATCGTAGGAAAGACGGGACAACGTATCCTGTTAAAATAAAATTGCAGCTTTTTGATTATAAAGGAAGAAAGCTATGTTTAGCTAGTGTTGAAAATATTGCGGAGAGATTAAAATTTGAAAGGGCGATAAAAGAAAAGGAAAAATTGTTGAAGTCTATAACCAGTTCTGCTTATGACGGCGTGATCGTGCTAAATGCAGAGGGCAAGATTGTATTTTGGAATCCAGCCTGCGAGAAGATTTTTGGCTATGCGGAGGATGAAGTTTTAGATAAGGATGTACATATTCTGCTTGCCACAAGTGAGAAGTTGATAAAAGCTGCGCATAAAAGATTAGAACAATTTAAAAGAACCGGCAGGATAATCGGGCTGAAAAATCCAATAGAGCTTAAGGCCAAACGTAAAAACGGGGAGATAATATTTATCGAGCTTTCGCTTTCTGTATTGAATATGGAAGATGAAAAGTTTGTGGTAGGAATAGCAAGAGATATAACAGAGCGCAAAAAAGCACAGGAAGAGATAAAAAGAACCTGGAAGCTGTATTTCGAGCTGGCAGAAAATGCTCCGGTTGGTATATTGAGATGCGATAATAAAGGCAATATTCTTTATGTAAATAACAAGCTTATTGAAATATTAGGCTCTCCTGGGGAGGAAGAAACGAAGAAGATAAATCTTTTAACGTTTCCGCTATTAGCAGAGCAGGGCCTTTCGGGAAAATTAGAAGAGTGTTTGAAAAATAACGAAATCGGAACTTATGAATTGGAATACACTTCTAAATGGGGCAAAAAAGTGTGGATTAGGGTGCATATAAAACCGGAAGAGGAAGATGGTAAGGTTTCTGGAGCTTTGATAATCGTAGATGACATCACCGAAAAGAAGGAGATGGAAAAGGAACTTTATCTTTTATCCATTACCGATGCGCTGACAGGGGCGTATAATAGGAGATATTTGCTCTCAAAATTGGAGGAAGAAATAGAAAGGGCAAAAAGATACGGGGAAGAGTTCTCCATCATATTGCTTGATATAGACAATTTCAAAAAAATAAACGATGGCTATGGACATATTATGGGAGATGAAGCGCTGAGAAGAGTGGCAAAGGTGGTAAGGGAAAGAATACGGAAGTTAGACGTTTTTGGGAGGTGGGGAGGAGAGGAGTTTGTAATAGTGCTTCCTGGAACCTCCGTTGAAAAGGCGGCAATACTTGCAGAAGATTTAAGACGTAATATTGCTGACATTGTTTTGCCATGTAATGAGAGGATAACTGCGAGCTTCGGAGTGACAGAATATGAAAAAGGTGATACCATTGATAGTTTAATTAAAAGAGCGGATGATTTGATGTACAAATCTAAAAATGGAGGGAAAAATAAGGTTTGCTATCATAAATAATAAGTTTTTAAAAGCTCGGATGACGAACTTGCAAAAATCACTTGCACCAGAAGACCTTTATGGCTTTGGTGCGAGTGATTTTTTGCTGTTATTACCTTATTTAGTTTACAATATTCTTTTTATTATCTATAGCACATGACGGCTTTTCTTGCTCAGGAAAATCCAGTTCCACATCAATGGACAGCTCGCAACCGTCTTATGGCGAAAATTTTTGAATTACCAAAATACCTAGCAGATTTTGTGTCTATCCAAAAAATATTCCATAAACCTTTTTGCAGCTTTACTAATCTTTGCTCCTTTTTTTACTATGAATCCGGCATCCCAGTGAGCTGTGGGGTCATCGATGGGGATCACCTTAATATTTTTGTATTCTTCTATGTGGGGATGCGTTAGTTTGTCCACAAATATAAAAATACCTTGGTTCAATATTGTTTTTCTAGCTTTTGGATGCGCTTGCTTAAAGCCTGCTGGGTTATAAAAAGTTCCTCTGCAGTTTTTGAAAAGCTCTTATTTTTGCATATAAGCACGAAATATTTAAGAGAAGTCATATCAATTTCCATTTCATCACTCTCGCTTCTTGGTCTACTACTGAAATATTACAATATGGATTTAAAGGTATCAAGGCCTTTGAAAAGATATCTTTACAGTCAAGAAAAGATTGTAGAAAATACAACTACTTTATGTTAGGCAATAGGTTTTATGCTGGCCAAAATATATATTGAAATGGGATAGTTGTAACATTAACAAATGGGAGGGAAGGGTATGTTTGAAAACTTGTTTTATCACGGCAAAATAGGGACTATGGAAACAAAAAATAGGGTCGTCTTTACAGCTATGGGAAACGCCCTTGCGAATTCCGATGGAACTGTTTCGGAAAGGGACATCCAATTTTACGCGGCTAGGGCAAAAGGTGGAGTAGGGCTCATTATCACCGAATGTATGGTTGTAGACGAGAGGGGCAAAGGTAACACCAGGCAGATGTGTGCATATGATGATAAATTTATATCCGGTCTCAAAGCTCTCGCCGATGAGGTGCACAAATACGGTGCGAAGATCGTGGCTCAAATTTATCATCCGGGAAGGCAAGGAATTTCTGCGATAAATGGGAATATGCCAATGGCAGCACCAAGCGAAGTGGAATGTAAAGTTGTGCATCAACCTGTGAAGGCAATGAGCACGGAAGAAGTCGAGGGAATGGTAAAAAAATTTGTAGATGCTGCAGTTCGAATAAAGAAAGCCGGATTTGACGGAGTTGAAGTTCATGGAGCGCATGGATATTTAATAAACCAGTTTTTGAGTCCATATACAAATAAAAGGATTGACAAGTACGGTGGAAGTTTTGAAAACAGGATGAGGTTTTTAGAAGAAATAGTAGTGGGGATTAGAGAAAAGTGCGGAAAAGATTTTCCACTTCTTGTAAGGTTGACGGTCGATGAATTTTTGGAGAAGGTGGGGCTTCCGAATGAGGGACTTCACCTGGAAGATGGTGTAAAAATAGCAAAAAGACTTGAAGAACTGGGTGTGGACGCATTAGATATAAGTTGCGGGATTTATGAGACCATGAACGTATCTTGGGAACCAGCATCTTATGAGCAGGGTTGGAAGATACATCTAGCTGAAACGATAAAGAAGGCTGTGAACATTCCTGTAATTGGCGTTTCGGTATTCAGAGATCCAGAATTCGCCGACCGGATGATAAGAGAAGGGAAGATAGATTTTGCAGGTTCGGCAAGACAGCATTTTGCCGATCCGGAGTGGGCGAACAAGGCCAAAGAAGGAAGGGTAGATGAAATAAGAAAGTGCATATCCTGCCTTTATTGTATGGAGACTTTGATAAATGCCGATATAACAGGGACTTCATGCCAGTGCAGCATAAACATCCAAAGTGGTCGTGAATGGGAGTTAAATCAACTTAAGGAGGATGGGGAAGGTAGGATTGTAGCTATAATAGGCGCAGGGCCTACGGGTCTTGAGGCAGCAAGAATACTGGCGAAACGGAAGTTTAGGCCGGTGATTTTTGAAAGGACCGATAAAATAGGCGGACAGTTGAACCTTGCAAGCAAGCCTCCCAAAAAGGAGAAGATAAATTGGCTCATTGATTATTATAAGTCTCAGATTGAAAAGGAAAATATAGAGGTAAGATTTAATACGATGCCGACAATTGATGAATTAAAGGCACTTAACCCCTATGCGGTGTTTGTGGCTCAAGGTTCAGAGCCCATAGTACCTAAAACGATTCCCGGCATCGGAAGCGAAAACGTATTCACAGCAGAAGACATACTGGCTGAGAAAGTATATATATCCGGTAAAAAAGTAGCAGTAGTTGGATCTGGAATGACGGGGCTTGAAACCGCTCATTACCTCGCGGAAAAAAGAAATGAGGTCAGTGTATTTGAAATGCTAGATGAAATCGGCCCCGGATTATTTTTCCAGAATTTAATAGATGTTTTAGGTCATTTGAAAGCATATAATGTAGAGCTAAATCCAAACCACAAACTTGTTGCGATAAATGGAAATGAAGTGGTTTTTGAGAACACGAAAACTCAAGAAAAATTCGTTTGCAACTTCGATTACGTGGTGCTGTCTCTTGGGAGGACACCGAATAAAAACTTGGTTGAAGAGATAAAAAGCAGCTTTGAAAAGGTCTTTATATTGGGAGATGCAGAAAAAGCAGGGAAAATAAGAAATGCTATAGAGGCTGGCTTTTTAGCAACGTATAATTTGTAAAATACCAATGAAGCTAAAAAGGGGGAAATCCGAGATGTTGTTATCCTATTCGAGATACGCCCAATTGTGTCCAATTATTTACGGAAAAGGAACTGTAAATCTTTTGGGCGACGAAGTCAAAAAACTAGGATGTTCGAAGGTGCTCCTGGTATCAGATAAAACTGTGTCAAAACTTGATATTTACCAAAAGTGCAAAAAAAGTCTAAGTGATGCTGGCATAAGCTTTGTAGAATTTGATGAAATATTACCTGATCCTCCGGATTATATAGTCAATAAAGGCGGAGAAGTGGCAAGAGAGCAAAAAGTTGACGGGATAGTGGCTGTAGGTGGAGGAAGCGTAATGGATGCGGCTAAAGGCATAAATATACTTATAAATAATCCGCCGCCCATAAACCAGTATTTTGGGAATCCCTTTTTTAAGCCCGGCGTTCCCGTTGTGATGGTGGTGACAACAGCCGGTACCGGAAGCGAAAGCACAGGAGTCGCTGTAATAACAGATACTGTAAATAATGTTAAAAACTCTGTCTTTGGAGTAGCTTCCCTTGGAATATTAGATCCCGAAGCTACGATAAGCTTGCCAAAGGATGCCACTGTCCATACGGGGATGGACGCATTCGCCCATGCAGCTGAAGCTATTACGGCAAAACTGCCTAATCCTAAATCGCAGCTTCTTGCCTTTGATGCGATTAATAAAATAATTAAGTATCTGCCGGTTGCTGCCGAAGATTGTGTCAACATCGAAGCAAGAGCAAATATGCTTCTCGCTAGCAATTTTGCAGGTATAGCCTTTAACGATGCCTTAGTACACTTAGGACATGCCATAGCTCACACCATAGGTGCGAAGTTCCATGTAGTCCATGGCGAAGCATGTGCTCTGGCGTTACCCGAAGTGATGAAATACGCTGCTACAGTGGATGCATCTAGGGTAAAAATTGTGGGCGAAGCGATGGGCCTTGATTTTTCAGGCAAGGAAAGTGGCGAAGAAATTGGCGAAAAGGTGGCCCAAGCCATAAGAAGGTTCATGAAGGGATTGGGAATAAGGCCGCTTAGAGAGCTTGGGATATCTAAAGAAGATTTATTGGGCACGGTTGATATGGTGTTTAAAGATCCTTGCTACAGTTTTGTTCCGCGGCAATTGGAAAGAGAAGAAATTTTGAAGATATTGGAAAATATGTACGAAAATTATTAAGCAAAAAATCCACCCTCAAACTGTCAAAGTTTGGGGGTGGATTTATTTTTGATTTGCAAAGGCTAATTTTTATTTTGTGTCACTTTATGTAATTTACTACATCCTTTTTCCTTTCTATGGGACGCGGTGGTTTTTCCAGGTCTGGGTAACCCAAGGCCACTGCAAAATAAGGCTCATAACCTTCTGGCAGCGAGAGTTTTTTCACCTCTTCTTCCATTGAAAACAAGAAATTTATAAGGCCTATCCAGCATGCGCCGAGACCCAGGCTGTGGGCTGCAAGCAGCATGTTTTGAGTGGCGGCGCTGCAATCGATAAGAGGTGAATAAGAATCTTTTTTGCCCGATACTACTATCAGTGTCGGTGCATTGTAAAATAAATGCAATTTCTCATTTTTTCCCATGGCGGCTATCCATGGAACTTCCGATTCCGCCATGGCTTTTTTCGCCGCGAGGCTGAAGTGGTCGATTAGCTCCTTGTTCTGGATTACAGTAAAATGCCAGGGCTGCTCGTTGTGACCACTGGGTGCATGGATTGCCGCTTCTATAATGGCCTCTATTTCCTCATCCCTTACCTGTTCGGGCTTAAAACGCCTTATACTCCTTCGGGTTTTTATGGCTTTTATAACTTCATTCAAAGCAATCCCTCCTTTTGGTGAGTTAGATTTTTCTATTGGATGTGTCAGCAGAGAATATGAAAAGTGTACCACCTAATATTATGACTGGTTTCAGTGATTTCGAACTACATTAGATCTAGCTGCGTCGTCGGGCTTTTCTTTGAAATAATAGAAGCGAAATGAAAGAGGCTGGTCTGCCTTTTAGGGGAATGTGCTAAATATCATGATTTTCTGCTAATTTTATTAGTATAATCCTGTGCTATATTTTATTCTGTACAAGTTCTCATCTTTTTTAGGTTTTCTGAAAATAAATAAATGTTCATGCATAATCATGTAGAAGTTATATTTTTCTACTCGTTTTTCCCAATAAGGTGTAGACCTGCAATTATGTTGGACTTTAATGATGTCTTCTTTTAGTACAAAGCCGTTTTTCAGGAATAGCCTCATTACATAGTATGCTAGTGGTACATAGTGTCCGTTCTTTCTTGTGTCTCCTACTAAAATGGCACAATATTTGTCTTCTTTTAGGACTCTATAAAGTTCGACAATTCCTTTTTCTAACTCCGTGCAAAATTTTTTGACATCAGATATATTTGACAAATCACCTTCTATTCTCCCGTTTGAATATTTTATTATGTTTAAGTACGGTGGATGAGTTATTATTAGATCTACGCTGTTATCGAAGATCTCTTTTAAGTTTCTTACATCTCCTACTTTTACAAGCTGCTCATACTTATTATCTGTATCAAAATCTAAGTTTTTTCTAGTCAGCTCAACACTATCAGGATTGATATCAAAGCCTATACCTCGTCTATTTAATAATTTGGTTTCTATAAGTGTGGTACCACTCCCAACCATTGGATCCAGAACAATATCTCCTTCATTCGAGTATCTTAAGATAATATTCCTGGGAATTTGTGGGGCGAAATTGCCTCTGTAGTTGCCATTATGTGTTTTCCATTTTCCTCTTTCAGGAAATGACCATACTGTAGTGATTTCCTTTTTAAAGACTATATCCTGCATAATATTTCCTCCAATAAACCGATGCGAACAAAGTAAAGATTTAATAGATAATCTATTTTTTCAAATCCTTTATGAATTTGATTTTTTTGTCCTTTCCATCCCTCTCCATCTGTTATCCAAATAAATTCAAATCCATTGTTTTTAAGTTCATTCTGTCTTTCTATATAGGAATCCACAATTTCTTGGGGTTTTGAACCAGTTCCTGAGAAAAAGTTTACTTCGATGTTGATGACTTTTTTATTGTTTTTGATTAAAATGAAATCAGCTTTTCTATTTCGAATTGAAGAATTAACTTTTATTTTATAATTAGTTTCTAAATATTCGAATGTTTTCTGAAATAATATTGTTTGAATGCCTTTTTTCTTTGCTATTTCTTCTATAATTGGCTTTAATAATAATTCCATAGCATCTCCACTTCTATTTTTTCGTGCATGGGAATCTAAACCTACTTCTACTCCGATTGCGTAATCATATATGTTTTTTGTAACCATATTAATAAAAAGATTTTTTAAACCCGTTTTATCAAAAAATTCTATAATATTATCAATATCTTCTGGTGTAAGATTTCTAACATTAAAGTCATAATTTACAACCTTTGGAACTTTGTCTGTGAAATCTTTAATCACTTTAAAATTGAGTTCTCTTATAGCTAGCAAGATTGGTATAGCTGGCAGTACTTGAGGATATTTTTGTAAAATTTCTTTTAAATCATCCTCAAATTGTTTACTTCCAACCAAACTATTCAATATATGAAATTCAATTTTATATTTGGTAATATTGTTTCTCACTTTGTCCCAATCAACAAAAAAATTATAACTTCTATTTGTATCTATGATTGTATCATGGAATTTTTCTATTACACTTTCTATATTTTTAACGTCTAAAAATTCTAAGTATAATTCCTTCATTCTTAAACCTCCTATTTATAGTTTCTTATAATCAATTCATTAATTTCACCCCGTTTATTTCCATAGCAGTTTATGTGCCTTTTTGCTTTTACTCTTTCTATAATGAATCCAGAATACAATTCCTCAAAGAAATTATCATTTACATCTACATTCTTAGGGTCAGAATTGCTAAGTATAAGATAAGCACCTCTTTTATCCATTTCTTTAAAAAAATAAGCTAACCTTCTTTGGTCATCGTCATTAAACCCACTCTCGCTATAACTCGTAAAATTAGAAGTATCGTTTAAAGGGCGATAAGGAGGATCGAGGTACACTAAAGTGTTCTTATGTATGTATTTTTTGCTTTCTTCAAAATCTGCACAAATAATCTCCGTATCTTCTAATGCTCTATGTACTGCTATTAAATTTTCACTATCACAAATGGTAGGATTTTTGTATTTCCCAAAAGGAACATTAAATTCGCCTTTTTTGTTCAATCTATATAATCCATTAAAACAGGTTTTATTCAAAAAAATTAAAGATGCTGCCCTTTTTATCCAGTCAAAATTGTAATTTGCGTAATCAAAATTATTCTTTTGTCTATTATACTCCTCTCTAATCTTATAGTAAAAATGTTTCCTGTACTCTTCTGATAATTTCAAGTATTTTTCTTCAATATTTCTTAGCTCATCAATTAACTCATTCACATTATTCTGAATAACCTTATAACTTATCATAAGTTCCCTATTTATATCAAGTAGAAACGATTCCCTAACTTTAAAATTTCTCTTTATAAAGAAGAAAAAAGCACCTCCACCAACAAAGGGTTCAACGTATCTTTCTATTTCACCACTCTGAATAAAAGCTAACGGTAATCTCTTATATAATTCATCTAGTAATTGTGATTTTCCCCCTGCCCACTTTAAAAAAGGTTTAGCATTGTTTAATCTCATACATTGTTTTCCTTTAATCATTTCCATCGAATTCAGTGCTTGCATTTGCCATCACTTCCTTTCTGGCTTGCCTCTAGAATTATTATACCATCGAATTTTGATTAAGAGTGAAAAGTTTTAAAGTATAAGAGTGGAAAAATTAATGTGAATAAGCTACAATATAAAAAATAAAAAAACCTTGCACAGAAATGGAGGAAATAATGTGCTCAGGTTGAGTGAAGAACAAGAACAGAGAGCCTTAAGGCTCCACAGAGAGAGCATCATTTTCGACGCCCACTGTGACACTGTCCTTCAAGTGCTAGAAGGGAAGCGAACTTTAGGCGAAAGGTCGGAGGATGGACACGTAGATATACCAAGGCTTAAAGCAGGCGGGATAAAGGCACAGGTGTTCTCGGTATTCGTGAGGCCTGAATGGTACGGCGATGCGGTCCACGCGACGTTAAGGGGAATAGTAACATTAACGCGTGAAATAAAAAAGAATGAAGACGATGTAATGCTGGCAAGGTCATTTAAAGACGCAAAAAAAGCGGTAGCGGAAGGTAAAGTCGCGGCCTTCATAAGTATCGAAGGGGGAGAAGCCCTTCAGGGAGACCTAGACATGCTGGAAGTTTATGCTAAAATGGGGGTTTCCTCAATTATCCTCACCTGGAACAACAGAAACGCTATTGCCGATGGTGCCGGGGACATAAGGAGCAATGGAGGGCTTTCAAGTTTCGGTGTTGAAGTGATAAAGGAGATGGAGAGGCTGGGGATAGTGGTGGACCTTGCGCATATCTCGCCCAAAGGCTTTTGGGATGCGATGGAAGTTTGCGAAAAGCCGGTTATAGTCTCCCACGCCCTTCCGAGAAAATTCATGGATATTCCCCGGAACCTCGATGACGAACAGATTAAGGCCGTTGCCGAAAGGGGCGGGGTCATCGGGGTGAGCTTTTACTTTACAAGCTATGGAGGAGCCGAAGGTAGTTTGGAAAAAGTGCTAGATGCCATAGATTACATAGCGGACAAAGCCGGTGTCGATTGCGTGGGAATCGGTTCCGATTTCGACGGCTTTACGGGAACGGTGGAGGGGTTAGAATCCTGCGAGAAATTTATCAACATCACCCGCGGATTGGTGCATAGAGGTTATTCTGATGAAGATATCGAAAAAATTTTGGGTGGGAATTTCATGAGGGTATATGAGAAGGTTCAAAGTTAATATGAAAGGAGAATGGATTTTGCTTATAGGTGCTCACATATCTATATCAAAAGGTTACGAAAAGGCTGTAAAAGAAGCCCTTTCGATAGGAGCCAACACGATGCAGTTTTTTACCCGCAACCCCAGGGGCGGGGCCGTAAAAGCCCTGGATGAAAGTGATATTAAGAAGCTAAAGGAATTGAGAAAAAGAGAAAACTTCGGCCCTCTGGTCGCCCACGCACCTTACACCATGAATATGGCGACTAATAAAAAAGAAACGGCGGATTTTACCAGGATGGTAATCAGGGAGGATTTAGAAAAGCTCGAAAAAGTCGGCGCTGAATATCTCGTGATTCATCCGGGCAGCCATCTCGGTGACGGAGTCGAAGCCGGAATTGAAAGGATATCCGCTGTTTTAAAAGAAGTAGTAACCGGAAGGGAAAAGGTGATGGTGCTCCTGGAGGCCATGGCGGGAATGGGAAGTGAGGTGGGATATACTTTTGGACAGCTTTACGATATAATGGACAAAACAGGCATCCCCGAGGCCTTCGGGGTGTGCGTGGACACCTGCCACCTTTATGGTGCGGGGTATGACGTAAAGGAGCATTTAGATGAGGTCTTGGAAGAGTTCGATAAAATTTTAGGGCTCGAAAGGTTGAAAGTTATTCATTTGAACGACAGCAAGTTTGGACTTGCCAGCCGAAAGGACAGACACGCAAACCTGGGAGAGGGTGTGCTGGGACTGGAAACGATGAAAAAAGTGATAAACCACGAAGCCATAAAGGACAGGCCCTTTTTGCTGGAAACTCCCGGGGGGATGGAAAATTACAAAAAGGAAATTGAAATTTTAAAGAACATGCGAGAAAATTAAAAATTTAAAGGGATGGTTATGAAGGGGATCTGCAAGGATGAAAAAGAGAAGGTTTTAAAAATACTGAAACTTCTCGAAGAACATTACCCGAATGCCACCACCGCCCTCCGGTATGAAAATCCGTTTCAATTATTGGTGGCAACCATACTTTCCGCCCAATGCACCGACAAGCGGGTAAACCAGGTGACGCAAAGGCTTTTTGAAAAATATAAAGGGCCCGAGGATTTTGCTAATTTGAAACCCGAGGAATTGGAAAATGAGATAAGGGAGTGCGGACTTTTTAAGAACAAAAGCAGAAATATCATCGGGTCTTCGCGGATAATTTTGGAAAAGTACGGTGGACGGGTGCCGGATGAGTTCGAAGAGCTAGTCAAACTCCCCGGTGTGGGTAGAAAGACGGCCAATGTGATACTGGCGAATGCTTTTGGGAAACCGGCTTTTGCGGTGG
The DNA here is from genome assembly GCA_030446005.1 of Tepidanaerobacteraceae bacterium. Taxonomy (GTDB): domain Bacteria; phylum Bacillota; class Thermosediminibacteria; order Thermosediminibacterales; family Thermosediminibacteraceae; genus Fervidicola. Next base: position 17,987 of record JASUSP010000010.1, on the reverse strand, counting down.
ACACCCACGTGTTTAGAGTTTCGAGGCGGCTGGGCCTTTCCGATGGGAACGACCCGTTAAAAGTGGAAAAGGATCTCAACATGAAAATTCCCGAAGATTACTGGATTAAAGCCCATCATTGGCTGATTTACCACGGGCGAAGGGTATGCACTGCAAGAAAACCCAACTGCGAAAATTGTTTTTTAAAGGATCTTTGCCGTTTTTGTTCGGAAAGAGGCGAAAGCTAAAGCCTTTTCATAATAATTTTTGAATTCAAAAGGAAGGAGAGGAGCTTTCTTGGAACACAAAAAATACGTGGCCGATAGAGTAAAAGAAGTAACATTTTCCACGATAAGATACTTTTTCAACCTTGTACATCAGATGCCAGATGCGATTTCGCTCTGCATAGGAGAGCCGGACTTTGTCACGCCCCCGCATATAAGGGAGGCGGCTAAGAAAGCATTGGACGAAGGAAGGACTTCGTATACACCCAATTCGGGAATTATGGAGCTTCGCTCGGAGATAGCCAATTATTTAAAACGCCGTTTCGGCCTCTCTTACAATCCCGAAAAAGAAATCATCGTGACGATAGGAGCAAGTGAAGCTATAGATGTGGCGATGAGAACGTTGTTAAATCCGGGCGACGAAGTGCTCATCCCAGAGCCCGCTTTCGTGGCGTATAAGCCTTGCGTGGTCCTTGCCGGAGGAAGACCGATTTCCGTGCCCACGTATATGAAGGACGGTTTTGCTTTAACGCCGGAAGTTCTGGAAAAGCACGTGACGTCTAGGTCTAAAGTGCTTATGCTCTCCTATCCCAACAATCCAACTGGAGCCATTATGAGCCGCGAGGAGCTCATGACCATTGCAAAGGTTGCCGAAAAATACGATTTAATTGTCGTATCCGACGAAATCTATGCTGAACTCACTTATGGCGTGGAGCACACCGGCTTTGCCACCATTCCGGGGATGCGGGAAAGGACCGTTACGATAGGCGGTTTTTCGAAAGCCTATTCCATGACCGGTTGGAGACTGGGTTATCTTGCCGCTCCCGAAGGATTGGCGGAAGAATTGCTGAAAGTCCACCAGTACAGCGTAACTTGTGCCCCTACTATGGCGCAATATGCGGCTGTTGAGGCTTTGAGAAACGGCGACGAAGATATAAAAAGGATGAGAGAAGAATACGACAGAAGGAGGGTGTTCGTCTATAGCAGCTTAAAGAATATGGGACTTGAGTGCTTTGAGCCAAGAGGGGCCTTTTACATCTTCCCTTCGATTAAAAACACAGGCCTTTCGTCCGAAGAATTCGCAAATAGGCTGCTTTATGAGATGAAGGTGGCCGTAGTGCCCGGGAGTGCCTTCGGCGAAAGCGGCCAGGGTTTTGTAAGAATTTCTTATGCTGCATCTATGGATAACCTTGAAAAGGCAATGGAAAGAATCTATCAGTTTTTAAAACAAATATAAACGTACGATATTCAAAAAAATAAAGTGTATTGTTCGGAATTTTACTTGATTATTTAGTCAAAATGTAGTATTATGTATTTAGGCGAGCGAACAAATTGAATACTTTTCCGGTACCCTTATATAATTCCAGGAATATGGCCTGGAAGTCTCTACCGGGCGGCCGTAAACCGCCCTGGCTATAAGGGGGAGTTGGTTATTGCCAAAAACCCTTTGGGCTTTGAAGGTAGAGATTTCCTCTACCTTATTATTTTTTTATTATCGTGATTTGGAGGTCGGCCGCATTGAAAGAGGATGGGATGAAGGGCTTTCCTAGAATTTGCATCATAGGCGGCGGGCAGCTGGGGAAGATGATGGCGCAAGAGGCCAAGAAAATGGGCTTTTTTGTAAGCGTATTGGATCCAACGCCCGGTTGTCCTGCATCTTCTGTTTCGGATATACAGATAGTCGGAAATTTTTACGACGAAGAAAAACTAGAAGAACTTGTAAAGCAAAGCGATGTGGCGACGTACGATATTGAGCATATAGCGACGGAACCGCTTAAAAGGCTGCAAGACAAAGGATACAGCATACTTCCTTCGCCTTACATTTTGGAGGTCATTCAGGATAAATTGGCTCAAAAGGAGATACTGAAAAAAGCGGGAATTCCAGTTGCCAGATTTATGAAAATCGACCAAGTAACCATCGAGGAATTTAAAAAGTTCGGATTTCCGCTCGTCCAAAAAGCCAGGAAAGGCGGATACGATGGAAGAGGAGTGGCCGTTATTAGGTCTGAAGAAGATATGGCAAAGGCACTTCACACCCACTCTTATGTGGAAGAATTGGTCGATATAGAAAAAGAACTGGCAGTTATGGTGGCAAGGAGCACCAAAGGGGAAATCAGATGCTATCCGGTCGTGGAGATGATCTTTGATGAAAAAGCCAATATATGCGATTTGGTAATAGCTCCTGCCAGAATAGAAAAAGATTTGGAAGAAAGAGCAATGGAAATTGCAAAAGAAGTTGTCCAAGCCTTAGACGGTGTGGGTGTTTTCGGGGTGGAAATGTTTTTGGACAAAAAAGGAAAGATATTGGTAAACGAAGTAGCTCCAAGGCCTCACAATTCCGGCCACTACACCATCGAAGCTTGCGCCACAAGTCAATTCGAACAGCACATAAGGGCCATATGCGGTCTGCCGCTAGGCTCCACCAAACTGCTTTCTCCTGCCGTGATGGTGAATCTTTTAGGGGAAGAAGGATATGATGGAATACCGTTGGTAGAGGGATTCGAGGAGGCACTTTCCATAGAGGGACTGTACTTTCACTTTTACGGCAAAAAGATAACCCGGCCTTACAGGAAAATGGGACATGTGACGGTAATCGATGACGATGTGGAAAAGGCCATTGAAAAGGCCCAAAAGGCGAAGAACATATTAAAGGTGAAAGCGAGGTAATGATATGAAAAAACCGCTGGTAGGCATAATCATGGGGAGCGATTCCGATTTGCCCGTAATGCAGGAGGCAGCCAAGATTCTCGAGGAATTCGGCATCGATTTTGAACTAACGATAGTTTCGGCACACCGGACTCCCGAGAGAATGTTTGATTATGCCAAAAACTGCGACAAAAGGGGCATAGAAGTGATAATCGCCGGAGCGGGCGGGGCTGCACATCTTCCGGGAATGGTGGCATCGATTACGCCTTTGCCGGTAATAGGCGTCCCGGTAAAGACGTCGTCGCTGCAGGGGATGGACTCCCTTTTGTCGATAGTTCAGATGCCGCCGGGGGTACCGGTGGCCACGGTGGCGATAAACAATGCAAAAAATGCCGGGATTTTGGCTGCAGAGATTCTGGGCATAAAGTATCCCGAAATTAAGAAAAAGGTTGCGGAATACAAGGAAAGGATGAGAAAAGAAGTGGAAGAGAAGGCAGCCAGGATGGAAAATATTGGGTATAGGGAATATTTAAAGGAAAGGGAAGTGAACAATTAATGAAAAAGCTGGAATTGATTTACGAAGGCAAGGCAAAAAGGATTTACCGCACAGAAGATAAGGATTTTTACGTGATGGAATTCAAAGATGACGCTACGGCGTTCAACGGACAAAAAAGGGGGACGATAAAGGGCAAAGGTGAACTCAACAACAAAATTTCTGCGGTTTTCTTTGAGATTTTAGAAGAAAATGGCGTTAAAACCCATTTCGAAAGATTTCTAAGCGATAGGGAGATGCTGGTAAAAGCGGTGAAGATACTGCCGCTCGAAGTAATTGTGAGGAATTTGGCGGCGGGGAGCATGGCAAAAAGGCTTGGACTTCAGGAGGGAACGAAACTAAAAAGTCCGGTCTTGGAATTTTGCTATAAGAGCGATGAACTAGGCGATCCGATGATAAACGCATACCATGCACTGGCAATGGATTTGGCCACCAAAGAGGAGATAGTTTTCATCGAGGAGACTTCCTTTAAAGTAAACGAGATACTGAGCCGGTTCCTCATCGAGAAAAATATAATCCTGGTGGATTTTAAGCTGGAATTCGGAAGATTTAAAGGTGAAATTTTGGTTGCTGATGAGATTTCTCCTGATACGTGCCGCTTCTGGGATGCAAAAACCATGGAAAAGCTCGATAAAGACCGCTTCAGAAGGGACCTTGGAAATGTGCAAGAAGCTTATAGAGAAATCCTGACCCGAATTAAAGTATAAAGTTTAAAAATTATAAAATGTTTTGGGGGAATTAAAATGTTCAATGCAAAAATATGGGTTAGATTCAAAAACGGCGTGCTCGACCCGCAGGGAGCCGCGATAAAGGGCGCTTTGAACCATCTTGGCTTTGAAGCTGAGGATGTTCGGGTTGGAAAATTGATAGAGGTGAAACTTAAAGCCGATAACTTAGACGAAGCAAAGGCTAAGGTAGAGATGATGTGCGAAAAGCTCCTTGCAAACCCGGTTCTTGAAGATTTCAGCTTTGAAGTGGTGGAGGAAAGTATATGAGGGGTGCCGTAATAGTTTTTCCCGGATCTAATTGCGATGTGGACTGTTTTCATGTATGGAAGGACGTCCTCGGTCAGCCTGCGGAATACGTGTTCCACAAGGAAAAATTTTCTCCCGAGGATTTCGATCTCATCATCCTGCCGGGGGGATTTTCCTACGGCGATTATTTGAGGGCAGGTGCCATCGCGAGGTTCTCGCCGGCGATGGACAGCGTCTATAAAGCTGCCGAGAAGGGGAAGCTTATCCTCGGCATATGTAACGGATTTCAGATCCTCCTTGAAGCCGGACTCCTTCCGGGGGCAATGATGAAAAACAGAGACCTCAAATTTCACTGCCATGACGTATACCTGAAAGTGGGTACAGCCGATTCACCTTTCACGAACATGTACCTGCCAGGAGAAGTGGTAAAAATGCCCATAGCCCACGGTGAGGGCAATTATTACGCCGATGCCGATACTATAGAGAGGTTAAAAAGAGAAGATAGAATCGTATTTTACTATTCGGATGAAAAAGGCAATATTACAGACGAAGCCAATCCCAACGGATCGGTGGAGAACATAGCGGGGATCTTAAACGAAGAAAGAAATGTCCTCGGGATGATGCCCCATCCGGAGCGCTGCGCTGAAGAGATTTTGGGGAATACCGATGGAAAGAGGCTTTTTATGTCCATTTTAGAATACCTCGAGGGGAGGGTAAAAATTGGGAAAAGCAGAAGAAGCTAAAAAGCTGGGACTTACGGACGAGGAGTACAACCTTATAGTCCAGACGCTCGGACGTGAACCTAACGATGTGGAGCTTGGAATGTACAGCGTAATGTGGTCGGAACACTGCAGCTACAAAAATTCAAAACCGCTTTTGAAGAGATTTCCCACAAAAGCACCCCACGTGCTCCAGGGGCCCGGTGAGAACGCGGGTATCGTCGATATAGGGGATAACCTGGCGGTGGTGCTCAAGATAGAAAGCCATAACCATCCATCTGCCGTTGAGCCCTATCAAGGGGCGGCTACCGGCGTGGGAGGCATAATCCGCGATATTTTTGCCATGGGGGCAAGGCCGGTAGCGCTTTTGGATTCCCTGAGGTTCGGGGAACTGGATGACCCCAGAGTAAAGTACCTTTTCGGAGGGGTGGTTTCCGGGATAGCGGATTACGGAAACTGCATGGGGATACCCACAGTGGGTGGCGAAACCTATTTTAATGATGCGTACAAGGACAATCCATTAGTCAACGCCATGTGCGTCGGAATAATCCGGCAGGAGGATATAGTAAGGGGCAAAGCGCAGGGAGTAGGAAATTCCGTGATGCTCGTGGGAGCTGCAACTGGAAGGGACGGAATTCACGGGGCCAGCTTTGCATCCGAAGAGCTGTCCGAAGAATCAGAATCAAAAAGGCCTTCGGTGCAGGTGGGAGACCCCTTCATGGAAAAACTGCTGCTTGAAGCGTGTTTGGAGCTTTTAAAGGAAAAATGGGTGGTGGGAATTCAGGACCTAGGGGCTGCCGGCCTTACATCAGCATGTTCCGAAACCGCTGCAAGGGCGGGCACCGGGATAGAGCTGGACGTCGCGCTGGTTCCCAGGCGCGAGAAAGGGATGACTCCTTACGAGGTGATGCTTTCGGAATCCCAGGAGCGCATGTTGATTATAGTAGAAAAAGGTCATGAGGAAGATGTAAAGAGGATATTTGAAAAATGGGACCTGTACGCCGTCAAAATAGGCGAGGTAACCGGCGACGGGATGCTCAGGGTCCTGGAAAACGGCAAAGTAGTGGCAGAGGTTCCGGCAAAGTCTTTGGCGGAAGGGGCTCCGGTGATAAAGCGCGAAGGCAAAAGGCCGGCCTACATGGATATGCAGGATTTGGATTATTCAAAAATAGAAATTCCGGAAAATTTGAGCGAAGTGCTACTCCAGCTTTTGGCATCTTTAAACATAGCGAGCAAAGCATGGGTTTACCAGCAGTACGACCATACCGTCCGCACCAATACCGTGGTTCCGCCGGGTTCCGATGCGGCAGTTTTGAGGATAAAGGGCACGAAAAAGGGAATAGCGCTCACTACCGATTGCAACGGGCTTTACTGCTATCTCGACCCTTATGAAGGCGGAAAGCAGGCGGTGGCCGAAGCGGCAAGAAATCTCGTGGTGACGGGGGCGAAGCCCCTTGCAATAACTGATTGCCTCAATTTCGGCAGCCCTGAAAATCCCGAAGTGTATTACCAGTTTGAAAAATGCATAGAAGGAATTTCTCAGGCCGCAAGGATTTTGGAAATTCCTGTTGTGAGCGGCAACGTGAGCTTTTACAATGAAAGCTGTAGCAGGGTAATATTTCCAACGCCGGTTATAGGAATGATGGGACTTTTGGAAGATGTGACTAAACACTGTACCATAGCGTTTAAAAATCCCGGCGATTTAGTTGTTCTTTTAGGGGAAAATACCGATGAATTAGGTGCTTCAGAATATCTGAGGGTAATTTTCAATATCCAGGGAGGAAAACCCCCCAGGGTCGATTTGGAACGTGAAAAGCGGCTTCAGCTTTGCTGCCTGAAGGCAATAGAGAAAGGAATTTTAAGTTCGGCTCACGACGTGTCCGAGGGTGGACTTGCTGTAGCGATAGCAGAATCCTGCATTACCGGAAATATTGGCTTTGAAGGTGAAATAATGTCTGACATAAGAGCCGATGCGCTGCTTTTCGGAGAAGGGCAATCCAGGATAGTAGTAAGTCTGAAAGAAGAAAACCTTCCGGCTTTAATTGAGCTCGCAGATAAAGAAGGAGTTAAGGCTGCGGTGCTGGGCCGCGTTGTGCCTGAATATTTTAGGATTAACATTAAGGATTCAAAAGGCAGCTGTAAAAAAATCGAGCTTTCCTTAAAGGAGATGGCCGAAGTATGGAGCAAGTCTTTGGAGCGAAAGGTAGAGAGATGATGGAAGAAAAATTAAAAGAAGCTTGCGGAGTTATCGGGATATATTCGGACATGGAAGACCCGGCCCTTGGGAAGACACTGTATTACGGCCTTTTTGCCCTTCAGCACCGGGGCCAGGAAAGTGCCGGTATTGCTGTAAGCACAGGAAACGGCATTGACTATCATAAAGACCTCGGCCTTGTGTCGGAAGTATTTACTGAAAAAATACTTGACAGGCTTTCAGGACGCATAGGCATAGGTCACGTCCGATATTCCACTACTGGTTCTAATAGTTTAAACAATGCCCAGCCTCTGGTGGTGAGATATAAAAACGGCTATCTTGCCGTCGCCCATAACGGAAACCTGGTTAATGCCTATGAGTTGAGGTATGAATTAGAGCAAAGCGGCGCGGTTTTTCAAACAACGGTAGATAGCGAAATAATTGCATTTCTCATCGCGAGGGAAGCATCAAAAGACATAGATGAAGCGATAAAAGGATGTATGGATAGGATAAAAGGAGCTTACGCTTTGGTCATAATGACAGAAAACAGCCTAATCGGCGTGAGGGACCCGAATGGCTTTAGGCCCCTATGCCTTGGAAAGTACAACGGTTCTTATGTGCTTGCTTCCGAGAGCTGCGCTTTCGACACCATAGGAGCGGAGTTCATAAGGGATGTAGAACCCGGCGAGATTGTGGTCATAAACCGCTACGGCGTAAAAAGCGTCAAGTACAAATGTCAGGAGAAAAATTCCCTTTGTATATTCGAATTCGTTTACTTTGCAAGGCCGGACAGCACGATAGATGGCATAAACGTCTATAAGGCGAGGTGGGAAAGCGGCAGGATTTTGGCTTTGGAACATCCGGCGGATGCAGACCTGGTGGTGGGGGTTCCGGATTCCGGAACAGTGGCAGCCATGGGGTATTCGGCTCAGTCGGGTATACCCTTCGGCTTCGGACTCATAAAGAACCGCTATATAGGAAGGACTTTTATACAGCCGAGCCAAAAGCTGAGGAGTTTGGGGGTAATGCTTAAGCTCAATGCCTTAAAATCAGAAGTAAAAGGAAAACGCCTGGTTTTGGTGGATGATTCCATAGTAAGGGGTACGACCAGCGGCCAGATAATAAAGATGTTAAAGGATGCGGGTGCAAAGGAAGTTCACGTAAGGGTTAGCTCACCTCCTGTAACTCACTCCTGCTATTTTGGAATAGATACTTCTTCTCAAAAAGAATTGATCGCTGCAACCCATAATGTAGAAGAGATAAGAAAATATATCGGAGCAGACAGCCTCGGCTTTTTAAGCCTGGATGGCCTCATAAAATCTACTGGTTGCAACCGTGAAAAGTTTTGCACCGCCTGTTTTTCAGGGGAATATCCCTTGAAAGTTCAGGGAGAAAGGAGAAAGTATCTTTTCGAGAAATGTTAGGGGAGATGTTTTGTGAAAGAGAAAATTACCTACCGGGATGCCGGCGTTGACGTGGATACAGGGAATAGGGCTGTGGAGCTCCTAAAATCCCACGTTCGCTCCACTTACCGTAAAGGAGTGCTTGGCGATATAGGCGGGTTTGGCGGATTTTTTGAACTGGATCTGAAAAATTACAATGCTCCCGTTTTGGTGTCGGGCGCCGACGGGGTGGGAACGAAGCTCAAAATAGCTTTCATGATGGACAAACACGATACGGTGGGGATAGACTGCGTAGCAATGTGCGTGAATGATATAGCCGTTCACGGCGCCGAACCGCTTTTTTTCCTGGACTATATCGCTACGGGAAGGATTGTGCCGGAAAAGATAGAAGAAATAGTAAAGGGAGTGGCCGAAGGCTGCAGAAGGGCAAACTGTGCCTTAGTCGGCGGTGAAACCGCCGAAATGCCGGGATTTTACGGTGAAAATGAATACGACCTGGCGGGTTTTGCAGTAGGGATTGTGGACAAGGATAAGATTGTGGATGGTTCCAAAATAAGAGAGGGCGATGTTGTAATCGGACTTTCTTCCTCGGGACTGCACAGCAACGGCTATTCCCTGGCGAGGAAAATATTTTTCGAAATAGGGAAATTGAGCGTAGAAAGCTATGTAGAGGAGTTCGGGAAGACTTTGGGAGAAGAACTTCTTACCCCTACCTGCATCTATGTCGGAGCCGTAAAAAAATTGTTAAGTCTTCAAATTCACGGAATGGCCCATATAACGGGCGGCGGGTTTTTCGAAAACCTGCCCCGAATTTTACCTCGGGGCCTGGAATTCAGAATTTACGAGGGCTCCTGGGATATCCCGCCGGTGTTTTCGGTTCTTAAAAAGATGGGAAATGTGGATGATCACGAGATGTACCGGACGTTCAACATGGGGATAGGTTTTGCCATCGTCATACCCGAAGAAGAAGCGGACGAAGCTTTGAAATTTTCCAAGGCTTCGGGATTTAAAGCCTGGGTTATCGGCAAAGTCGTAAAGGGCGAAGGCGGGGTGGTATTTTGCCGGCCTTGAAACTTGGAGTTCTGGTTTCTGGAAGCGGCACTAATCTTCAGGCGATAATCGACAGCATAAAAACTGGGAAGTTAAATGCTTCCATTGAAATCGTGATATCCAGCAGGGAAGATGCTTACGCCCTAAAAAGGGCAAGGGACAACAATATCGAAAGTGTGGCAATTTGCCCGGAAAGATATGCTTCTAAAACGGAATACGAAGAGGCGATGATTGAAAAGCTAAGAGAGGCAAAAGTAGAGCTAGTGGTACTGGCGGGATTCATCAAAGTGCTTTCACCGCACTTTGTAAGGGCTTTTGCCGGCAGGATAATAAACATCCATCCTTCCCTCATACCTGCCTTTTGCGGCAAAGGTTATTACGGACTCCGCGTGCATAAGGCGGTTTTGGAGTACGGAGTAAAGGTTACAGGTGCAACAGTTCACTTTGTGGACGAAGGCACGGATACCGGTCCCATAATTTTACAAAAGGCCGTAGAAGTAAGGGATGATGATACCCCGGAGATTCTTGCAAAAAGGGTGCTTGAAGTGGAACACGAGCTCCTCCCCGAAGCCATAAGGCTTTTTGCAGAAGGAAAGTTAGAGGTTGTGGGGAGGCGAGTTTTAATAAAAGAATTAAGGGGGAATTTTGGATGATAAGGCGGGCCTTGATTTCGGTTTCCGACAAAACCGGCATCGTAGAGTTTGCAAAAGCATTAAAGGAACTTGGGGTTGAGATAATTTCCACGGGCGGAACCGCAAAGCTCCTTTCGGAAAGCGGCGTAAAGGTTATTCCGGTATCGGAGATTACTGGCTTTCCCGAAATTTTGGATGGCAGGGTTAAAACCCTCCACCCCAAAATTCACGGCGGATTGCTGGCGCTGAAGGAAAACGAAGTTCACATGAAACAAATTAGTGAGCTTGGTATAGAGCCGATTGACCTCGTGGCGGTCAATCTTTATCCGTTCAAACAGACCATCGAAAAACCGGGAGTCACTTTCGAAGAAGCTATTGAAAATATAGACATCGGCGGCCCGGCAATGCTCCGCTCTGCGGCGAAAAATCATGAAAACGTGATAGTTATATGCGATCCCGAAGATTACAAAGTAGTGCTGGAAGAGCTTAAAAGTAAAGATGATGTGAGTAGGGAACTGAGAAGAAGACTCGCGCTCAAGGTTTTCGAGCATACTGCTCATTACGACGCCATGATTTCCGATTATTTGAGAAGGACTGTTTTGGCGGAGGAAACTCAGGAAAAAGATATCTTTCCTAAAAACCTAACGCTGGCATTTGAAAAGGTCCAGGACCTCCGTTATGGCGAAAATCCTCACCAGAAGGCAGCCTTTTACAGGGAAATGGGAGGTATATCGGGTACCATCGCCGGGGCAAGAAAGCTTTCGGGCAAGGAGCTTTCCTTCAACAACATAAATGATGCCGATGCGGCACTGTCGCTGGTATTGGAATTTGAACAGCCCTGTGCGGTTGCCATAAAGCACACAAATCCCTGTGCCGTGGCGTGCGGTAAGGATTTGCACGAGGCATTTTTAAAGGCCTACGAAGCGGATCCGGTTTCGATTTTCGGTGGGATAGTGGCATTAAACCGGACGGTGGATCTAAAAACTGCTGAAGAACTTTCAAAAATATTTCTCGAAATAGTGATAGCGCCGGGATTCGAGCCGGATGCATTAGAATTACTAAAAGCGAAAAAGAACTTGAGACTTCTCGTGGTCGAAATGAAAGGTAGAAAATATACGGGATGGGACATAAAGAGAGTAAGCGGTGGAATTTTGGTGCAGGACCCCGATGTGGAGGATTTCGACGAAAAGGACCTCAAAGTAGTGACGAGAAGGGCTCCTACCCAGGAGGAGATGAGGGACTTGTTGTTTGCATGGAAAGTAGTAAAGCACGTAAAATCAAATGCGATAGTCCTTGCAAAAGATAAAGTTACTGTCGGAATAGGGATGGGGCAGGTAAACAGAATATGGCCCACCCAGCAGAGCATAGCATGGGCAAGGGAAAGGGCGAAAGGTGCCGTGCTGGCCTCCGACGCTTTCTTCCCCTTTTCGGACGTTGTAGAGACTGCAGCGGCTGCTGGAATTACCGCTATAATCCAGCCCGGCGGCTCGGTCCGCGATGAAGATTCTATAAAAGCCGCCGATGAAAAAGGCATAGCCATGGTCTTTACAGGAATAAGGCACTTCAGACATTAAAAGGGAGGAAGCTCTATATGAAAGTACTTGTAGTTGGCGGCGGGGGAAGGGAACACGCCCTTGTCTGGAAGATAGCCCAGAGTCCTTATGTAAAAAAGATTTATTCAGCCCCCGGCAACGCGGGGATTGCGGAACTTGCAGAGTGCGTGGACATCAAAGTCGAGGATATCGAAAGACTTGCGGATTTTGCAGAAATGGAAGGCATAGACCTTACGGTGGTGGGACCTGAAGCGCCGCTGGTAGAGGGCATCGTCGACGAGTTCGAAAAAAGAAAGCTGAATATTTTCGGACCGAATAAAGCAGCAGCCCAAATCGAAGGGAGCAAGGTTTTTGCGAAAAATCTCATGAAAAAATACGGTATACCTACTGCAGAATACGAGGTTTTTGACGATTACGAAAAAGCAACCAGGTACGTGGAAGAATCCAACATACCCATTGTGATAAAGGCTGAAGGCCTTGCTGCCGGGAAAGGGGTCGTGGTGGCAAGGACAAGGGAAGAAGCAAAAAATGCTATTAAGGCCATGATGAAGGATGGAGTTTTCGGAAAGGCCGGCAGGCGTATAGTTATTGAAGAATTTTTAGAGGGCCGCGAAGTTACCGTAATGGCCTTTTGCGACGGGAAGGCCGCGAAGATTATGGAGAGCAGCAGGGATTACAAAAGGGTTTTTGATGGGGATGAAGGCCCCAATACGGGGGGTATGGGGGCCGTTTCACCTGCATACTATTACACAGATGATGTTTCGGAATACGTGAGAGAAAATATAATCCGGAAAACTCTCGAAGCCATGGAAAAGGAAGGTGCTCCATTTAAAGGAGTACTCTACGCAGGCCTTATGTTAACTTCGAAAGGGCCGAAGGTATTAGAATTTAACTGCCGCTTCGGCGATCCCGAGACCCAGTCGGTTTTGCCGAGGCTAAATATCGACCTTGTGGAGGTAATTTTCAAGGTCCTTGAAGGAAAACTTTCGGAAGCCGACATCGATTGGAGCAAGGAAAAGGCGGTCTGCGTGGTCCTTGCATCGGGCGGCTATCCCGGTGCATTCGAAAAAGGGAAGAAAATAACCGGAATAAAGGAAGCGGAAAAAGAAGGGGCTTTAGTATTTCATGCGGGAACCGCCTTGAAAAGTGGAGAAGTGGTTACCGCCGGCGGAAGGGTTCTGGGCGTTACCGCTCTCGGTAAGACCGAAGAGGAAGCAAGAGACAACGCGTACAGGGCGGCGTCGAAGATTTACTTTGAAGGAATGCACTTTAGGAAGGATATAGGAAAAATAATAAAGCCCCAAGCTTAAATGCGAATCTCTGCTCTGCTTGGGGCTTTTTCTTTTTCAGTCGAAGCTTGCTGACTTTATGGATTGGCCCGTATTCAGGTCTATGAGATGGACCTCTTTACCATCTATCAATGCGACCGACGGAATGCCGTCCTTGGGGAGCGAGCACGATCCGGGATTTACGTGTAAAAGTCCCGGCAGGATTTTTATATCCTTCACGTGCGTGTGGCCGGTGACCAGTATATCTACCTTCCACTTCATTGCAAGCTCTTCAAGAGCTTTTTCCTCCATATCATGGCCATGGGTCAAAAGGAGCTTTTTACCGTCAAAGCAGAGCATCGAATACGGCGACTGAAGCGGAAGGGATACCACCATCTGGTCCACGGCAGCATCGCAATTGCCCGCGGATATAAGCATGGGAATATTTATGCCATTTATAATTTCTGCCAGTTCTTTCGGGCTATAACCTTCCGGCATAGGGTTTCTTGGACCGTGGTACAGCACATCTCCGGCGTGGAGTATGATATCGCACCGGCCTAGAATTTCAAGAGCTTTTCTGAAAGCCGTCGAACTTCCGTGGGTGTCGCTTATAATTCCTATTCGCATAAATTACCTCCTCCCAAATGTTTTCTTGCAACTTCCAGCAGGATTTCCCTGCGGTTTAGCTCGGGATTTTCGAGGACTTTTTCTAAAAGCATGTTAAGGAGCTTTCCCACCAGCGGGCCCGGCCGGATTCCAAGCTCATCTATCAGGTCTTTTCCGGAGATATCGAGGTCCTTAATTTGGTAATCGGATTTTTCTTTTTTCAATTCTTCAAGGTCCGAAATAAGTTTTTTCACTCCGGGGCCCACGGCCTCCTCAAAGCCGCTGGCCAGGCGATCAGCTTTTCTAAGCTCGATTAAATCGTATATGTTTTCCCACCCCACTTTTGAAATGAGTCTTCTTGCTTCGGATAGAGGAGTATCAGGCGCGTAGATGAACATGTGATGTTCAATAAGCAGAAGGACTTTATTTACGGTATAGTTGTCAAACCGCAGATTTTTCAATATGGCTTTTGCCATTTCCAGCGACGTAGTATGGTGACCAGGGAATTCCAGAATTCCTTCTTTTTCTACGGCACACCGGGGTTTCCCCACATCGTGGAGCAGAGCTGCGAGGCGAAGGTGAGGGGAATTTTTGACGTACTTGCAAGCAAGAAGGTTATGTTCGAGGACATCGTTCGGCTTGTTGTTGTGATGCATTCCCATGCCTTCCAACAGTTCGGGTATGACGTGCTTCATGAGTCCGGTGACGACCAGGGTCACCAGGCCGTCGAAGGGGTGATCGGACGTTATAAGTTTCAAAAGCTCATCCCTTATCCTTTCGCGGGAAATCGTGTCTAAAAGATGGGCATGAGCTTTAAGGGCGTATAAAGTTGAAGGTTCTATGGTAAAGCCGAGCTGTGCCTGGAATCTTGCGGCTCTGAGGGCCCTGAGCGGGTCTTCCCAGATTCGCCTGGTATTTCCTGTGCATCTTATCACCCGGGATTTCAAATCCTGAAGGCCGCCAAAAGGGTCTACAAATTCCGAAGATATGGGGTCGTAAGCCATTGAATTTATCGTAAAATCCCGGCGGGCAAGGTCCGTATATATTGTGCCTCCGAAAGAGTAGCAGGGCTTTCTCCCCGGGGCGTCGTTTCGAAAAGGGGTTATTTCTATTTTTGTATTTTCCGCCAAAAGAAGCACGGTGCCGAAGTTGCCGTAGGGAATAGCCTTGGGAAATATGGACAAAATTTCTTCCGGCATGGCGTCGGTAGCGATGTCGTAGTCCGGGTTTTCTCTTTGCAGCAATGCATCCCTGATAGCTCCTCCAACTACAAAAGCCTGGTATCCACCGACTCTTAATTTGTGGCATATTTCTTTTACGATAGATGGAATTTTTATGTTTAGATTCATGGTCAATTTTCACCTTCGCAGGATATGCTTTACAATGGATATTATACACAAAATATATCAAAATTCCTACTTTGGAGAAACCGGTATTTATTTTTGATTCCGGGGTTAAGTCTGGTATGGTATAATAAATTGAGGCGGGAGGGATTTTTATGCTGTTGAAAGATTTATACGAAAAAGGTTTGGGTTACAACGAATTTTTGGACAAAGCCGAACCGAACTACAGGGAAAAATTCGAGATGTTTTACAAAAATATGGCTCTTTCCGAAAGTACCGTGGAGCGGATTAAAAAAATAGGGAAAATAGTCAAAGTTTTAGTTTTTGCCGAGCCCTGGTGTCCGGACTGCATGGTAAGCCTGCCGGTAATGGCTAAAATGGCCGAAATCAACAATTTAATAGAATTTGCCATCTTGCCAAAGGAAGGACATGAGGATTTTCTCGAGAAGTACAAATACGACGGGAAACCCCGTATACCTACCTTAATTTTTATGAACGAGGATTATGAGGAATTAGGGGCCTTTGTGGAGATTCCAAAGTTCATAAAAGAAATTTACAAAAGAGGATATCAGCCGGATATAATAGTGGCAAGGAGAAACTACAGGCAGGGCAAGTATCCGGAAGCTATCGCCGGGGACTTTCTTGAAATTATCGAAGGCAAATAGATGGGGGAAAGAAAACTATGATCAGGTTGAGGGGTCATCACCTCGTATGCCTGCACTTTTACCACGGCGAGGGTTATCCTCAGGAGTACATCGATAATCTGAGAAATACAATGGAGAAAGTGGAAAGCGGAGAAAAAATCAGGGTAGTTTGCGGGCCTGACGACGTGTGTGGTATGTGTCCTTATTTAAGTGAAGGCCGATGCGGCTACAAAGAGGGCATGGAAGAAGAAATTAGAAAGCTAGACATTAAAGCTTTAGAGCTTTTTAAAGTAAGTCCAGGAGAAGTGGTAAATTGGAGTGAAATAAAAGGAAAAGTCGCGTCGGCCTCTAACGATTGGTTCTTGTCCTTTTGCGAAGGGTGCGACTGGGAAAGATACTGCAGCAGGTCCTGAAGGGATTGACAGGGAGTGTTAAAAATGTCCGCCGGGCTTTTAGACGAATTTTATAGTGAGATATTGGAAAACTTGGATGTTGGAATTCATGTCGTGGACGGCAACGGCAAAACGGTGTTTTACAATTCGGCCATGGGCAGACTGGAAAGGCTAGAGCCGGAAAGCGTGGTGGGGAAAGGCCTCTTTGAAGTGTTTCCCTCTTTAAGCGGGGAAACGAGTACCCTGTACCAGGTTTTGAAAACGGGGAAAGCTATCGTCGATCGCGTTCAGACATATTTTAACTACAGGGGCCAGCGGATAACCACCATAAATACGACTTTGCCTTTGAAAAAAGATGGCAAAATCCTTGGTGCTGTAGAAATTGCCAAGGACATTACGGCTTTGCGGGAAATGTCAGAGAAGGTGATATTTCTACAGGATTCAACAAAAGGAAAAGTTTCACGGGAAAATCTTTCCCCGTTTACGAGGTTTACCTTTGAAGATATAATAGGTGAAAGTCCGGCAATCAAAAAAGCTATTTATATGGCGAAGAAAGCAGCTGCTACATCATCGGCGGTGCTGATTTTTGGAGAAACGGGGACTGGCAAGGAACTGTTTGCCCAGAGCATCCACAATGCCAGCCCGAGGAAGGGAAAACCTTTTATAGCCCAAAATTGCGCAGCCCTTCCGGAAAGCCTGCTGGAGGGCATACTCTTCGGCACCGTAAAAGGGGGATTCACCGGCGCGGTGGACAGACCCGGGCTTTTCGAACAGGCGGATGGAGGCACTTTGCTGCTGGATGAAATAAACTCGATGGGGATAAATCTTCAGGCAAAGCTACTCCGGGTTCTGCAGGAAAGGGCCGTGAGGCGGGTGGGTGGGGCAAGCCTCATCCCCGTTGATGTAAGGGTTGTCGCGACGACCAACGAAGACCCTCTCGAAAGCATTAAAAAGGGTGCTATAAGAAAGGACTTGTTTTATAGACTTGGAGTGGTGTACATAAAAATACCGCCCCTTAGGGAAAGAAGAGAAGACATCCCGGTCCTTACGAGATATTTCATTGAAAAGTTAAACGAGAGATTTGGCAAAAAGGTAAAAGGAGTATCGGAGAAAGTCAGGAGAATATTTAGGGAATACGATTGGCCCGGCAACGTGAGGGAACTGGAAAATGCGATAGAAGGCGCCATGAATATGATTGGCGATGAGAAATACATAGATGTGGAACATCTTCCTTTTTATATTACGGAGAATTTTTGTAAAGCCGATGCAGAGTTTAAAAATGAGCCTTCGTCGAAAAGCGAGCTGCCTTTGGAGGAAGCAATTGAAAGCATCGAGAGAGAAATTATATTAAAGGCTTTAAAAGAATGCGAAGGAAATATCACCAAAGCTGCGGAAAGGCTGAAAATAAAACGGCAGACGTTGCAGTACAAAATAAAAAAATATAGGTTGACGTAACGTGACATCCTCCCTCTAATGAATTAGAGGGCATCCCAGCGTGGGACGGCGGCTTTAAGCCGCAGGTTAGCCAGCACTCACCGGTCTGGCCGGTTCATCGCCTTGGCCTTAAGGGGTGTCACGCTCCCCTTTCTCCCGGGGTCATGCCCCGAGAGCATCGAGCGCTTTCGCGGCTATGTTTATTGCCCCCACCCTGTCCGCATCAGATTGGTAGCCACATTTTATGCATTTAAACCAGCCTTGGGCCTTACGATTATACCGGGAAGCATTCCCGCACTTCGGACAGGTCTTGGAGGTCTCCTTGGGGTCGACGTAGATTACGGGCACTCCGGCAAGGGCTGCTTTGTATTCG
>JASUSP010000070.1 GCA_030446005.1 Tepidanaerobacteraceae bacterium | reverse complement strand
CCTTTTCCCAGTTTATTAGTGTTCTTCTGCTGATACCATATATCTCCTTAACCTTTTGCACACTTAGTATCATTCAATATCACCCGATCAAAATTATACTTTTTTTGCATTATTATTTTCAACTGTTGTGCCCTCCCATTGAAATCTATCAGAGCTTTAAAAATGATGAAACCCGGCCGTGAACCGAATTCGGGAGTTTCCCGAAAATCGATCCCAGCCGGGGTTTTCATCATTCGCCGCTATTTGCCGTTAAAGACACCTCCTTCTTGCGGAACGTCAGCTTGTCGTCTTGCACATCCACAAATACCACATCGCCCGGCGATACGCTGCCCTTCAAGATTTCTTCGGAAAGGCTGTCCTCCACCTCTTTTTGGATGACCCTTCTTAAAGGCCTTGCGCCGTACATGGGATCGAAGCCTTTCTTGACCAGCCATTCTTTTGCCTTTTCCGACACTTCTATGGTCAAGTTGTTTTCCTTTAACCTCTCGTTGACCTGTTTCAGCATGAGGTCCACAATCTTCTTCATGTGCTCTTCGTTCAGAGGATGGAAAACTATTATCTCATCCACACGGTTTAAAAATTCCGGTCTGAACGTGCGCCTAAGTTCTTCCATTACCTTTTCCTTCATTTCCGCATAGTTCTTTGCATCGTCTTCCTTAGGCGCAAAACCCAAAGCCCTGGTTTTCTGTATGTGATTTGCTCCCACGTTGGAAGTCATTATTATGACCGTATTCTTGAAGTCTACAGTCCTGCCCTGGGCATCGGTAAGCCTGCCGTCTTCCAGAATCTGGAGAAGTATATTAAACACATCGGGATGGGCTTTTTCTATTTCGTCGAAAAGCACGACCGAATAAGGCTTGCGGCGCACTTTTTCGGTAAGCTCACCGCCCTCTTCATATCCCACATATCCCGGAGGCGCACCAATCATGCGGGAAACTGCAAATTTCTCCATATATTCGGACATGTCAAGCCTTATCATGGCATTCTCATCGCCGAACATAGCCTCGGCCAGAGCTCTTGCCAGCTCCGTTTTGCCCACACCGGTAGGTCCGAGGAAGATGAACGAGCCTACGGGGCGCTTGGGGTCTTTAAGCCCAGCACGAGCCCTTCTTATGGCCCTTGCAACGGCCCTCACCGCTTCATCCTGACCTATAACTCTCTGATGCAAAATCTCCTCCATCTTAAGCAGCCTTTCGGATTCTTCTTCGGTCAGGCGCTCTACCGGTATGCCGGTCCAGCTGGAGACTATTTTTGCTATATCTTCTACGGTAACCGCTATATTGTCCAGCTTTTGCTCCTGCTGCCACCGGGATTTCAAACTATCGACCTTGGCCTTTATTTCCTGCTCCTTATCCCTAAGTCTTGCCGCTTTTTCAAATTCCTGAGCTTTAATCGCAGCGTCCTTTTCCTTTCTCACCGCTTCCAGCTCGTCTTCCAGTTCCTTCAGCTCGGGAGGAGCCGTAAGACTCTTGAGCCTCACCCGGGAAGCGGCTTCATCTATTAAGTCCACGGCCTTGTCCGGCAGGAACCGGTCGGTAATGTAGCGGGCCGAAAGTTTGGCAGCAGCAACCAGGGCCTCATCGGAAATTTTCACCCTGTGATGCGCCTCGTACTTATCCCTAAGGCCTTCCAGTATCTTTATGGTGTCCTCCACCGTCGGTTCTTCTACGATTATGGGCTGGAATCTCCTTTCCAAAGCCGGGTCCTTTTCTATGTGCTTCCTGTATTCATCAAGGGTGGTTGCGCCTATGGTCTGCAGTTCTCCGCGCGCAAGCGATGGCTTCAATATATTAGATGCATCGATGGCGCCTTCGGCCGCTCCGGCTCCGATTATTGTGTGCATTTCGTCGATAAACAGGATAACGTTACCCGCCTGCTTTACTTCATTTATAACCTTCTTTAACCTTTCTTCAAATTCTCCCCTGAACTTGGTCCCCGCCACCAGGGAAGCCAAATCTAAGCTTACTATCCTCTTATCTTTTAAAATCTCGGGCACTTCGCCCTCCACTATCCGCTGAGCGAGTCCTTCTACGATGGCGGTCTTGCCCACACCGGGTTCGCCTATGAGACACGGGTTGTTTTTGGTCCTCCGGGTCAAAACCTGAATGACCCGCTCTATCTCTTTCTGCCTGCCTATAACCGGGTCCAGCTTTCCTTCTGCCGCCAGTTCCGTCAGGTCCCTTCCGAACTGGTTCAGGGTCGGCGTATTGTTGGCTCTCCTGAAACTCGCCTGTCCTTTTACATCGGTGCCGAGAAGCGATAAGACCTCGTTTCGGGCCCTTTCCAGGCTCACTCCCAGATTGGTCAGCACTTGCGCCGCCACGCCTTCCCCTTCCCGGATGAGCCCTAGGAGTATATGCTCGGTGCCCACATAATTGTGCTTAAGTCTGCGTGATTCATCCAGAGCCAGCTCCAGGACCCTCTTCGCCCTGGGCGTATATCCTATCGGACCCTGAACCGTGAAGGGGCCGACACCGATTAGTCTTTCCACCTGTTCCCTTACCTTGGAAAGCTCGACGCCCAAATTCTGAAGGGCCTTTGCAGCCACACCTTCGCCCTCTCTGATTAATCCCAAAAGGATATGTTCGGTTCCCACGACGTTGTGGTTCAATCGCCTTGCTTCTTCCTGAGCATATGCTATAACTTTTTGGGCCCTTTCGGTAAATTTTCCGTTCATAAATAATCACCTCACCTTAACAATTTTTGTCTCAATAAATTTGCCCTGTTTAAATCCCTTTCCAGCGGGGTCATGGTCTTTTTAAATACTTCCTGGATATATGAAGGTCCAGCAGTTATAAAAAGAGTGTTGATTTCCACGGGTTTCAAATTTTTTATGATTCCCAAGTCTACCCCGAGCCTCACATCGGATATGTATCCCATGGCCTCCTGGGTGGACAGAAGCTTCGAATTCGTAAGTATTCCGTAGGACCTCGATATGCGGTCTTCGAGTCGAAGGCGGTCTTCTCCCTTCAGATTTCTCCTCGCCTGCCTTTCGCTCGATATTATCTGACCCGCAACGCTCAGGAGACTTTGTATAATGTCCTCTTCAGATTTCCCCAGGGTTATTTGATTTGATATCTGATAAAGGTTGCCCCACGACTCGGTGCCTTCTCCGTAAAGCCCCCTCACCACCAGTCCCAGCTGGGCCATGGTGGAAAACATGCGGTCCACCTGCTTCAACATGGTGAGCACGGGCAGATGCATCATGACGGAGACCCGGATTCCGGTGCCCACGTTGGTGGGACACGCGGTAAGATACCCGAGGCGCTCGTCAAAAGCAAAATCCAGTTGCTCCTCCAGCACATCATCCACGCGGCTTGCAAGTTCGTAAGCCCCTTGCGGGTCCAAGCCTGAAAAGATGCACTGAATCCTCAGGTGATCCTCTTCATTGATCATTATACTTATGCGCCGGTCGCCGCTTATTATAACCGCACCCCGGTCGTCTCTTGCCAAATCCGGGCTTATAAAGTGCATCTCCACCAACAAGTTTTTCTCGGTCTCCGATAGGTCCTTCATCAGGTACAACCTGGCATCTTTGGAAAGAACCGGGTTGGCTAAAAAAGCCTTATATACCGAGTCAATTACCCCTGCTGCCTGGGACCGGCTCAGGAGGTGCGGAAACGGTACGTCCTTGAGATTTCGGGCAAGCCTGACCCTGCTTGTTATCACTATGTCGCTTTCGGGCCCCGTCGAGTTAATCCACTCTATTTTTGTAGTATCCAGAAGCTCGTCAATAGACACATCTCGCACCTCCATCAACTCCGGCCCAGTTTTTGTTCAAGTTCCCTGATTTTATCCCGGAGCACGGCAGCTCTTTCATACTCTTCGGCATTAACCGCTTCCTGAAGCTCTCTTTTGAGCCTTTCTATTTCGCTCTTTATGCGTATCTTTCCGCCGCGTCTCTTGGGAACCTTACCTACGTGATATGTCTTTCCGTGTAACCGCCGGAGCATCGGATCCAGCTGCCCCTTGAAAGCCTCATAACAGTGGCTGCATCCGAACCTGCCTATCTGAGAAAACCGCGGGAAGGTCAACCCGCACCGGTCACATGAAAGCGGCTGGGACTTTTCGTGAAATTCCTTCATAAAGGGTTCAAAAAAGCCGGCCAAAAATTTCTGCATAGAAAGCGGCTCTCCCTCGAAGTTGAAGGAAACGTCGAATATGCTTTTTTCCTTGGCGCATTGCTCGCAAAGGTGAAGCAAAGTTTTTTCTCCGTTTACTATCTTTGTTATGTGCACGGTGGCCGGTCTTTTTTTGCATTCATTGCACATCATAATTATCATTCCCCCTTTTCCTCTTCGTGACCCAACAAAGCAGCAATCATGGCTTTTAAAAGTCGTGCCCGCAACCTATCCCGCTCCGGGAGCGGTATCTCTAAGTTTTTTCTGTTGATGGCGGCGTTGAAAAGTTCCGCCTCTCTTTTGGAAATTATGCCCTCTTCCAGCATAAACTGCACAAGTCCGCCGGCCTTGGAACTCGATATGGAATCTCCCACCAGCTCTATGATTTCCCTCAAAAATTCATCATTTCTTATTTTTAACTTTTTTATCCTAATATATCCGCCGCCTCCCCTGCGGCTTTCTACAATGTATCCCCTTTCGACGGTAAACCTGGTGGTAAGCACGTAGTTAATCTGGGAAGGAGCGCACCTGAATCTGTTGGCAAGTTCGTTTCTCTGAATTTCCAGGATGGTTTTCCCTTCCTGAAACATGTCTTTAATAAAATTCTCTATGATGTCTGCAAGATTGGGCATACGGTTCCCTCCGGACGACTTCCATGATTTGACTTTGACTTTCTTTGACTTTTTCTGTATATATTATAACCAATACATGAAATTTTTTCAAGAGATAAAATCGGAGGGAGAAACTCCCTCCTTATAAATTTTATCCCCTTTTTCTCTTTTTTTTGCTAAGTTCCTCCGAAATTTCAAGCAGCGTATTCATCCGCTCTTCCTGTTCTTCTGACGAAGTCCAACCCATGAGACTGGGGATTATTTCGCCGTACATCGTGTCATCCGCCAATTCGTCTTCGATAATGTCATCGTTTTTTTTCCTGTAAATGGCGTCCAGCTTGCCCTCGGTATGGCCAAGACGCTTTTTAGTTTTTTTTTCCACGTCTGTCCCTCCTTTTTGCTGTTTATTTTAATTTTTCCCCATCGGTTTTTTTAAATTCAATCAAAAGGAGGGACGCCGTTTTTAATTACTCATTTTCCGCATGCTTTTTACCCGATTCGGCAATGACCTTTTCGGCTATCGGCGCCGGCACTTCTTCGTAGTGGCTAAAAACCGCTGAAAACCATCCTCTGCCCTGGGTCATGGACCTTAAGTCCGTAGCGTAGCGGAATATTTCGGCAAGCGGCACCTGGGCTTTTATATGTTGCATGCCATCCCTCAGCTCCATGCCCATTATGCGACCCCGGCGCTTGTTGAGGTCTCCCATTATATCGCCCATGTAATGTTCTGGAACTACTACTTCCATCTCGTAAATGGGTTCTAAAAGCACTGGTTTTGCCTGAGTTATCCCCTTTTTAAACGCCATAGATGCCGCTATCTTGAAGGCAAGTTCCGATGAATCCACCGGATGGAACGACCCATCATACAGTACCGCCTTAAAGCCTACCACCGGGTAACCGGCCAGAACGCCCTCTTTCATTGCTTCCCTTATTCCCTTTTCAACGGCAGGGATATACTGCTTCGGAACGGCCCCGCCAAAAATTTTTTCTTCAAATTCGAAGCCGTCTTCAGAATTTATAGGCGAAAACTCTATCCATACATGTCCGTACTGGCCCCTGCCGCCCGTCTGCTTTTTGTACTTGCCTTCCACTTTAGCCGTCCCCCTGATTGTCTCCCTGTAGGGGACTTTCGGCACGCTGAGCACAACTTCAGATCCGAACTTGCTGGAAAGTTTCGCCGCAAGTACCTCCAGGTGGATTTCTCCCATGCCGGAAACGAGAAGCTGCCCGGTTTCGTTGTTCTTTTCGACCTTAAAGGTTAAATCCTCTTCGGTTAGCCTTGCCAGGCCCGAAGAAATCCTTTCTTCGTCGCCTTTTGACTTCGGTTCTACCGCAAAGGATATTACCGGCTTAGGAAACTCTATTTCTTTAAGGAGGATCGGGTGGTCTTTATCGCACAAAGTGTCGTTGGTGCAGGTACTTTGCAACTTTGCCACAGCCACTATGTCGCCCGCCACTGCGATTTGGGCGTTTTCCTGCTTTTTCCCCTTCATGAAATACAGGTGGCCGATTTTTTCAGTAACGCCCCGATTCGCATTGTAGACCACAGAATCGGGCTTCAGGGTACCCGAACACACTTTAAACAGGCTCAACCTGCCCACGAAGGGGTCAGCCATGGTCTTAAAAACAATCGCGCTGAAAGGCTCATCGCTGCAACATCCTCGCCTTTCTTCCGCGCCGCTTTTCGGATTTTGACCTATTTCTGGCATTCTTTCCGCTGCCGAAGGCAGGTAATCGCATATCGCATCCATCAATGAGTGAATTCCTTTATTTGAAAGCGAAGAACCGCACAGAATCGGATATATATTGCCCGCCTTTGCCCCCATCTTTAGGCCGCGTTCTATCTCTTCATCGGTCAGCTCTTCTCCATCTAAGTACTTGGCGAGAAGGTCGTCGTCGGATTCCGCAGCGGCTTCCACAATCATCAGGCGAAAGTTTTCCAGGTCATCCTTTAGTTCCTCAGGTACCGGTATTTCATTTATACCTTTTCCGTCAAATTCATAGGCCTTTTTGCGGACTACATCCACCAGTCCCCTGAAATTCGCCTCCTGTCCTATGGGCAATTGAATGGGCACGGCTTTCTGCCCGAAAATCTCTTGAATTTTCTCAACTGCTTTGTAAAAATTGGCATTTTCCCGGTCCATCTTATTTACGAAGAATATTCGGGGAAGGCCCTGTTCATCGATAAGCTTAAACATTTGCTCGGTACCAACTTCCACTCCCGATACGGCACATACGACTAAAACCGCGGCATCTACAACTCTGAGGGCGCTTTTTACCTCTCCCACAAAGTCGAAGTAACCCGGCGTGTCCACGATATTTATCTTGAAGTCCTTCCACTCTAAGGGCGCTAAGGACAACGAGATGGAAATCTTTCTCTTTATTTCTTCGGGGTCATAATCCAAGGTAGTATTGCCGTCATCTATTTTACCGAGGCGGTCAATGGCCCCGGCGTTAAAAAGCATGGCTTCAGCAAGAGACGTCTTCCCTGCACCGCTGTGAGAGAAAAGGCCTATGTTTTTTATTCTGTCGCTGCTATATTTTTTCAACCCGATCTCCTCCTTTTTCGACTTGTACAAATAATTTTATTATTTACTATTGTTATTCTACCTTAATTTATTTTTTTCCTGCTAAATTTTATATTTTCTTTTCTTTGATTTATGACAAAATATTTAGAAAATGTACCGTGTAAAAAAGAACCGGTCTTGACCGGTTCTTAAAACTGGGTATAATTGGGAGCTTCCTTTGTGATGTAAACATCGTGAGGATGGCTTTCCCGCAGGCCTGCTGAAGTGATTTTTATGAACTTGGCCTTCTTTAATTCTTCGATGTTCCTCGCACCGCAGTAACCCATACCTGCCCTCAGGCCCCCGACAAGCTGGAATACTATCTCAGAAAGCGGCCCGCGGTAAGGCACGCGTCCTTCCACGCCTTCGGGCACGAGTTTCTTGGCGTCTTCCTGGAAGTAGCGGTCCTTGCTTCCTTCCTCCATAGCCCCGAGCGAACCCATGCCCCTGTAGACCTTAAAGCTGCGCCCTTTGTATATTTCGATTTCTCCGGGGCTTTCTTCCGTACCAGCGAAAAGTCCGCCGATCATCACCGAGTCAGCTCCGGCTGCGATGGCCTTTACGATATCTCCCGAATATTTAATGCCGCCGTCGGCAATTATCGGCACACCGTATTTTTCAGCCTCCCTAGCGCAGTCGTAAATGGCGGTTATCTGCGGCACGCCTATTCCTGCCACGACTCTCGTGGTGCATATAGACCCAGGTCCCATTCCAACCTTAACCGCATCTGCTCCGGCTTTTATAAGGTCACGGGTAGCTTCGGCCGTAGCCACATTTCCCGCAATGACTTCCAGGTCCGGGAATTTTTCCTTTATTTCCCCCACGGCTTTTATTACGTTATCCGAATGACCGTGAGCAGTATCCACCACCACAACGTCCACTTTGGCTTCGACCAGAGCCTTTACCCTGTCCATCATATCCTTGCCGACTCCTACCGCGGCACCTACCAGCAGCCTGCCGTTTTTGTCCTTTGCGGCGTTTGGATATTTTATCGCTTTTTCGATGTCCTTAATCGTAATCAAACCCTTTAAGTTAAAATGCTCGTCGACTAAGGGTAATTTTTCTATCTTGTGCTTTTTCAAAATCAACTTGGCCTCTTCAAGCGTGGTGCCCACCGGAGCAGTGACGAGATTTTCCTTCGTCATTACATCTTTTATCTTTTTTGTCATGTCGTCTTCGAAGCGAATATCCCTGTTGGTGATTATGCCCACCAGTTTTCCGTTTTCCGTAATGGGAACGCCCGAAATGCGGTATCTGGCCATGAGTTCCATGGCTTCTCCAATGGTATTGTCCGGCGAAAGATAAAATGGGTCAACTATAACGCCATGCTCGGACCTTTTCACCTTGTCCACTTCGAGGGCCTGTTCATCTATGGACATATTCTTGTGTATTATTCCTATGCCGCCTTCTCTGGCAAGCGCAATGGCAAGTCTGGCCTCCGTAACCGTATCCATCGCGGCACTCACGATGGGGATATTGAGCCTTATATTGTTCGTAAGCCGGGTACTTACATCGACATCTTTAGGCAGTACCGAAGATTTAGCGGGAAGCACAAGAACGTCGTCAAAACTAAGGCCTTCCTTTTCGAACTTATCCTCTAATTTATCCAAAAAACCGCCCCCTGTCCTCTTTTATTTTATGTGAAAGTTTATCAAAATTCGCCATAGGTGTCAACCGGGCGGTTTTAAAAGTCTGTGTCAAGAGGTTGTAGGTAAAAAATTTTTTAAGCTGACCTCACAACTATTTAAGTTCAGGTGACATAAATTTGATGTATTATATTGCCATTTATGTAAAATAATTACTGCATAAGTTGACAATTATCCACTATCCCTCTCACTACTTAATTCAAATCTATTCCCCACATTTTCCAAATACTTTCTTCTAAATCATTGCCGAAAAGTTGGGACGGCTTAATTCCTTAAGCACATATTTTATCCATGGCTTGCTTGCCTGGGGCCCATTTAAAATCGGCAGTGAAACCTTCAGCCACTTTTCTATGTCTTCTACTTTTGCTTTCTTTTTCTCCT
>JASUSP010000069.1 GCA_030446005.1 Tepidanaerobacteraceae bacterium | reverse complement strand
TTTCTAATTACGTTTCTTTACTTTTTGACATTTCTTCGTTGCCCTGGGATAACCTGCCCAGAAATAAAAAGCTATTGAATGAAACTATGGCACATTACAATCAATTAACGCAACCTTAACAGTCAATTAATAACGAGTTAACATGGAAGGTGTACAATTTATAATGAAATTATAGAAAGGTAAGGAGAGGGAATATGGTATCAAGGCTTAGAAGCTCCAAAGCCGGTTTTGCGTTGCTTTTGATATGTTTGGCGGCGGCTGTGGTTTTGACTGCTTGCGGAAGCGGTGCTTCGAGTCAAAACCAGGGCGGTCAGGCAAAACTCAGTGGTTCCATAATGATCGATGGCTCAAGTACTGTATATCCGATTACCGAGGCCGTTGCAGAGGAGTTTATGAAACTTTATCCTGATGTGGACGTCACTGTGGGAGTTTCCGGAACGGGTGGTGGATTTAAAAGATTTACTGCGGGCGAGATTGACATAGCCTGCGCTTCCAGGACAATTAAGGATACCGAAAAAAAGAAAGCTGAGGAAAATGGTATTGAGTACATCGAATTTCCCATAGCTTACGACGGCATAACCGTAGTGGTCAACAAGGACAACGACTGGGTTGATAGCCTTACCGTGGAAGAGTTGAAGAAGATCTGGTCGCCGGATAGTAAAGTTACCAAGTGGAGCGATATAAGACCTACCTGGCCGAATCAAAAAATTAATCTTTATGGGCCCGGTACCGATTCGGGAACCTTCGAATATTTCACCGAAGCCATAGTGGGGGAGGCTAAAAAAAGCAGGTTCGACTATACCGCCAGCGAGGATGATAATGTATTGGTTCAAGGTGTAAGTAATGACAAATACGCTCTAGGATATTTTGGATTCGCTTACTACCTGGAAAATCAAGATAAACTGAAGGCGGTGGCGATTGATTCCGGCAGCGGACCGGTTGGTCCTACTGTAGAAACCATAAACGATGGTACGTATAAACCCCTTTCGAGACCTCTCTTCATATACGTTAACAAAAAATCGCTGGAAAGGCCCGAAGTGAAGGAATTCGTAAAGTTTTACATGGAAAATGCAAATGAACTCGTAGGTGATGTAGGCTACATTCCCTTGGCCGAAAGCGTATATCAGGAAAATTTGGGTAAAATAAAGTAATTACCTCCTTAATCTGACGGCCGGGAATACAGAAAACCTTGATGGGCCGTCAGATTTTATGCCGTTATTTTTTTTAAGAATGCGTTAAGATACTATTGATTTAATGTAAAAATTGGAGGAATTTTGAAATGATCAAATCGGGCAAGGATTTTGGTCGCGAAAGGGGAATACAATTAATTTTGGCCGTGGCCGCGTCTTTTTCGGTACTCGTGACGGCATTTATAATAATTTCGTTATTTGAGGAGATGTCAGGTTTTTTCAGAGAGGTTTCCTTAAAAGAATTTTTTACGGAAACCCGCTGGTCGCCGCTTTTTAACCCGCCTCATTACGGAATAGCTCCTCTTGTGGCGGGAACGATGTTGGTTACCGTCGTTGCCATGATCGTTTCGGTACCCCTTGGCCTTGCAAGCGCCGTGTACCTTAGCGAATACGCTCCGGACAAATTAAGACGATTGATTAAGCCGGTGCTGGAAATTCTGGCCGGCATACCCACAATAGTATACGGCTACTTTGCCCTAACCTTCGTCACGCCCGCAATACGGGCGGTAATTCCAGGTACCAATGTATTTAATGCCTTGAGTGCCGGTATTGTTATGGGTATAATGCTGATTCCCATGATTTCGTCTTTGAGCGAGGATGCCATGATGGCGGTCCCCATGTCCCTCAGAGAGGCAGCTTACGCCCTTGGAGCTACGAAGC
This sequence comes from Tepidanaerobacteraceae bacterium, assembly GCA_030446005.1. Lineage (GTDB taxonomy): Bacteria > Bacillota > Thermosediminibacteria > Thermosediminibacterales > Thermosediminibacteraceae > Fervidicola. Next base: position 7,724 of record JASUSP010000069.1, on the reverse strand, counting down.
TCGAAGTTGCGTTCAGGGTGGTAATCCCGGCGGCTATGTCAGGAATAGTGGCCTCCTTCATACTTGCGTTTTCGAGAGCGGTGGGAGAGACCATGATAGTGGCCCTCGCGGCGGGCAGTACTCCTAAGCTCACCTTAAATCCTTTGGAAAGCATTCAGACCATGACGGGATATATCGTGCAGGTAATGCTTGGAGATACGCCTTTTGGCTCCATAGAATATAAAAGCGTCTATGCGGTGGCCGGAGTGCTATTTTTCATCACGCTGTCGCTAAACCTGGTGGGAAACAGGATCGTTCGCCGGTACAAGGAGGTATACTGATGTCCCGACGGGAAGATTCTTTTTTCCCAAATTTGGAAGGCAGGAAGCGATTGGACCTTATCTTTAAGCTGGTCTTTTTTAGCGCAAACCTTGTGGGCCTTTCAGTCCTGTTGTTACTTTTGGGAAAAATCGTCCGGGATAGCTGGGGATGGCTGGATATGCAATTTATTACCTCGTTTCCTTCCAGGTTTCCAGAAAAGGCGGGCATACTGCCGGCAATTTACGGCACCGTATACCTTATGATAATAACCGCTCTTTTCGCCATACCTACCGGCATTGCAGCGGCAATCTTTCTTGAGGAATACGCAAAAAAGAGCAAGTTTTTATCATTTATCCAGGTTAACGTTTACAACCTGGCGGGGATCCCCTCGATAGTATATGGCATCCTGGGGCTTACGGTTTTTGTAAGATGGCTGAATTTGGGGCGAAGTCTTTTGGCCGGAGGGCTGACCATGGGACTGCTGGTGCTTCCCGTAGTCATCGTCACCGCGCAGGAGGCCATCAGGGCGGTTCCGGAATCCTTGCGCCATGCTGCCTACGCATTAGGTGCCACCAAATGGCAGACGGTACGCTATGTAGTGCTTCCGTCGGCATTACCCGGGATGCTGACGGGAATCATTCTCGCTCTTTCAAGGGCGATAGGTGAAACGGCACCGCTTATTCCGATCGGTGCATTGACCTTCATAAGGACGATTCCCAAAAGCCCCTTTGACTCTTTTACGGTTCTCCCGATTCAGATTTACAACTGGACCTCAAGACCCCAGGCAGATTTCAGGGCCATAGCGGCAGCGGGAATAGTAGTGCTTTTGATTGTACTGATTTTAATGAATTCGATAGCAATATTTCTTAGAAATAAATATCAGGGAAGGATAAAGGAAATATGAGTATGGAAAGCGTTATAACAATAAGAGATCTCCGGGTAAGTTATAAGGACCGTGAGGTTTTAAAAGGCATAAATCTGGATATATATGGAAATAAAATTACCGCCATTATCGGTCCTTCGGGTTGCGGCAAGAGCACCCTCCTGAGGTGTCTGAACAGGATGATAGACCTGGCAGACGGTGCAAGGGTAAGTGGCAGGGTCCTATTACAAGGGGAAGATATATACTCCCCGAAGATTGATCCTGTGAGGGTGCGTTTCAAAGTAGGAATGGTTTTCCAAAAACCAAACCCTTTCCCCAAAAGCATATTCGAAAACGTTGCCTTTGGACCGCGTATAAACGGTTATAAAGGAGACCTTTCGGCACTGGTGGAAAGGTCTCTCAGATTGGCGGGCCTCTGGGATGAGGTAAAGGATCGCCTTACTGCCAATGCCTATACGCTTTCCGGAGGACAACAGCAGCGGCTATGCATTGCTCGGGCGCTGGCGTTAGAGCCCGAAGTGCTGCTTTTGGATGAGCCCTGTTCGGCTCTGGATCCGGTTTCCACGATGCGGGTAGAGGAAACGATAGCCTATTTAAAAGAAAGGCTCACCATTGTTATGGTGACCCACAACATCCAGCAAGCAGCAAGGGTAGCCGACTATACCGCATTTTTACTAAACGGGGAACTTGTTGAGTTTGGGGAAACGAGCCGCATGTTCACGGTTCCCAAGGACAAGAGGACGGAAGATTTCATCACCGGCCGGTTTGGATAAACGGCCGGCTTTTTTGTGCTCTAAATATGTTTATCTGTCCATAACTGCCGCCTTTATTAGAAATCCCAAGGATATAAATATAATATAATTCGGGGAAGTTGCCGTTCGTCCAATTGAATTTGCCCGAGTCCACGATGATTCCGCCCATGGTGGTGCCGTGTCCTCCGATGAACTTAGTAGCATAGTGAACCACGATATCCGCGAATTTTATTTGAAAGCGATTATAATGTAATTTGGGTTATGTCAATATATTTTACTTTTCTGTAACAAGGTAGACTAAATGGGCATGTTCTGATATCATAAAAGAAGAAATTTGCGTCGCGAGGTGGACCATGAAACTTCTGCAAAAATTTAAGGAAGCAGAAAAACTCCTTGAATTTGCAAAAAAATGTGAGGGAGTGACGCGGGCCGAACTTATATCGGCCCGCGATGTGGTGGTGGACGAGCGGGTGCGCTTTCAATGCAGCCATTCGGGCTGCAGGGAGTACGGGAAGAGGTTTATGTGCCCACCGCACGTCCCCGGCGTCGAGGAATTTAAAAAAGTGCTTTCCAATTACATTATGGCAGTGCTGGTGCAGGTTCAGGGTGATGCGGCTGGCAAAGAGGCCGATAAGGAAGCAAAGAGGCTTGCCCTTCTTTTGCACGAAGCGGTTTTCCGCACGGAAAAGCAAGCTTTTTCTCTGGGATTTCCTTTTGCTGCCGGACTGATAGGGGGTCCGTGTATTTTGTGCGAGAAATGCCCGGCGGCGAATGGAGAAGATGCCTGCGTGCGAAGGGAAAAGGCAAGGCCTTCGATGGAAGCGCTGGGCATAGATGTTTTTAAAACCTGTAAAAACGCAGGTTTGGAAATAGCTTTCGCGCCGGGGAAGGTGGTCTGGACCGGAATGGTATTGCTGGACTGAGAAGGGGGGCGCGCATAGTGATGAGTATACGAAAAATAGCGGTTCTTGTTTTGCTCGGAATATTTTTGCTGTCGGTGGTGCCGCCTCTTGAAGTTTACGCCGCAGGAAGTATAAAGGTTTTCCTGAACGGCGGGGAAATAAAGTTTGACGTACCTCCGGTAATGAAAAACAACAGGGTGCTCGTGCCGTTCAGGTCGCTGAGTGAAAATTTGGGGGCTGATGTCTACTGGGACCAAAGGACGAGGACGATTACGGCGGAAAAGGGTGGTACAGAGATAATCCTTAAAATAGGAAATCCCGTCGCCTACATAAACGGAAAGTCCGTTAAACTGGATGTACCAGCTTTGATAGTTCGCGGGCGGACCCTCGTGCCGATACGTTTTTTTAGCGAAGCCTTCGGTGCTCAAGTTTCCTGGGACGGCGCAAAAATGGCCGTATATGTAAATGTTAAAGAAGGACTTGCAAAATACGTATTGGGTTATTATTATTCGCAGTCCTACGACGATTTTGTAAAAAATGCGGACAAGCTGTCCTCCATCGCTGCCAAGTGGTACACCCTTGACCAAAATTCAAATCTGACGAGTTATGACAATTCCCGCTGGATTATGAAACCGGAGGAACACAGTTCCGTCCTTGAGATGGCAAGGCAAAATGGGGTTAGGGTTTTTGCCCTAATCTTTGAAAACGACCGCACGCGGTTAAGTCAGACTCTCGGCACCACTGAAAAAAGGAAAGCTTTGGTGGACCAAATTGTAAGTGAGGTGGAAAAGGAGAATTATGACGGAGTCAACGTTGATTTCGAGTATATAAAACCGGAAGACAAAGAAAATTTCAATAATTTTATAATCGAACTATATAATGCGTTAAAATCCAAAAATAAGACTTTAAGCCTTTCGCTTCCGGCTAAGACCGAAAAGCATGACTGGTGGCCGGCTTATGACTATGAAATTTTAGGTAGGTACAGCGATTTTGTCGTGGTCATGGCTTACGACAAAAGTCCTAATACCCCGGGACCGCAGGCGGGCGTGGATTGGACAAGGGAAGTAGTCGATTACGCCATAGCGAGAATACCGGCGCAAAAAGTAGTGCTGGGGATAGGTTATTACGGATATGCCTGGACGGAAAACGAAAGATACACCGTGCTAGAAGAGAAAAATCAAATGACCTACTCGAGAATACTATTTTTAAATGAACTGAAAAGCAAATACGGCTTAAAAATGAATCTTGACGAAACCTCGCTGATGGCGTACAGTAGCTTTAAGGACGAAAAAGGTGCGACCTATCAAATCTGGATTGAAACCAAAGCGTCGGTGGATGCCAAATGCAAAATGGTCATAGAAAAGGGCCTGAAAGGGATTGCGGTCTGGAGGCTGGGTTATACCACGACAAACTTCTGGCAGGCCGTAAACGATAATTTTAAACCTGCAAAGTAATTTCTGCCAGAACACCCTCGGAAGAACACAGACTGAGGGTGTTTTATTCAAATAGTCATGTTAATCATTTCACAAACCTCTTTATAGTGTTGTACTGTTGTGATAATATAAAGAGTGTAGAGTCTTTAAGCAGGAGTTGATAAGTTGGAAGTTATCGCTTTTGTAGGCAAAAGCGGCACCGGCAAGAGCCACCGGGCACATTTGGTGGCAAGGCAGCACGGTGCTGAGCTTATAATAGATGACGGGCTTTTGATACACGGAAATCGGGTAGTAGCCGGGTATTCGGCAAAGCGAGAAGAAACGAGAGTAGGGGCGATAAGGCGGGCGCTTTTTCAGGAGCCGCTTCATGCCAAGGAAGTCAGGGAAAAGTTAAGGGAGATTGCCGCAGAAAAAATTCTCGTTATAGGCACTTCGGAAAAGATGGTGAGGTCCATATGTAAGACTTTAGAACTCCCAGAGCCGGCGAAAGTGATATATATAGAAGATGTGTCAACTCCCAGGGAGATAGAAGAAGCGAGGAAGGTAAGGAAGATAGATGGAAAGCACGTCATACCCGTACCTTCGCTGGAAATAAAAAAGTATTTTTCGGGGTATCTTTTGGACCCGCTTAAAATTTTTTACCGGCGGGGAAAGCAGGAAATTATTACGGAAAAGTCGGTGGTGAGGCCCACCTACAGTTATCTCGGGCGGTACACGGTCGCCGATACTGTAATCAGCCAGATCGCTTTACATGCGGCAAGGAGCGTAGAAGGTATAGGGACAGGGGGTAGGGCGGTTGTTGAAAACCACGGCTCGGGTGTGGCGATAAGTTTGGAACTTTCCGTTGAATACGGCGTGCCGATTATGCCGCTGATGGAGAAGGTCCAGCAAGAGGTAAAGGAAAAGGTGGAACACATGACGGCTTTAAATGTGTTGAGAGTGGACATCAAGGTAAAGAGAATCTTTTTCAAGAAGGAAAAAAAGGAGTAATGATAGAATAATCTATAAGTTACGCATTCCGGTATTAATGTGAATTCTTATGAAAAGGGGGAAAAATAGATGTCTTGCTGTGCAGGCAAAGAATGCGGTCTTGAAACGAAATTTTCCGACGAAGAAGTTGACCTTACGGCTTTGGAAGGGATGCTTAAAAATTACCGGGGAAATCCGAGCAGCCTCATAACGGTGCTTCAGAAAGCCCAGGATATATACGGCTACCTGCCCAGGAAAGTGCTTTACCATATCGCCCGGGAAATAGGTGTAAAACCCGCGAAAGTATTTGGAGTTGCCACATTCTACGCCCAGTTCCGGTTGAAACCCATTGGCAAGCACCTCATAATGGTCTGCCACGGCACCGCCTGTCACGTAAACGGAGCAGAGCTGATTACCAGTGCCCTTTGCGACGAATTGAAAATTGAGGAAGGGGAGACCACAAAAGACGGGCTTTTTACCCTTCAGAACGTGGCCTGCCTCGGGTGCTGCAGTCTTGCTCCGGTAATGATGATAGATGGGGAAGCCTACGGCCAACTTACCCCTGATAAAGCCCGAAGCATAATAAGGGAAATAATGAAGAAAGAAACGGAAAAAGAGGGGGTGTAGGAAAATGAAAGTAATAGTTGGGCTTGGAAGCTGCGGGATTGCCGCAGGTGGGAATAAAGTGCTTCAAGCCGTGAAAGATGAGGTAAAAAATAGAAGGTTAGATGTGGAAGTTAAAAAAGCGGGATGTATTGGAATGTGCTACCTTGAACCCCTGGTGGAAGTGGTAGACGACCAGGGAAATAGTACGATGTACGTGAGGGTGACTCCGGAGATAGTAAGGGATATCTTCGAAAATCACATCGAAAAGGGAATGGTGGTTAGCGAACACGCCCTTTCCGAGGAAGACCGTTCATATATAGAAGGGCAGCTTAGAATTGCCCTCCGAAACTGCGGAAAGATTGACCCCGAATCCATAGACGAGTACATCGAAAAGGGCGGGTATAAAGCCTTAGAAAAAGCCATAAAAGAGATGACCCCGGAAAGGGTAATAGAGGAAATAAAGATTTCCGGTCTTAGGGGAAGGGGTGGGGCCGGCTTTCCCACCTGGTTCAAGTGGAACGCGACTAAAAACGCGCCGGGAACTCCGAAATACGTGGTCTGCAATGCCGATGAAGGAGACCCGGGAGCCTTCATGGACAGGAGCGTTTTAGAGGGCGACCCCCACTCGGTGCTCGAAGGTATGGCCATCGCCGCCTACGCAATAGGAGCCGAAGCAGGCTATATTTATGTTCGGGCTGAATATCCCCTTGCCATAAAACGATTGGAAATTGCCATCGCGCAGGCCCGCGAGAGGGGCTTTTTGGGCAAAAACATTATGGGCACGGGCTTTTCCTTCGATATAAATATAAAAGCGGGTGCGGGAGCTTTCGTATGCGGTGAGGAGACGGCGCTCATCGCATCCCTGGAGGGAGAAAGGGGCATGCCCAGGCTGAAGCCACCTTTTCCAGCTCAAAAGGGCTATATGGGCAAACCCACCAACATCAACAACGTTGAGACCTTTGCCAACGTGCCCTGGATTATACAAAACGGAGGGGCAGCCTTTGCTTCCGTTGGCACCGAAAAGAGCAAAGGGACCAAGGTCTTTGCTCTCGCCGGCAAGGTAAAGAGAGGAGGCCTTGTGGAAGTCCCCATGGGGGTGCCGCTTCGGGAGGTCATCTTCAATATAGGCGGAGGTATAAAAGGCGACAGGAAGATAAAGGCCGTGCAGCTGGGAGGACCTTCCGGAGGCTGCATACCCGAATCCCTTCTGGATACGCCGGTGGATTATGAATCCATCGTAAAGACCGGTGCTATCATGGGTTCCGGCGGCATGATTGTAATGGATGAAACCACATGCATGGTGGACATGGCAAGGTTTTTCCTGGATTTTACCCAAAAGGAATCGTGCGGAAAGTGCACCCACTGCCGAATTGGCACCAAAAGGATGCTGGAGATTCTTGAAAGAATCTGTCAAGGCCGGGGTAAGGAGGAAGACCTGGATATATTGGAAGAACTTGCCATGAACGTGAAGGAAGGGTCGCTTTGCGGACTCGGGCAGACGGCACCCAACCCTGTGCTTACCACATTGAAGTACTTCAGGAACGAATACGAGGCCCATATAAAGGACAGGAAATGCCCGGCAAAGCAGTGCAAGGCCCTCATAACTTATAGAATTGACCCCGAAAAATGCAAGAGCTGCGGCCTCTGCGCTCGCAAATGCCCGGTAAATACTATAAAGGGTTCAAAAGGACAGCCGTACGAGATAATCCAGGAAAACTGCACCAAGTGCGGCACCTGCATGGAAGTCTGCCGCTTCGGAGCAGTTGTGGTAGAATAAAGGGGTAGCGTCAAATAAGAATATGAGGATTCCCTAAAAAATGGAAATCGTAGGTAGTAGTTGGCAAATTATAAAAGCAAAAGTAGCTGATTAATGGAAGTT
>JASUSP010000009.1 GCA_030446005.1 Tepidanaerobacteraceae bacterium | reverse complement strand
TGCGTGGATATCATCTATTGGCAGACCATTTTTATTTAACAAATTCTGAGGATATATATGATGCCATTGAGGTTGAAAGCCGGACGTAATGGGGCTACCCGTTTTGTCATATCCTATACGGGTTTTATCTACCCAATCCCTCGCGTTATTTTTAAATAAAATTAGGTAAAGCATAAGCCTTAAAAATTGATTGCCTGCCCACACCCCAGGCAAATTCTATTGGTTCCAAAAACCCTTAGGTACTTCAACTAACCTTGCCCGGCCATAGCCAATACCTGTCATGGTGCGAATAAAAACGCCAGCATCCAGATCCCAACCTCTCTCATCTAGGTCATTTCTAAAAGGGATATAATGTTCTCTAACCCAACCGGGATTATAGACAGCAGCCAAAGCTAACACCACATCTGCCTCTTTCACTCTAGTTCCCGCTTGATTGAGCCTTGCAAAGATTTCTGCCACATCCTCGACTTCGTGCGAAATTTTTATTATGGGAATTACCATATCCCTGATTTGCCACAGGCGCTGCATGTTCGCATGGATTTTGGCGAACAATTCCATCGCTTGGGAGAGACTTGAAGCAAGCTGACCTACCCTCTCTTGAGCAAGTTTTGTGAATTCTTCCACTTTCTCTTTAGAAAGAATCTCCCGCAGGCTTATCCATCTGGGGTCTTTTTCTCGGAGGGATTAGATAAGGCAAATTCCAGCCTTTCGTCACCATCCGGCAAAAGATTTACCATCACATTGTAGCACGCCAAGGTTTTATTCCAATCCGCGGAACTCAGCCACCAATATGGTTTTTCTCCGAATAAAATACATAAAGCGGTAGTGCGCTGCTGACCGTCCACGATCCACGATGAATTTTTCACGCCTTCAGCAATTTTCGCTTCTTGATACGCCGAAGAATCCCATAGCAGAAATGATCCAACGGGATACTCGCGGTATAAAGATTCTGCAAGCAATTTTACCTGCTCGGGATCCCAAACAAAATCCCTCTGAAACTCCGGGACATCGATTTCCTTATTGACGGCTCGTCGAACTATTTCCTTTCAACTGCTCAAGAGCCATAAAACCCCTCCTTCTTACCAAAAACGACGTAATCACCAAGAGCTGCCTCCTCGACCTTCCACCCCGCCCTCAACCAGGCATAGGCCTGAATATGCCCTCCGTTAGCCCACCACGGGCGATGCTTACTTGCCGAAGGCGGCAAACTATCTCCTATAATTTTTTCGATATCCTCTAGGTATTTTATGTAGGATAGCAAAGAAAAAGGTCCTTCAAAATTACCCTTGTTGATCAGATATTTTCTGTTCCTCCAGGGCTTGGCCTTGCAGTTCGTTAAGCTTTTTCTTTACTTTTTCTAATTCTTTTTCCAGATAGGTAACTTTAATCCTGTATTTCGCGCAACTTTAAACTCATTTTTATCCGGGAAAAAAGTCCAAACAGCAACACAACCAGCGCCCCGAACACGGAAGAGCCTAAAATTACAAGAGCTTGAGACACACTGTAAACGACCCCAAAAAAGTTGATATCCACTCTATCGGCATTAGACAGGGCGAATATAGCCACGAAAAGCGCAAAGATAAGTCGCCCTCTCAGTGATTAGTTTTATAACGAGCTAAGGGTTCTTATTTGTAGCCTAGATGCCAATGAATAGGCATTCCTATCGCCTCTATTGTTATAATTGTTATATAACTATACTATTAAACATCTTTTCACACCAATCATTATCGTCAATAAACAATACATGATTTTTTTCATAATCACTTTTACTCGGTTTTTTTGCAAGATTTTCAACTAGATCTTTATACGAAGTAGCAGACAAAATAAAAGATTCTAGTCTTATATTAGGATTATTTAGCCTTCTTTCGATAGTCTTTATAGTTACAACATCACTACCTGTATCTCTTGTCCCAGCAAATATAATTTTTTCACAGTCAAGACTTTTGTCGTGTTCAAGCCCTTTGGGATCTATAAAAGCTATTATTTGATAATTCCCTTTCTTAAGCCACATTACAAAGTCAGGATAAAATCCAGCCCATGTAAGTTGAAAACCCACCCCAGTTTTAGGAAAATTCCTCAATAAGTATATCTCAATGTCCTTAAATTTCTCTTTGTTTTCTTCTATAAACCTTCTTAAGTCCTTGATGAATTTTATTTCACTTTCTACCAGGCCTTCTGGCGTGAATTTTATTTTATCTTCTTTTTTTATCTTTTTCTTCAACAAAACCGGCACAAACAAATGAGATTCAAAAACTAGCCTAGGCAGTACATCGGATTCATATTTTTCGTCTAACAGTTTTTCAAAATCTTTTATCAGTTTCTTTACTTTCTTAATTAATTCTTTTTCTCTTTTGTCTATCTGCACTAAATAACCCCCGGAATTTTCTTTACTCATAAAAGGCATCATCAATTGCCCCGTCTTTTCATCCAGCACGTAGTAACTTATGTGATCCGTCTCAAACCTTTTTGCCTTTTTCCTGTAATAGGCATCAATATATCTTTTTAAAACTGATACCACTATATCTTCCAACTTTGATATATCACCATGATCCAGCTTATCAAAAACTCCTTTATAGACTACAACTTTGTAATTGTTTTCCGCAGATATAATCTCCCGGAGTTTATTCTTATCAAATACTAAATTCCAGTATTTCTTTAACTTCTTATGTTCTGTAATCTCAAAAAAGATACGTTCCCAATTTAAAAACGTGGTATAACGCTTTAAGTCTAACGTATAATGCTCGATTTTTGCATCAAGACCGATTTCGGTATTATTTGTTTTTGAATACACTTTTATTATAGGCGTCAAATCAATGCTTACGTGAACCGTTTCATCAGGCTCGAGCATTATAACTTTACTTTCTTCAAATTTTTTATCTTCTCTTTTACCGATCACATATAAATTCTTCCATTTTTCTTTATGCTGGTATTTAACAGGTATTAAAACGTTTTCATATTCGACTTCTTCTTTTCTAATTGCTTCTAAAAACCTACTCAAATAATCCGCCTTGATGCCAAATATGTTTAAAGTTTCTAATACTGCAACTCTTGGATCCCCACTCCTTTTCAGCGACATATCTTTCCCCTTTAGCCTTACACCTCTGCCAAAGAGTTGAATAATCTGTGGTCCCTGGCCGCTCCCTATGTTCAAAAGCCCCATTGAAGAAACTCTCCAGGTATCCCATCCTTCAATAAATTTTTTGGCTCCTATCAATATGTTCAAATTAGAAGCCTTGTGCTTTATGTAATCGAAGAGCGAATCGGAAATAACATCTGATTGGACTTCAAATCCTTTTTCTTCTAACCTTTTTTTAAAATCATTGCCACCTACATTTATAACGCCGAAGTAATCATTATCACCAACTCTCAGCCCAAATTCTCCTTCTGCATTTTTGATTTCCGATATATTTAATCTGCCTTTTCCGTTAAAAACCCTATTATACAAATCATTTAAATCAACACCTTTTTCCTTCAACAGCTTAAACCTTTCTTTAAAAACATCTCCTCCATCATCATTTTTAAGTCCCGCTTTTCCTTCTAAGATTGTGTTTACCTTTTCTTTAAGCCAGTTCTCTTCCTTTATAACTTTATTTAAAAAGCCAACAATCTGAAGTATGTCCGATTCCTCTTTATTAACTGTCGTTCCCACAAAAATCCACAAAGGTTTTTCCAAATTGTACTCTTCGGCTAATCTTTTATTTTCCTGATAAAACATAACTTGCTCATAAAAAGACAGCAAATTGGCAACAAACATAATCTCAGAAAAGTGGTCTTCCGAAATTTGTTCAGAATTTTTTGCGTTTACCACAAAAAAGTCCTTACCGTATCCATCGAGGTAAAAATACTTGTAGGAATAATCAAAAATGATTGATTTGGAATATTCTTCAAGGGTTTCTTTATTCCTTTCGCTCAATATCTGCCCGAACGTGGCACTATATTCAAACACAAAACCATTCTCAGCCAATTTAGCCCTCCGCGCAGCCCATACCCGATCTTCGGCAGTTTTTCCTTTATGCCCTTCATCTACGAAGATAAGACTCCTTCCCTCAAAAGCACTTATAGGAAGGGTTATTCCTCCATCCTTTTTCTCATCAACCAGTTTGGTAATCTCTATAATTAGCACTTCATCCTTAAAGTGGGACCCACTGTTTAAATTACCATTATATATCCTGCATGGAATATCACTTTTTTGCATTTCATCAAAGTGCTGCCTGGAAAGACCTTCGTTAGGAGTAATCAGAAGTATATTGTCAGGTTCGAAAGGCCTGTATTTCAAAAACTGAAGATAGTTTATGTGCATAATTAGAGTTTTCCCGGAACCGGTGGCCATCCAGAAGGCCAGCTTGTTTAAATCCTTCAATTCAAATTCCGGTATGTCAATTTCGTTTTCATTTCTGTATTGATTTAAAAATTCATTCAGCTGATTTATAAACTCCAACTTATTGTTTTTCAACTGGTCCAAGAAAATTTCCGTAAAAAGAACAGGCAGGTATTGAAAATATTTGAGAACCACGTTGCCACGGTACCGGTTTATCTTTCTAACGTATTCCTGAATGTTCTGGTCATACCGAAGTAGATCATCTTTGCAAAACTTTATACCTTTCAATGACATCAAGGTTTTTATAAAAGGTGTAGTTTCATCACCATCGTCTATTTGCTCTTCTATATTTTTCAACGGCAACTGCCTGAAATCTTCTACTCCAAAAAGGGAAAGAAAGTATTTGCTTAACACCAGATATTTTTCCATATCCATATTATCTCGCCTCTCATCTGACCTCAGAGTTCATCAGCTTTTTAAAATCGGGTTCGATATAATTAATCTCAGTCACAAAATCGCCAAAATCTGGAGTTAAAGTGCTTTGAGCGTTTACATACACAATATGTGGCTTCCACTCCGACAATTCCCTTTTAATAAATTCCTTATCTTTCAAGAAATCCTCTTCTGTCCAATTACTATCGTAAGTCCGCCATACCACTGCATACATCTTATTCTCTTTTTCTCCCAATACGAACATATATCTTTTATCGTTATTTCTAAATTTAACCTTTTTTATTTTTAGCCCCAGAAGATAATTGAACGTTTCGGGTATATCTACAACCATTTCTTCTGGCTCTCCAACTTCCGACAGGTTAACTTTTAGCCTGTATGCAAAGGGGTCTTTTAGATTTTCGATATTCAAAAAGTACGGGCTTTCGCTTGTCTCATTATCCAGAAAGTATTTCAACAGATATTCATCCTTTAAGACTTCTAAAACCACCTGGTTCTCTTTCAATTCAATATTGTCTAGCGTATCTTCATATTGCTCTAAAATTTGGTATTTGAAAAAGCCACCACAGCTTTTTTTATTATATTTTTCCTTAACGTCATTTTCCTTTGAAATGCCTGATTTATCATAAGCTAAGACCTTTTTCATCCTCGGCAAAATTATAGTCCAGAAATGCTCGCCCATCTCAACCCCAATCCACTTTCTGCCGAGTTTGTGGGCTACTGCTGTGGTTGTGCCCGAGCCAAGGAAGAAATCTATAACAAGATCGCTTTCGTTGGAGGTAGATTCTATAAAAACTTTAATAAGCTTTTCGGGGTTTTGAGTCGGAAAATTCCAAAATTCTTCCGAGCTCCCTTGAACAACGTGAAACTCCGTAAGTAAATTGTTATATGGATTCCCTTGCATCTCATGTATATACATTTTGAGTTTTGGAAAACCGTTCTTGTCTAAAACAATCCTTCCTTCTTTAATCAACTGATCAATTTTTTCTTGGGCCATGCGCCAGTGGTGGCCTTTGGGAGGAGCGATTGTTTTACCGAAAAATACACGCGGGGGACCATCACCGGGTGAGTAGAAATTTCTAAGCAGGTACTTTCCTCTTTGATCCTCGTATCTAAATTGGGTTCTGAGATATTCCTCGCTGTAAGGTTTAAATTGAGGATTGTAAAGGAATTGACTCGACTTACTGTAAAGATAAATGGTATCGGTAACAATCGGAAAGCTCTTATATTGAATTTTTGTCCCCGTAAACCTTTTCCATATTAACTCGCTTCTGAAATTTTCAGATCCGAAAACCTTATTTAACAGCAGTCTTACATACATGTTACCATTATAATCGCACTTAACGAATATACTTCCTTTTTCCGACAGCAAATCCCTTGCCAGCTTTAACCTATTTTCCAATATGCTTACCCATGTAGAATCTTTATACTTCACATTGTAAAGATAATCTGCATCCTGTTCCTTGTTAAAAGGAGGATCTATGTATATGGTCTGCACCTTTTCTTTATATTTAGCCAAAATCGTATTCAACGCCTGCCAGTTTTCGCTTTTTATAAGAAGTCCGTCCAATGCTTCATCTAAGTCTATATTGTGGGTTATGTTTTCCAAAAGCTTTTCTTTAAACTCTTCATCAAAATATCTTGTATCAACAGGAAGTTTCTTATATTCACTACCTACAATATCCTCTTTTTCGATTAAATCTTCTCTACTCTTTATCTCACCAAATCCTAATTCTTCCCATTCTTTTAGCTGTCTTTCATTGCTTAAAATTTCGTCTATGATTTCCTCTAAGAATTCTTCACCAGCCCATTTTGCTATTCTGTCAAGGGTTATTACGTATTCCGTAGATAAAACAAACTTTTTCTTCTCCCAAAGCCTCTTTTGGAAATTTTCAATCTGGGCCAGAAAATCTATAATAGCTTCGCCAATTTGCCTTACCACTTTCGCCCGTATGATATGCTTGTTCGAATACTTTTCTCTTTCCAATGTGTCAAGGTCCAACACTTCTGATTTTATATAGTAATCCAGTTGGCCGGATAAGAATCCCTTTAAATCTTTGTGAATAAAATAGTCCTTCGTATTCTTTCCGGTAAACCGGTCCAAATGATACTTAAGTAGAGGAGTTTCGTTTTTATCTTTTTGTAAATATAAAGAAACTTCCTTATTTATTTTTGCAACCTCATTCACTATCGAGCTAAAAGAAAATTCATTGACCTTCTGCTGCTTGGAGGTGTTGCTCCCTCCTGCCACATTATATTTTTTGACTTCATCCTCTGTAAGCTCTCTATATTGAAATCTAATAACCAATTCTTTTCCCTGAAATTCAGCAGGTTTATCATTATCCAATACAAAAAATCTTTCCTTAGTCGCCTTATTCGAACCCAACTCTTCCTTTGCTTCAACTACCCTGAAAATAACCTTGTAATCATCAACTTTAAAGGTGTAATCTCTGAATAAAAGACCCGTTTTTGTATAATACTGATCCTTATTTGCCCAATATAAGGCTACTTCTTCGCCATTATATGGGATGGCATATTTGTGCCCTTTGATAGAATAGCGGTATTGAGGAACAAAATCTCCTTCCTCATAATACCGGGAAAAGAAGTTGTAAAGGTCGTTAAAAACTTGTAGTTTCATCTCATCAGCTTTTTCCGCCTCTTCCTTTTGCCGCTTTAACTCCGCATATTTATGCCCCGCAGGGGTATTTTTAAACCTTTCCTTTACTTCTCCTGAAGGTGAAAATACTTCTTCTCCTAACGCTTTTCCTATCTCTTCTAATTGGACTTTAGCTCTCTGTAACTCCATCTCTAAATCTTTTGTAAGACCAGCCTTATGTTCTTTAAAAGCATCCTCTACTATTTGAAAAAGCCTGTTTTCGATAAAATCCTCTATTTGCTCCTTTTTGTAATTCAAAATTCTGTAAATGCCAAAGTCTAAATCTGAAGCATCAAATTGGAAAATATCTTTTAACAAATTTTGGAATTTAGAAAAACTGTCCATCTCTCAGGACTCCTCCTATGCACTTTAATGGTATCAATTGAAGATGTTGATTGTTTGATTCATATCTAATTTTGGAAGAACAAATATTTACGCATTCCAACAACCAACTACCCTACTAATTTATGATTTCTATATTTTTTGAGGCTTTCCTTCCTTCGGAAACAGAGTTTAAAATAAAAAAGCCGAAAGAAAAATTCTCCGGCAATGCTACAAAGACGCGGGACTTTGTGTGGTTGTTAATGCTAACCTCGGCTTTATTCAGACCAGTATTAAATATGATCAAATTTGTATATGTTTACACTGCGTTTATCATGTAATGCCCGAGGGTATGTTAAACTTCATAATGACTTGAACGAACCTTTTGTTGCCCTCAGTCGTCACCACTTATTCAATATAAAATTTCAATATAAAACAGATTCCATTTCGAAATCTGGCTTGTCACAACACTTAGTAACTCGCCATAAGAGTGCACAGATCGTCCTAGTAAATGCACTTCAAACACAACTACTTAATTTTCCAACGTCGGTCTCGAATGATCTATACTTTCAACTACTAAAGCCAGATCATTTTTGTTGAAATTAACATTGTATCAGGAAAAATGTATTTCTTCACTTTTATCCTCATTTTTTCTCCCTCTACCCTGAACAATATGCTTCGAAAAAAGGCAATATAAAGCTAAACCCATACTACTAGTAAACACCTTTACTTGCCTGATAGTAACTCTCCAAATCAAGACAGTATTTGATTAACCCTAATCCTAGTGGCATCAGGTTCCAGTAGCCGCGTCAAAAAGCCCCGGGCGACCGGGGCTTTGAAAAATTATTCCAAAAATATAATACTTTAAATATTAAAATATTAGCCTAAAAGCTTGAGCACCGACTGCGGCAGCATGTTGGCCTGCGCAAGCATTGCTGTCGCCGCCTGGTTCAGTATGCTCTGTCTGGTGAACTCCATCATTTCCTTGGCCATATCTACATCGCGGATACGGGATTCTGCAGCAGTAAGGTTTTCGGAAGCCACCGACAGGTTGTTTATAGTATGCTCTAAGCGGTTCTGGTAAGCACCAAGTTTTGCACGCTCGTCGGATACTTTTGTAATCGCATCATCTATTGTGGAAATTGCAGTATTAGCATCCGTCTGAGTAGTTATAGAAAGATTATTTACACCGAGTGAAGTTGCATCCATACCTGTAATACTTACATTAATATTCTGGTTAATGTTAGCGCCGATATGGAATGTGCCGCTGAAATTACCATCTAGAAGCTTCTGCGTATTAAACTCTGTATTATTCGCAATCCTATTGATTTCGGCAATCAGCTGGTTTACCTCTTCCTGAAGTGCGTTTCTGTCAACGTCAGTGTTGGTATCATTTGCAGCCTGAACGGCCAATTCCCTCATTCTCTGCAATATTGCATGGGTTTCGGTTAGAGCGCCTTCAGCTGTTTGGATCAGAGAAATACCGTCCTGCGCATTTTTGATAGCCATATTGAGACCCCTGATCTGGGCCCTCATCTTCTCGGATATTGCAAGACCTGCAGCATCGTCGCCCGCCCTATTGATCCTGTAGCCGGATGACAGCTTTTCTAGGGATTTCTGCAATGCAGTGTTATTGATAGTTAATTGCCTATATGCATTCAATGCGCTGATATTGTGGTTAATCCTCATAAATTCATTCCTCCCTGATTTTCATTTTCCGCTTCCCTGCGGTGATTTAAATTTCTTTCGGTCCGGCCGGTACCGAATTTTTATTTTCATTTAACTTATCGATTACGGACTCGCAAAATTTAATTTCTATTATTACTCGGTATTGTCGTTTAATTCCTCTTTTTTGATTTTAATTCTTGTTTTCTTTTAATTTCACCTTTTTTTGTTTATTTTTTATAACGTCACAAATGTCGTTTATAAAACAATTTCTTTAAGGTCTATTTCGGGGTAGATTTCTTTTATCGCTTCATTTACTCCGTCTGCTTCATCATTTCGTCCTATTAATTTGTATATTTTATACATTAAAGCATAATTATCTACATCCATTTTATCAATATTAAAAGCTTTTGCTGCTAAAGGCAATGCTTCGTCCATCAGGTTTTGCTCCAATGCTTTTTGGGCAAGATATCTGTAAACAGCAGGGTCTTTGCAGTTCAGTTCAGCTGCTTTTATATAGGCTGTTACCGCTAGTTCGTCAAAGCCTCTACTCGCCATCATGTGTCCGTATCTTACATAATCGTCTCTAGTAAAAAGTCCTGAATATAGCTTTAACAGCTCATTGAATAAATCGAATTCCTTAAATTGAATTAGCTGGTCCAATAGTTTAAAATAACTGTCTTTAACATCATCGTACTTTGCTTTCATTTCACCAATAATCGTAAGAAACAACTTTTTATCGGCCGAATCTTCAATTTCCCATAAAATCCTTTTTGCTTTATCAAATTCTTTCAATATTATGTGACATAGAATTTTATAGTAAATTGCTTCACTCCTGGCTTTTCCGTATTCTTTTTCAAAAAACTCTATAGCCTTTTGATAATCTTTAAATCCCATGCACACAACACCTTTTAACGTGCTCAGACCTGTAATGTTCATATTAACTTCATCGAGGTACTCTTTTGCAATATCGAATCTTCCAATATTCATATAAAGCTTTGCAAGGATGGCAAAATTTGCAGGATTTCTCTTGTCAACGTATTTATCGAAAAATTCCTTCACACTCTCCGGTTTTTCGTTTTGCACAAATATGTCAAAAAGCCTTACAAAAACATCCTGATAATTAGGATTGCTTTTTAAAATTTCGATGTACTCTTTAACAGCATCATGAAGTCTGCCCAGCTTTTCATAACAATAAGCAATCATGTAGCGTGCCCTGTAGCTGCCTGTCCCACCCATAGTGATAAATAGACCTTTATATTCGCCCATAGCTAGGCATTCTTTGAACATTTCAATAGCTTTTTTATAACGTTTCTGTTCGACGTATAACATACCCTCCAGGAATTTAAAATCAGGAATATCCATGTAATAAGCCTTTGCATCGTTTATCAGTTTTAATGCTGTCTCATAATCTTTCAGGGCAGTATATGTCTGGATTAAATATCTTAAGAGTCTGGGAGCAGAATAGGAGTTTACATTCATTCCTTTTACGGCAGTAATCAGATGCTTAAGCGCTTTCTTATACTCTCTTGCATTGAAATATTCCACCCCGAGGTTTCCGTGCTGGAATTTATCATCGGGATGTTTCATGAGATATTTTAAAAGCATATTTATATATCTTTCGGTCTTATTTTTTTCAATCCGCGTTTCACTTAAATAACCGTAATGTAAAATAGTGACATCTGCATTCTTGAAGACAGGTACTCGATTTTCCTCTATATTTCTTAGATTCTCATGGATCGGATATACGTACTTTAACTTTCCGTTGTTTCTAAACAACCTAAAATTGTAATGGATTTCGGTGAGCCCGCTGGATACGCTATTGCCACCGTAGTTTACGATTTTAAACATATATGCTTCCACGGTATCGTCATTGAGAAGCGGCCGTATTTTTTCTACATCCTCCTTTTTAATCTCCTCATCAGCATCCAGGAACAATATCCAATCCGACGTAGCGTTCTCGATTGCAATATTTCTTGCCTTGCTATAATCATCTTCCCATTTTGCATGTATAACCTTTGCACCAAGACTTTCTGCGATTTCTACTGTTCTGTCCTTAGAACCTGTATCCACAACAATAATTTCATCCACAATGTCTTTGACGTTATTTATACAGCGGGAAATGTTTTTTTCCTCGTCCTTAGTAATAAGGCAAAGGGAAAGAGTTGGAATTTCTATATCTTTATATAGTAAATCAAATTGCTTTTTTACATCTATATCACAAAGCATTAACTTTCACCTCTGCTAAAATTTGCATTATAAGTTTTTATAATATAATAAAGAACATCTTCCCACTTTTCAGCTATTTTATTTATATCAAAATCAAGAGCAGTTTCTCTCCCTCGTTTACCAAGGATCTCTCTCAATCTTTGATTTTTTATTAATTCAATTATGGAATATGCTAGAGAATCGACATCGCCAGGTTCAACCAAAATACCATTAAATCCTGGCTTAATAAAACTTTCAACTCCTCCGCATTTTGTGGATATTACAGGAACCCCCGATGCCATTGCCTCAAGTGGTGGCATACCAAATCCTTCATACCAAGATGTAAAAATTAGGATATCGCTATTTCTATAAATTTCTGCCAACTCTTCTTGAGTTGGCATTTTTATATAATTAATTGGGTATGTTATCCCCCGTAAATTGGGAAGTGCTTGACATACCCAATTAACTTTGAATTTGTATCCTTTTTCATAGACACGTTGCAATGCTTTTAAAGCAACGTCAAAACCTTTAAATCTTAAAAAAGGATTACCTACTAGTAAAATGTTAATATCAATGTTATTTTTCTTATTACAAGGATAATAAAATTTGGTATCGATTCCATTAGGAATAATAAAAGAATCCTTATTATACCTCACAGATAATATTTTTGATATAATAGGTGAACAAGAGACCACCGAAACCGGATATGAAAAACATTTTTTTAAATGATTCCTAATATCGGAATCTGGAAATAAATCATTATAATCTCCGAATAACCATTCACTACCCTGTTCCCAATATACAACTGGAACCTGGCAATTTTTTACCTCTTCTAATTGACTTATCCAACCAGCAATTACAATATCACATTCATTTACATATGACACTAATGATTTCTCGAATGGGACATTCACCTCTTTATCAACTTCCACACTATACCAGCTAGGCAAAACTTCTTCTCTCGTGTCACTTTTCAAAAAAGCGTATATTTTATGTCCTCTTTTCTTCATACTTTTCATATTTTCCAACAACATCTTCATTCCACCAGTTAAACTTTTGTGTGGCAATAAATAGCCTATAGTTAAATTGCGTTTATCATTATTGCTCATTTTTATATTAATGCTCTGAGTAAGCATCTTATCTGAATTTTTTTTGTTTGATTTGAATATATTGAATATCTGAGCACAATTATCCCCAATAGGTATACACTTATAACTGTAATCAAATTCTATAAAATCCGTTATAAACCATCTACTTTTATGTTCTTCATAACAATTTCCATTATAATCCTTTTGCTTATCAGGGTATAAAGGAGTAGAAATAATTATTGATTTATTCGCATGCTTAAGTAAACTTTTTATCAAACTATATCCTTCATCTTTTGTGAAATGTTCTAAAACATCAATTAATAAGATAATATCGTAATGTGGGAGTTCATCCAATATATGCATTACATCTGTGTAATAAATATTATCATAAACATATTCATGAATTGGATTTTTGTAACCCTTAAATGCTTCAACACCATCAATCCTACAAATCCATTGACTCTTGTCGTACCTTCCATATGGTATTTCTAAAATTTCCCGAACCAATAAACCATATTTACCAAAACCAACTCCTACATCTAAAATAGATTTAGGTTGTTCATACAGTATTAAATTAATAATATCAGGTATTACGTGATACCATGATGTCGGCATAAAATTATCCTCCTGTCCGATTATAGCTAGAAATGTATATACGTTATTTTATTTATTTGGTATTTAAAAATTTTTTTCAATAAGGGCATTATCCGAAATATTCACTGCTTGCCTATTTTCATCGACGATCTCCTCATATAGCTCCGTGCGTAAAACCTTCATATTCCTGGGCGCAGTTATACCGATCTGAACCCGGTCGCCTTCGATGAGGAGGATTTTAATGGTTATGTCTCTGCCTATGGAGATGCTCTGGCCCGTTTTTCTTGAGAGGATCAGCATCCGGCGCACCGCCCTTCCTGCTTTTGTGCAAGCTGGAGGGGATGCTTCACCCTGTACTCGGGGTTTTCGGCTATCATCTGGTCGCCCAAGCGGCGTGCAGGGTTCAATACTACGGGAGCCTTGAGGTTTATGGTGGCTTTCTGGATGTCGGTGGGTACCGTTATGACGCAGAGTACCACGGCATCTTCAATGTTTTTTATTCCTATTATTTCAAGGTTGTCCCTTGATATTTCCGGAGAATAATCGGGGTAAAAGGCCGTTGGATCTGCCACCGGGAGAGAAATATTAGCATCGTCCACCGACTGCAGCCATTTTATTACATCGCTTCCGGGGTGGTCTATGAGGATGAATTTTTTTAAATCTTCAAAGCCTATTATGCCGTTTGGGAAGTTTATTATCTTTTCTTCCACCACTTCGATCTCGCCGAAAAATTTCGTTTTTATTTTCATTACTTTTTTCCTCCGGTTTTTTGGTCTAGTTTTTGGTTTATTTTCCGATATACTTTTCCGCACAATCCTTTAGCTCTCTTAACAAACCGACGTAAAAAGACTTTATCTTGTCGTAAATCGCCCTTGCTTCCCTTTCGTCGTATATATGGGAGGTCTTATTCCTATCAATTAACATCTCGATCCATGCTTCTCCGTCGGATATTATCCCGGCTTTAAAACCTTCTTTTATTGCGCTTCTCGGGCTCTTTACTTCTATTCCCTCGTATTCAAGGCAATCCTTGATAAGCTTCCATGCAAGTTCAAAGATAAACTCAAACCTCTGGATAACTCCATCAACAATTATCTCATTAGAAGGTTCAAAATTTATGCCTTCTTCCAGCCTTTTCAATGCATTTACAAAGTCATTAAACCTTTCAATTATCCTTTCTCTCATATACCAAAATCCCATCCTCAATTATTTTTTCTTTCAGGGCCTCTTTTTCTAAATTTTCAAAGTGAACCACGTCAAAGGAGAGGGCCGTATCTACTTCATTTATCTCATCTACTAGAAGGTTAAATTCTCTATCCGAAATATTTTCCGAAAAAACAGCCAAATCCACATCTGAAGTCTTTTTATAATCTCCCCTGGCCCTTGAGCCGAAAAGGAGAACTTTTTGCACCGGGTATTTCTCAAAAATACGACGTAGTTCATTTAGTATCTTTTCATCAATATTGATACCCTTTCCTTTACCCTCCTGATTATTTGAAAGCATCAAGATACCACCCTAGTATATCTTACCATATTTCTCCAATATTTAAACCTTGACATCCATATACTTGCCTATTTTTACGGCAATTATCTTTATGTAAGGGGGTTTTTCAAGATAAGGCCTTACCTTGCCATATTCGTAAGATATGTCAACAGGAAAGGGGTTCACGCTCACATCTACGTAGCCTTCCTTCAGGCTCACATCCACCTTTCCTTCACGGAAGTAGACCTCCGGCGGGGTCTTTGGTATTATGTCCACATTGAAGTCCTTTTCGGGGAAGGCGTTTTGCTCCGCAAGATCGGCTATAGATATCCCTTTTTCGATGGCCCCGAGGGCATCGCCTTCTTGCGCTATCTTTTCCACAGCCTGCCAGGTTAAATCCTTTGCCTCGTAAAACCACTGCGTCGCGAGGGTAGGCATGTCGGCAAGACCGATTTCCGAAAAGGGGGCTTTGAGATCTATCCTTTCGATCCCGGGAAGTTCGACATGGACGTCGAGCTCAGGAGCCCTCTTTTTTAGTTCGAAGCCTCCGGCAAAGTCATTTTTTATCTCCATATTCCCTCTTTTGTACTCTATTCCGAGACTCCCGAATGAAAATTGGATGTCCAGGGTGTAAACCTGCACTTATTTACACCTCCAGCAGGCTGCAGAAAATGAAAGAAAAAGGCAAAAGGGACAGGCCATACGGACAAAAATATTGAGCGAGATAAAAATAGGCCTTACATTCAGGCCGATTTAATTTATCCCAAAAAGTCCACAAGGGTTGGCTGGATTATCCTCGCGCCCACCGCAAGAGAAGCCCTGTAGACGTTTTCCTCCATCTTCAGGTCCATTATTACCTGAGCTATATCAATGTCTTCAGTCTTCGAAAGCAGGGCCGTGTAGTCTATCCGGTTGTTTTCTATCCTGGTCTTCGTGGCTTCCAGGCGGTTTATCTTTGCCCCCACCTGGGAGCGGAATTTTAACAAAATGTTTATGGCATCGTCCAAATCGGAAAGCCTCGACGAAAGTGAGGCCGAATCGTTGTTGCGAAGGTCTTGCTCTATACTCTCGACGGTCTTAAATATTTCCGAAAAAACCTCATCGCCGTACAGTGCAACGTCCATGGTGTTAAGCCTTCCCAGGTTGTACGAATTTTTCCTTTCGGCGTAAAGGCTTAAAACTACAGTGCCGTCGCCTTTCAACGGGAAGTTTTTGAAATTGAGGAAGAAATTCCGAGAAGCATCCGGATTCCCGAGGTCATCCACCCCGGATATTTCCTGTCCATCTTCGTCGACGTTGACTCCTGAAGCCCTTGCAATTGTATTCCCACCCTCATCTTTTATTTCAATATCTGCAGTCATATTTGTATCGTCGAAGTTCGAAATTATTATCGTATACTTACCAAAACCGATACTATCTCCCAGCTTTGCCACATCCACCGATGCAGCTTTAAAGCCGGTTTGCCCGCTTCCTCCTGCGCCAGTGTCGGACAGCACTTCCACCTTAGTGAGGTAGGCGAAAGCCGGATTTGCAACTATCTTTCCGCTTGCATCGTAGGAAAAAGGCCTGATGTCGGTCCGGTATCCGCCAAAGAGGTACTTGTTATTATAAGATGCGTTGGCTTCCTGCAAAATCTGCTCTTTGAGCTGGGCTATCTCGTCTAATATTGCCTTTCGATCTGCTTCAGTTAAGGTTCCGTTAGAAGCGTATACCACCAGCTCCCTTATCCTCTGCAGTATTTCTCCGGTGTTTTGAAGGGCAGTTTCGGTATTCTGAAGCCAGGTCACCGCATCATCTACGTTCTTGGCATACTGGTCTATGGAAAGGAGGGTATTCCTGAGGCGCATGGCAAACACCGCAGAAACCGGGTCGTCGGAAGGAAGCCTCACCTTCTTTCCGGAGGAAAGCTGGTCCTGTTTTTCTCCTAACCTCCTCAAATTGCTCGAAAGGTTCCTCATAAAAGCTTCAGCGAGCATATTCTGGGTTATCCTCATCTACTCATCCCTACCTTCCTACTATGCCCATGCGGTTTACTATGGTTTCCAGCATTTCGTCCAGGGCCGTCACCATCCTCGCAGCGGCGTTATATGCGTGCTGGTACATTATCATCTTTGTCATCTCTTCGTCTATTGAGACGGAGGAAATTTCCTTCCTTCTCTCGTCGAGCTGGCTTACCATGTATTCCTGGGCTTCGGCCATTCTTGCAGCTTCCTGGGAATCTATGCCTATATTTGAAATCAGGGCACCGTAATAGTCGTCGATGGTGCCGTTTAGTCTTTCCAGATAAGCGTACCTAAGATCGGCAAGCTTCAGGGCATTCCGGTTGTCCCCCGGAACACCTGTTGAAGTTTCCGCCGCAGCTATCCTCTTGACATCGCTTAAGATGTCTGGACTTACGAACATGAGGGAGCCGTCATCGCTTTGGCTCAACATGAAAAAATCCCGTCCCGG
Source organism: Tepidanaerobacteraceae bacterium (assembly GCA_030446005.1). Classification (GTDB taxonomy): domain Bacteria; phylum Bacillota; class Thermosediminibacteria; order Thermosediminibacterales; family Thermosediminibacteraceae; genus Fervidicola. The sequence goes on along the minus strand of JASUSP010000009.1, from coordinate 27,018 downwards.
CTCGCCGTAGAGGTCGTAGCCCTCTTTGTGGATTTCGTTGAAGTTCTGGACGAAAACTTCAGCAAAGGTCCTTAGGCTTTCGAAATACCCCGATACTTTCTCCCTCAATTCTAAAAGTCCCTTTAGTTCTCCGGACTTCATGGAAAGCGGCAGGTTGTAGTCCTTCCAGATGGGCCTATCATCGGGATTTGCCGTGTCAAAAGTTACGGGAGATGTCTCGCTGCCCTTTACCAGGATGGTCCCTCCTACGTTAACAGTAAAAATACCGTTTTCGTTCTCGTAGGTCTTGATATCCACGATTTTCGAAAGCTGGTCGAGCAAAAGGTCCCTCTTATCCCTGAGGTCGGAAGCTGTCACGCCTCTTATCTCGAGCTGCTGGATTTCGGAATTCAAGGCAGCAATCTGCCTTGCAAGGGTGTTTATTTCATTTACCTTCACCGATATCTTAAAGTTCACATCATCGATAATTTCACTTAATTGTATTGCCGTATGGTTTACCGTATCCGCCAGGGTCACCGCCCGTTCCTTTACCGTCTCCCTTATTTCTATAGCCTCCGGGTTTTTAGAAAGCTCCTCCAGGGCCTGCCAGAATTGGGTGAGCACCGATGATACGCCTATATCGGAGGGTTCGTTGAAAACCGCCTCTACCTGCCGCAGGATGTCGGCCTGCACCGACCATTGGCCCAGTGAGGAGTTTTCGTCCCTGTACTGCATGTCGGCAAAGTCGTCCCTTATCCTCACGATGTCGGCCACTTTCACGCCGGTGCCGGGCTGGTAAACCCCGGCTCCCGTGGAAATCATGCCGTAGGGCTTCATGAAAGTGGCTTCCATCACCGGCCTCTGGCGGGAGTAACCAGGAGTGTTGGCGTTAGCTACGTTATGTGATACGTTCTCAAGGGCCCTCTGCTGGGCAAAGAGCGCCCTTTTCGCTATCTCTATCCCAAAAAAGCTGGAATACAAAGTATCACCGCCTGTCTTATGCTTTTTTGTCAATTATATTCAAGGTCTCATCTTCGGATGTTCTGCCCTCCGCATCGTAGCCCGCAGGTTTTTTAACCGCTGAAGTCATTAGCTCTATGGAAAAGTTAATGTATTCTAAAGCCCGCCTGATGAGCTTTTCGTTGATTTCATTCCGGCGTTGGAGCTTTAAAAGGGTATCCTTCATTTTTGCTACAATGCTTTCAAGCTCGCTCTTTTTCCCCTCCGGGAGGACGTCTTTCAGCTTTTCAGCCGTAGCATTTTCGCCGCAAAGCGACTCTGTAATTTTAATCCTCTCGCCTTCTATTTCCCCCAGCTTTAAAACCATTTCCTGCTCCACCCGGGTTATCTCTTCTAATGCCTTCACATCGCCTCTTATAAGCACGTCGGTCTTTTTCTCGGAAAGCAAAAGGAGCTCCCGGTAAAGTTCTGTTTGATTTTTCAAATTCCTGATGAGTTCGTCAACTAAGCCCTCAAAGTTCATAAAAAAGCCCCCGCTAAATCAATATTCCCTTAAGATAATCCTCCACCATCTTTTCAGCGATGAGCCTTCCTTCGACGTCGTACGTGCCTTTTTGTATCCTCTCTTTAAGTTCCACCACCCTGTCCTGCCTTACTTCGTCCACCTTTGACGCGTATTCCAAGGCTTTCTTTATCTCAATGGCATCGGCAGAAAGGCTCACGCTGTCTTCTGGACGGCTTTCGCCCTTATCTTTTAGCTTTTTATCGGCATCCTTTGTAAAGTTTTCGTATACCTTCGCTATGCCCCCTAATCCAATCCTTTCGATGTTCATGGTTTTACCCCTTTCGCAAGCTTTCCTAATATTTTATCGAATCTATTGCCCAGGAAATGAAAGGGGAAAAGGGCAAAAATGCCCCTTTTTTCTCATAAAATTTTGCATAATCTTCGGTTTTCTTGGCATTTTATCTTGATTTTTCGTCCTGGTAGCGCGAAAGGTGGATTTTCCCCTTCATGTCTTCCCTTTGCTGCAAAGGTACTTTAGCCACGCCGAATTTTTTCTTCATTTCGTTTGCGCATTTGTCGCACAACCTGCCTGTGAGAATCGGGGCGCCGCACATCTCGCATCGAAGGATCATATTTACGTTTTCTTTCTTTAAAATAAGCCTGCCTTCCCTCAAAAACTCCAGGATCTTCTTGGGAGGGACTCCTGTTTTTTCTGAAATCTCTTCCATGGTAGCCCCGGGCACTTCGTATAGATACTCCTTTACCTTTCGGAATTCCTCTTCCTCTTTGGCGGCGCACTCGGGGCAAAGGTTCCTCGTGACATAAACGAAGACCTTGCCGCACACCGGACAGTTCCTGAGCTCCAAATTGCTCACCTCCCAAAAATTAACCTCTTGCGGCACAAAGGACGTAAACCCCGGCCGCCCCGGCAGAAAGCAGCGCCTTCGAGCATTCGTCCGCCGTGCTGCCGGTGGTATACACGTCGTCGATTAAAAGAAGCGTTTTTCCATTTATCGCAGGGCCGTGCTTTACCGCAAAGGCTCCTGCCACGTTGGCCTCTCTCAGGCCTTTCTCGAGGAGGCTCTGGTGTTCGGTCGGCCTTGTCCTGATAAGGCCTCTGAAAACGTGAACGCCAGTCCTTTGGCTTATTTCCTCGGCAAGCAAGAGGGACTGATTGAAGCCCCTTTCTCTTTCCCTTTCCGGGTGCAGGGGGACGGGGATCAAGTAATCAAAGGGAGGCCAGTTTTGATTTTTTAAAGTTTCGCACATTTTTTCGCCTATCAGTTCGCAAAGTCCGGACTCTCCCCGGTACTTGTAAAGGTGGATGATATCTTTTAAAACCCCTCTGTAGGCGCCAAAAGCCCTGGCCTCCACGAAGTGGCGGTTTTTCCCCCTGCAGTCTTCGCAAATCGAATTTTCCCGTTCTAAAGGCCTTCCGCATTTCAAACACAAAGGAGGGCTCAACGGTTCCATCTTTCCCAGGCAGCCAGAACATATCAATCTTTCGCCCCTTTTCAGCCTTGAGCCGCAAAGTATGCAGTAGGGCTTTTCCGGGTAGAGGGCGTCTATGAAAAAGCCGGCGATTTTATTTATTCCACCAAGCAGCATAACTTTTTAGCCTTTCTAGCAAAACTTTCTATTTTTTGGTATAGTTCGACGTATGTTTATTTTTTTCCTGCTTTTTTCTAAAAAATAAAGCCCGCCCGGCAGGGCAGGCTACATCATTTCGGGGACGATGAGCCCGTAGTTTCCATCCTTTCTTCTGTACACCACGTTTATCTCGTCGGTTTCGGCGTTGGTGAAAACGAAGAAGTTGTGCCCGAGGAGGTTCATCTGAAGCACCGCTTCGTCAACATTCATGGGCTTTACAGCAAACCGCTTCACTTTTACTACCTTCAGTTCTTCATCTTCTGCCTGTTCATCGAGGGTAAGGCCGCTTTCCTTCTGAGATTCTCTGCGCAAGGCCTTGGTGAGCCTGGTCTTAAACTTTTCTATCTGCCTTTCTAACTTTTCCACCACCAGGTCAATGGAAGAATACATGTCCTGGGTTTCCTCTTCGCCCCTCAAGATTATGTCGTTCACCGGAATGGTAACTTCCACTATGTGCCTTCCCTTTTCAACGTGAAATGTCACCTGGGCCTCCAGGTTGTCGTTATTTAAGTAATTGAAATGCCTGCTCAATTTTCCGATTTTTTTCTCGGCGTATTCCCTCAGAGCCGGGGTTACCTCGATGTTTTTGCCGCTCACTGACACTTTCATAAGCAAGCTCCCCTTCTTTATTAATGTTGTGTGTCTACAATTATACCAATATTTGCCGACAAAATCCAGCCCGGGTTTTTTTATCCTACTTTGAAGCAGCTTCCTCCAATAAATTCACGGATTATCGAATTCGCGGGTATTTCCCGTTCGTCCTGGAGGGGCTCGAAGTGCTCGAGGAGCTTTAAAAGGTACCTCGCCGTCACGTGTTCGGGAAATTCCTCGCCTATTTTCTTCAAAAGTGGCTCTGCGTATTTCTTTAATACCGCAAATTCATAGACCAGAGCGGAGTTAAACATGACGTCGGCCTCTTCCTGAAAGGGGAAGACGTATTTTTTCGACCCCTTTTGCACAGAAGGCCACATAGCAATGGTCTTTAAGGCATCCGCCCCTCGGGTGCGGCTGTCCCGCACTATTCGCCTAAAAAGCCTTGTATGGGCAGTGGAAATATAGTTGTGGTTATCTATGGAAAGCTGGGTCAGGGCGCTCACGTAAATTTTGAACTTATCCTTTTTGGGGATGGCAAAGGTGAGATTTTCGTTTAACGCGTGGATGCCTTCTATGATGATGGGCTGGTCCTTTTCAATTTTTACGGGGTACTTGCGAAACTCCCTTTTGCCTGTGATGAAATCGTACTTTGGCAGGTATACCTCTTTCCCCTGTATCAAAGCCGCAAGCTGCCGGTTGAAAAGTTCGATGTCTATGGCCTCCAAAGCTTCAAAGTCGGGCTTTCCGTCCTCTCCCAAAGGGGTTTTTTCCCGGTCCACGAAATAGTCGTCCAACGATATGGCAAGGGGCTTTGCCCCGTTTACCATGAGGTGCACCATAAGCCTCTGGGCGAAGGTGGTCTTTCCGGAAGAAGACGGGCCTGCTATCAGTATTACCCTCAGCATATCCCTGTTTTCGCAAATCAAATCGGCGATTTGAGCTATCTTTTTTTCATGCAGGGCTTCCGCTATCCTAATTATTTCTCCTGCCCTTCCCGATACTATATATTCGTTCAATGCACCGGCATCGGCTATCCCCAGTATGTGAGCCCAGCGTTCGGACTCCCGGAATACTTTGAAAAGTTTGGGCTGTTCGTCGAAGGGCGGGATTTCCAGCGGAGCCTCCGGCTCCGGGTGTTGCAGGATTACGCCGGGGAGGTAGTACTTTAAGGCAAACCACCGCACGTATCCGGTAGAGGGGACCAAAATCCCTGCAAAGTAGTCCATCATCCCGTCAAGCTCGTATAAGTCGACGTGGTCTTCCTTCAAGTATTTGAGCAGCCTTACCTTGTCGTCCCAACCCATTTTTTTGAAATATACCGCCGCCTCTTCGGTCGGGACCTTTTTTTTGATTATAGGAAGGTCCCTTTCGACGAGCTCCCGCATCCTCATTTCTACGGCCTTAACGTCGTCTGAGTCAATCGGCTCTTTCCACTGGATTTCAGAGTAGATTCCGTTTCCTATGGAGTGTTCCACCATCACTCTACAACCGGGCAGGACGTCGCTCGCCGCCTTTATGAAAATGAAAGCAAGGGTCCTCACGTATATCCTCATGCCGGTTTCGGTGGAAAGGTCGAGAAATTCCACGTCAGCATCATCTTCTATGACGTGGTTGAGGTCGTAGACCCGGTTGTTCAACACTGCGGCAGCCGTCGGAGAAGAAAAGGCATCCTTTACTCCTTCGGCGATTTCGCGCAAAGTTAGGGGGCTTTCGTAAGTCCTTTCACCGATGCCCTTTATATAGACCTTCAATGCGTTTTCACCTCCCGAAAGTGCAAAATCTTACCTGCTCGCGCCACCGCCGCCGCTGGAGCCTCCTCCGAATCCCCCTCCACCACCGAAGCCTCCGCCAAATCCTCCGCCGAAAAAGCCGCCGCCGAAGGGACCGCGGAAGGGGCCGAATCCGCCTCCCGGCGGCCTGCGCCAAAATCCCCTGCGCATGCCTGATATAACTATTATCCACCATACTACGAAAAACAATATGGCAACTGCCGCTTCTAGAGGAAACTCCTCTTCCCCGGAGTACGCCGAAAGCTCCTTAAATTCTCCTTCTTCCATGTTTAGGCCGTATTCTTCCGCTACGCTTGATGCAACAGCCATAAATGTATCCAAAATCCCTTTCGAATATTCCCCTTCTTCAAAGGCTGGGAGGGCGAAATTGTCCAGAATCCACCCGGCCTTTCCGTCGGTTATGGCTCCCTCAAGGCCGTAGCCCACCTCTATCCGAATCCTGCCGCTTTTGCCAGCGAGCAGGTTCTCCCTGTTTACCAGTATCAGCACGCCGTTGTTCTTTTCCTTATCCCCTATGCCCCAGCTTCTAAAAAGCTCTAATGCGTAGTCCTCTATCGTCCTCCCCGCAAGGTCGTTTACCGTTACCACCACTATCTGGGCGCCGGTCTTGCTATCGATCGCCTTTGCAACGGCCCTCATCTTCGCCTCATCAGCCTCATCGATGAGGCCCGCATAATCGTAGACGTAGACGAGTTCCGAAGGCCTTGACGGTACCGGCTCTTGCGCCGCAGCTTCTTTTAAAAATGTTGAAAAGCAAAGAAGTAAAACCGCTGCGGCTGCGAGCCAAAAAATGGGAAGCTTTGCTTTTTTCATCTCGATTATTCTCCTTTACCGCTGAAGTCCACCTTAGGTACCTCGTAAGCCCCCTCTTCAGCTTTGAAGTACTCCTTTTTCTCAAACCCCATAATCCTGGCGATTATCACCGTCGGGAAGCTCCTAATCTTGCTGTTGTACCTTTGTACCGCGTTGTTGTAGTCCATCCTGGCCACGGCAATTCGGTTTTCGGTGCCTGCAAGCTCGTCGGCTAGCTGCCTGAAGTTGGCATCGGCCTTAAGCGTTGGGTAGTTTTCCACTATGGCCAAAAGCCTGGAAAGGGCACTGGTAAGTTCTGCATCGGCCTGGGCCTTTTCCGCAACAGACCCGGCACTAATTAGCTTTTCGCGGGCCCTCGTAACCTCGGTAAAGATTTCCTGTTCGTGGGCGGCATAGCCCTTTACCGTCTCCACCAAGTTGGGTATGAGGTCAGCTCTCCTTTGAAGCTGATTTTCCACCTGGCTCCACTTGCTGTTCACGTTCTCCTCGGCAGCCACGAGGCCATTGTAGCTCGAAAAGGCGAATACTAAAAGAAAAGCAACCACTACTACTATAGCGAGGATCGCGCTAGCTTTATTATTCAAAAAAGACCCCCCTAAAAATTAGTTTTGTTACATTTATTATACCATAACCATCAGCAATGTCACTTTTTGTGAATTTTCAATTGACAAAAATATTTGAGGACAATATAATCATAATTGAGCATATTTAATCGTATTCGTGCACTATTACCGGCAAAATTTCATCATAAACGATCATTTTGGGGGTATGACCTTGTTTGCGGAAGAGCGCAGATTAAAAATAGCCGATATGATAAAAAATATTAAAAGCATAACCGTCTCGGAACTCGCGAGGACCTTTAACGTGTCCGAATCCACAATAAGGAGGGACCTGCAGTTTCTGGAAGACAAGGGCTACATCCAAAGAACTCACGGCGGTGCAATCCTGCAGCACTCCCATTACGAGCCCACGTATTCGGAAAAGGAATCAAAAGAAGCCGCTTCAAAGCAGGAAATCGGAAAGCTTGCAGCGGAATTGGTAAAGGATGGCGACACGGTCCTCCTTGATTCGGGAACCACTACTTTAAGCGTAGCCAAAAACCTCAAGGGAAAAAAAATAACCGTTGTTACTAACTCGCCTGTCATAGCAATGGAGCTTTTTGCCGATAAGGAAATAGAAGTAATCATGGTCGGGGGTATATTCAGGAAAGAAACCGCGGCCCTCGTGGGTCCAATTGCCGAGAAAAACTTAAAAGAATTTAATGTCGATAAGGCTTTCATCGGAGCAAACGGCATCGACCTCAACGGCGTTACCACCCCCAATATCATTGAGGCAGCAACAAAAAAAGTAATGCTCAAAATATCGTCCCAACCCTACATAGTGGCCGACCATTCGAAATTCGGTATTTCAGCCTTCGTAAAATTTGCAAGTCTATCGGACATTGCCGCTATTATAACCGACCGGAACGTAGACCTAAAATGGGTAAGTTCCATTGAGGAAGCGGGAACGGAAATCATATATCCGCAGAAAGGGTGACGGCATTGATCATAACAGTTACGGCCAATCCGGCTTTGGACAGAACCATTGTACTGAAAAATTTTAAAATCGGAAAGATAAACAGGGTCTTAAGGTCCCGGGTAGATGTTGGCGGCAAAGGCATAAACGTCGCCAAAAACATAAAAGCCCTCGGCGGTGATGCAGTGTGCCTTGGATTCCTAGGCCGCAGCGATGATTTCGCAGCAAAGTATTTGGAAGATTTGGGAATATCCACCGACTTTACAATCATACAAAAACCGATAAGGGTAAACATAAAACTAATCGAAGAGGATTCGTCTACCTTTACGGATATAAACGAACCCGGGCCCGAAGTGGATTCTTCTGAAGCAAGATCCCTGATAGAAAAAATAAAATCCTGGGCTTTTAAGGCCAAAGTAGTGGTATTGGCAGGCAGCCTGCCTCCGGGATTAAAGAAGGATTTTTACAAAGAAATAATTTTGAGTACGAAAAGCTCCGGTGCAAAGGTGATTCTTGACGCTGAAGGCGAGGCACTCAAACTTGGCATTGAAGCCTCTCCTCACCTTATAAAGCCCAATATCCACGAGCTTTCCGGGCTGGTGGGAAAGGACCTGAAAACCGATAAAGAGATAATTTCGGCTGCACTGCCCATTATTGAAAAGGGCGTAAAAATTGTTGCAGTATCCATGGGGTCCCGGGGCAGCCTGACGGTCACGCAGGATAAGGCTTACTTTGTTCCACCATTGGATGTTAAAGTTAGAAGCACGGCTGGGGCAGGGGATGCAATGGTGGCAGGTTTCGCCCTAGCCCTAGATAAGGGCCTTGACACGATTCAGGCGGTGAAAATGGCATCTGCCGCTGCATCCTGTGCGGTAACCAGAGAAGGTACGCAACCCATTGACACCGAATCCTTTAATAACCTCATCAACCAAGTAAGCATAATCGAAATTCCTTTTTGAAAGGAGATTTTTATGAAAATCGGTGACATCCTGAGCAAGGATAGAATCAATCTTAATCTAAAAAGTTCCGACAAAGAATCGGTAATAAAGGAGCTAATTTCCCTTCTTGCCAAAACCGGTTCTATTACCGATAAAGAAGAGTTCTTTGAGGCCGTCTGGGAAAGAGAAAAAACGTATTCTACCGGTATCGGAATGGGCATTGCTATCCCCCACGGCAAAAGTAAAGCTGTAAAGGGCGCTGCTATAGCTTTCGGCAAATCCGAAAGAGGTATAGATTTTGATTCCCTCGACGGCAAGCCCGCTTATTTGTTCTTCCTTATAGCCGTCCCGGAAGAATCTCACGACCTGCACCTCAAGCTCATCAGCACCCTTTCAAGAAAACTGATGCACGAGGAGGTGAGAAAGGCGCTTTACGAGGCCGATACCGAGGAAAAAGTATTGGAAGCTCTGAATTTTGATTAGCACAAAACCAATTTTGAGGAGGGTTTTACATGAAAAAAATAGTAGCGGTAACGGCTTGTCCGACGGGCATAGCCCATACTTACATGGCTGCCGAGAACTTATCTATAGCCGCTAAGGAACTGGGAGTAGAAATTAAAGTGGAGACCCAGGGCTCCGTGGGCATTGAAAACAAATTATCCGAAGAGGATATAAAAAACGCGGATGCGGTAATAATCGCCGCCGCCACAAAGGTAGACAAAAGCAGATTTTATGGAAAACCTATTCTAGAAGTCCCTGTGGAACAGGCCATTAAGGATGCCAAATCGCTCATAGAAAAGGCTCTCAAAATGGAGAAATCCGCGGATTACCTGGAAAGGGTCGAAGAAATTCACAGGAAAAGGTCGGCAGCCCGTACAGGAGCTTATAAACACCTCATGACAGGCGTGTCGTACATGATTCCCTTCGTAGTCGCTGGAGGTATCCTTATCGCTATATCCTTTGCATTCGGCATAAACGCCTTTAAGAACGAGGGGACCCTGCCGGCCGCTTTAATGCAGATAGGTGGCGGTTCGGCCTTTGCGCTCATGGTGCCCGTGCTCTCAGGGTATATCGCCTATTCTATAGCCGACAGACCGGGTCTCGTGCCGGGTATGGTCGGCGGTATGCTGGCAGTCAGTACAGGTGCAGGTTTCCTGGGTGGCATAATTTCCGGTTTTCTTGCAGGTTATACCGTAGACTTCATAAAAAGGAGTATTAAACTTCCCAAGACTTTAGAAGGCATAATGCCCGTGCTTGTGCTACCAGTATTATCATGTCTCATAGTCGGCCTTCTTATGATTTACGTTATAGGCACCCCGATCAAATCAATAATGACAGCCCTCACCAACTGGCTTACGGGCATGAGCAAGTCCAACGCCGTATTGCTGGGGCTCATATTGGGTCTCATGATGGCCTTCGATATGGGAGGTCCTGTGAACAAAGCCGCCTATACCTTTGCCACAGGCCTCTTGGCGTCGGGAATCTACACGCCTATGGCCGCAGTAATGGCCGCAGGTATGACTCCCCCGTTAGGATTGGCCCTTGCCACACTAATCGCAAAAGACCGCTTCACAGATGATGAAATAGAAGCGGGCAAAGCTGCCTGGGTACTGGGTATCTCGTTTATAACCGAAGGAGCGATACCTTTTGCAGCCGCCGACCCTCTAAAGGTCATTCCTTCGATCATGGTGGGTTCTGCGGTGACCGGCGCCCTGTCCATGCTCTTCGGAGCAACTTTGAGGGTGCCCCATGGAGGTATATTCGTCCTCCCAATCCCTAATGCCGTCGGAAACCTGCCGATGTACGTGATTTCGATAATCGCGGGCACCGTAGTAACGGCTTTTATGGTGTTGTTGCTGAAAAAGAAGGCGTCCTAGCTCAAAAAGGGGGGTAGCCAACCCCCCTTTTTTCCCGCCTCCAATAATACTGTATACATAAATCCATCCCGTGAAGGATTTTGTAGTAAATTGTATATAAAGAGTTACTTGTACACTAAAATAAAAAAAGAAAAAATTAAACGACAAAAGGGAGGTTGGAAGATGAAGAAGGCACTTGCACTCGTAGCTGCAGCCTTGCTCTTGGCCGTTCTTGTAGCAGGCTGCAGCGGAGGGCAAAATTCCGGCGGGCAAAAATTCATCAATATAGCCACCGGCGGAACTTCCGGAACCTACTACCCCCTGGGCGGGGCGCTGGCGGAAATCTGGAATAAAAATATCAAGGGTGTCAACGCTACCGCTCAAAGCACCGGAGCATCGGTTGCCAACGTAAACCTCTTAAAAGACGGTAAAGCCGAAGTAATTTTCGTCCAAAACGACATAGCCTATTACGCGTACAATGGCACGGAAATGTTCAAGGACAACAAGTATGAGGATATAAGGGGTCTTGCCACGTTATACCCCGAAACCATTCAAATAGTTACAAGGGCCGACAAAGGAATTAAGACCCTTTCGGACCTCAAGGGCAAGAAGGTGGCGGTAGGTGCGGCAGGCAGCGGTACCGAAGCTAATGCAAGGCAGATTCTGGAGGCCGCGGGAATTACTTACAACGACATTCAGGTGCAGTACCTCAGCTTTGCCGAAGCCGCCAACAACTTGAAAGACGGTAACATCGATGCAGCTTTCGTCACGGCGGGCTTCCCGACTGCAGCCGTGCAGGATATAGCCGCCCAGCACAAGATAGTGATAATTCCGGTGGATGACAAAACCGCGGACGCTCTCATAGCAAAATACCCCTTCTACACCAAGATGGTAATCCCGGCCAACACTTACAACGGACAGACCGAAGACGTTAAGACCGTATCCGTAAAATCTATGCTCGCGGTGAGCTCCAAGATGGACGAAGAAACCGCCTACAACCTGGTGAAGACCATGTATGAAAACCTCGAAAGGCTAAAGGCGGCCCATTCAGTGGGCGAACTCATAAAGCCCGAGACCGGAAAGGAAGGTATGTCAATACCGCTTCACCCTGGAGCGGAAAAGTATTTTAACGAAAAAGGCAAATAATTTTTAGGAGGGATGATCGAGCATTGGAGTTATTCCAATGCTCGTTTTATGAAAACAAAAAAAAGCGTTTTTCTTTTAATTTTGGTTTTATTAGCGGCGATATTCTTTTCCCGCTTCCAGATCGACCGGAAAACCGTGATCATCATTTTAAACGAAGATGAAAACAAAAAGACCGTAATTCCGGTAATAAGCGGCAAATTCACAATTACCTTCATCCACTCAATAGAAAAAACCCCGGTGTACGAGTTATATGAAATAAGTGCGGATAATAAAATAACTCTAAACGAAGTTCGGTTCTATTCTCAGGGAACGGGTCTTCCCTTCTCCACCGGAGGAATTTTCAAAAACGAAAACGGGCAGTTCGTCATAAGAGAAAAACGGACTTTTTCCAGGTTATCCCTCAGGGTTTCTCCGCTCCCCGGTCATTCAATAACAGTTGACGGTAAAAGATTGGATTTTCTTGATATCGCAAGGAGCGAGGACCTTATCACCATTTACACCGAAAATCGATGGGCTTTGAGAAAAAAATCGAAGGAGAAAGGAGTGTAAACATGCCGGAAAAACCCTTAAATACCACCGTTTCGGATGCGGACGCCGAAGATATTCTAAGAAAATACGACAAGGAGTCCGACTACAGAAAACTCGAAGGTTTTGCCGCAAAGGTCATCGCAGCTATCGCCATAACCTTTTCCGTTTTTCAGCTTTACACCGCGGTATTCGGTGTGCTGGATGCCATGATACAGCGCTCCATACACCTTTCCTTCGGCTTTTGCCTTATCTTCCTACTTTATCCCGCAAAAAAAAGCTGGCCGAGGGACAGAATTCATCCGGTTGACCTTCTGATAGCAATAATCGGGGCTGCCGTACCGCTTTACACGGTAATCAACTATAAAAGCCTGGTGCTCAGAGCCGGTACCGTAAATTCAACGGACTTCATCGTCGGCCTCTTAGGCGTGCTACTCGTACTGGAAGCCGCCCGAAGGGTTGTGGGTCTACCGATAGTAACTATTGCAGTTCTTTTCATAATATACGCCTTAGCTGGGCCTTTCATCCCGGGACAGCTGGCCCATAGGGGTGCGGACCTGCCCACTCTAGTGCAGCACCTGTTCTTTACCACGGAAGGCATTTTTGGCATACCCATCGGTGTATCCTCGACATTCATATTCCTCTTCATATTGTTCGGAGCTTATCTCGAAAAAACCGGCATGGGGCAGTTTTTCATCGACCTTGCCAACGCCATCGCAGGGTGGGCTTCGGGCGGGCCTGCAAAAGTGGCGGTGCTTTCCAGCGGCCTTATGGGCACCGTTTCGGGAAGCTCGGTAGCAAACGTGGTGGGAACCGGTAGTTTTACTATTCCTATGATGAAGAGCTTAGGCTACAAGCCGGAATTTGCAGGAGCTGTGGAGGCCACCGCATCTACCGGAGGTCAGCTGATGCCACCGATCATGGGTGCCGCCGCCTTTCTCATGGCGGAATTCACCCAGATACCCTACAACAAAATAATCATATCCGCTGCAATTCCCGCCCTTTTGTACTACTTTGGCGTATGGACCGGCGTGCACATTGAGGCAAAAAGGCTGGGACTTCGGGGTTTAAGCAAGGATGAGCTGCCTAAAATAAAAAGCATCCTCATGGAGCGCGGGCATCTGATGTTCCCCCTTTTAGCCATAGTCTACCTCTTGGTAACGGGTTACACTCCGATGAAGGCGGCTCTTTACGCCATAGTATTTTCCATAGCTACCGCGATGCTCAGAAAAAACACGAGGATAAGCTTAGGCGACATAGTAACCGGGCTGGAACAGGGAGCAAGGAATGCCCTTGGGGTAATTGCCGCCACCGCCTGTGCGGGTATAATAATAGGTGTGGTAACGCTGACGGGACTGGGCCTTAAGATGGGAAGTTCCCTTGTTGGCCTTGCGGGAGGAAACCTCTTTTTTACCCTTTTCTTTACGATGCTCACTTCACTGATACTCGGAATGGGAGTGCCCACCACCGCAAACTACGTCATAACTTCCACAATAGCGGCACCCGCACTTTTGATGCTGAACGTTCCAACGCTTGCGGCCCATATGTTCGCCTTTTATTTCGGAATAATAGCCGATGTCACCCCACCGGTGGCATTAGCCGCCTTTGCCGGTGCGGGCATAGCTAAGGCTAACCCGCTAAAGACCGGCTTTAATGCCGCCAAACTTGCGATAGCAGCGTTTCTAGTGCCGTATATATTCGTATACAATCCGTCGCTTCTCTTGATAAACGTCCACAGCACCCTCGATATCCTGCTCATTATTATAACCTCCGTTATAGGTATCATAGCGGTAAGCTCCGCCGTATCCGGGTTTTTGCTGACAATCCAATCCTTTGTGGAAAGGATAATCTTTTTCGTCGGTGGCGTCCTTTTGGTAACTCCGGGCCTTTCCACAGACACTATAGGAGCTATTCTCCTTGCGGTGGGATACTTCATTCAAAAATCAAAGCTTATGAAAAGCACAAAGAAAAATTAAAAAATCCCTCGGGACTTCCCGGGGGATTTTTTTAAGTCCTAGAAAGAAACGCCAAGCCCTCTAAAAATTTTTTTACGTTAATTTTTCCACCTTCGGCGGATTTGTTTCTCAAAAAATCCATCTGTTTTTTTACCTCCTTAAAATCAAATAGAACGGGAGCATACCTCATGAACTGTTCGCCGTTATAATCCTCCAAACCGAGGGATGCTATGTTATCCATTGCTTTACTTATCGCCCTTCTTATCCTCATCTCTATGGCTTTGAGATCGGAAGATTTTTTCCTTGCCGTCTTTTCATAATAATCCTTTAAAAATCCGTATAACTCCTGCAGGTTTGCCGTCTTCTTCTTTATGCTATCGTAATTTTCCATTAGAAGTTTTATATCTTCGCTTCCCGCCTCGCCCAAAATTCCTAAATCCGCCAGCAAATAATCCACTTTTGTCATTTTATGCCTTTCCCTTTGGGGTCCTTCCGGTATTGCCGCTCCCGTTACCGTTTCCCTTATCCTCTCCACCGCGGTTTTTAGTCTTATCATCTCCTCTACCTTTGAAATTACGCTTACGGTTTCGGTGACGTTTATGGGTTTGTGGATGAAAAATTCTATTCCCGCCTCATAAGCTTTGCTTATCATGTTTTGCGCTTCAACCTGGGATATCATGATAAAATGGGTGCTAACTCCCCTTTTCTTTACTTCCCTTATCACCTCTATTCCGTCCTTACCCGGAAGCAAAAGGTCCATCAGCGTTATGTCGGGATTTAGGGAAATTATCTTTCTTTCAGCTTCCTCACCATCATCCGCTTCTGCAATTACCTCTCCGAGGTTTCTGTTTTCTATAATCCCCGTTAAAATCCTCCGTACCGCCCTGTCATCATCCACTATCATTATTTTAAACTCCATCTTACCCCTCCCTGTCGCACAGAGTAACAAACCTTTCATCGATGGGTATTTTCACATCGAACCTGCTTCCTTCAGCACGCCTCGAGGTAACTTCAACGATTCCTCCCATCTCTTCCACCAGATTTTTTACGTGGGTAAGACCAAGGCCCGTAGAAAATGAGCCATCTTCCATTATCTTCGTGGAAAAGCCCGGTTCAAAGATGTACGGCATATCCTCAAGGTCTATGCCGCAGCCGTTATCTTCCACCGATATTATTATTTTACCGCCATAAAGACTTACTCTTACCCTCACCTTTCCGCCTTCTACTGCTACGGCATCCAGAGCATTGTATATAAGATTGCTTAATATCGAAAAAAAAGCAAAGTAATTTTTGACAATGAAGTCCTTTTCCAACCACGTTGTAAATTCCGCCTTTTTGCCTTCCTTCTTCATCCACCTTTCCGTATTCGTTCTAAGAAGCGCCAAAATCGCACTCATCTTCATTCCTCTAACTTCCTCTTCAGGAATGAGCTGATAAAATCCCGCACTTATCCTGAGGTAGTCCTTTTTAATTTCGTGAACTTTTCTTGCAAGGTCAAGCGCCTTTTTCTGAAGCTCGAAAATTTTCTCGCCCTCCAGGGGTCCCAAGAGTCCTGTGTAAATGTCGTAGGCTTCCTTCATCGTTTCTTCTAAATCCCCGGTGGATTTTTTCAAAAAAACGAGCTCCGCCTTAAGTTCCGATAAAAGTTCCAAAAGTTCCGCGTAACGCTTTTCGTGTTCTTCCTTTAATATTATGAGTCTTTGCTTTTCCATCAACCAGTAGAGGGAAAAAGTTATTATGCTGCGGATAAGTCCCACCCCGACTACCAGGGGGAAAATATGCTGAAAGTAATTAAAGCTCATTTCCCGTCTTATCGAAAGCTCCACAAAATTTGCAGCAATATCAGACAAACTCATTACCGAAACGAAATTTACCGGAGATTCCAATAAAAGCTTTATCCTTCCCAACCTTAAAAAAATACCGTAGGCCAGATAAAAAAAGAAGGCGGGGTAATGCAATTTAAAGGCCGCAGCGAAACTCGTACTTTTTACTACAAGAGACAAAAAAACGCGAAACAAAAAAATTACGGCTCCCGAAAAAGGCAGAAGAATCGTCTCCGGAACTTCTTTAAAATACAGCATCAAAAAGGAGATGGCGATTACTCCAGCCGTAAATCTAAAAGCGGTGCCGAAAGGATAAAAGTAAACCTCTCCAATTATTGAAGTAAGTATCGCTGTAATGAGCATCTCCTTGAAGTGGTTCTTTATTTTCACCTGCAATGCCTCCCCAAAAACCTGTACCCTAAATTAATTATACCAAAAAAGCTTTGGATAAATTGTTTTTAAAAAATCCTTAAGATGGCAAGCAGTATAAGTATCGCTCCAGGGAGGTACAAGAAAATACCTCTTTCCTTTTTAATTTTCTTGCCCCAAAGATATAGTCCCAGTATTATAAACGAGAACCCTGCCAGAGTCGCGAGAAAGACCATGGGGAAAACCTTCAAACCCAAAGTTCCCGCTCCAAGACCTGCGCCGAAGGTAAAGCTAAGTGGCATGAACTTTTTTATGGCACTTCCCACGAGCATCGAAGCTAAGAAGGATGAAGATGTGGAAAGGGCTATTACGACCTGCGAAAGAATAGGAATCTTTATCCCTCGCATGCCGTAAGCGATACCTGCAAAAAACCGCACGAAAAAAAATCCCGCATAAGCTTTCCTCCACTTTTTTCTATTTTCTCGCTTTGAGGACTTCTTCCCTCAGCAATTCCCAAACTTTTTTATAAAGCTCTGCGAATTGCGGAGTGGATTTCATAAAAAGCATATCCCTAGGCCTTGCTAGATCCACATCCAAAATTGCTTTTATCCTCCCCGGTTGTGCGGTCATCACCACTATTCGGTCCCCGAGGAAAATTGCTTCATCGATGCTGTGGGTAATAAAAACGGTGGTTTTGCCACTTCCTTCCCATATCCTCAAAAGTTCCTGCTGAAGTATTAACCTGTTTTGTTCGTCCAATGCTCCGAAGGGCTCATCCATGAGAAGGATTTCGGGATCGCTGGCAAAGGCCCTCGCTACGTTTACCCTCTGTTTCATCCCTCCGGAAAGCTGGTGGGGATAGTAATGGGCGAAATTTTCTAACCCCATCAACCTTAAATACGAAGTCGCAATCCTTCTTCTTTCATGAGGGGGGACCCTTCTTATCCTCAAACCGTACTCCACATTCTCGATAACCTTCATCCAAGGGAAAACCGCATCCCCCTGAAACACCACCGCCGTTAGGGGCTTTGTAGAATCCTTTGCTTTGATGTATATATTGCCTTCGGTTTGTTTTTCAAGCCCAGCCAGGATTCTAAGGAGGGTGCTCTTTCCGCAACCCGAGGGACCCACGATTGCCAAAAACTCCCCATCCCTCACAGATAGATTTATGTTTTTCAGCGCCACGACCTCAGAGGAGCGAGACTTAAAAACCTTTGTCAGGTTTTCTATTCGAATGGCCTCCTTTTTTTCCAAAGTCCCCCCCACCCTTCAGCGGTTCTTCCAGGGAATCACAATCCTCTCTATAAAGTCAAGGACGTAAGAAAAAATGTAACCCAAAAGTGCGAGGACTATGAGGGAGCAAAACATCCTCTCTATATCGAACATATCGTATGATCGCCAGATCATCCAGCCCACTCCTGCCCGGGCGGCTGAAAGTTCCGCTGCAACTATCAGAAGCAGTGCGGTGCCCATTCCTAGCTTTAACCCGGCGAAAATCATGGGAAGGGCACCCGGAAGCGCCACCGTGGTGTAAAACTGAAGTCTGCTTGCACCGAAGCTTTTCGCCACATCCATGTATAATGGATCGATGTTTAATACACCGGCCATCGTGTTTATGAGCACCAGATAAAAAACGCCTATGGCTATGGTAAAGATTTTCGAAGCTTCTCCCAAGCCGAAGATTATGAGGATTAGGGGCATGATGGCAAGTTTCGGTATGGGGAAGGTCACGGCAACGATGGGCTCTAGCATTGCCTTCACCGGCGGAAAAAGCCCCATGGAAAGCCCTAAGACCACGCCGGGAATTGCCCCTACCAAAAATCCAAGGATTATCCTTTGAACACTCATCAGAGTATGGTATACCAGCTCTCCCGAAGAAAGAAGCGGCAAAAAAGTCTTAAAAATTCTGGAAGGACTAGAAAAAAGCCTTACATCTACGATGCCGTATTTTGCAAGAATTTCCCATATTACAAGTAGGAGCAAGGGGGAAAGGAAGGATAAGAGGTGAAGCAAAATTCCGGTTAGATGCGGTCTTCTTTCCTCGCAGGTTTTTACTTTTCCTTTTGCGATCTGGTTCAATTGTCCTTCCACGGCATTCACCGCACTTTCCCCCTTTTTTAACGAATTATTCATACCTACCCAGGACACCCAGCGCGTAATCCACGTAGCTGTTGTCCACCACGTCTTCGGCCTTGAGTTCCCCAGTCAAAAGGCCGCGGCTCCTGTACCAATCGAGGTCCATTTGAATTCCTTTCATTCTGACGTAGCCGTTCGGGTTGAGCCCTACCGGAAACATCTTATCGTAAAGGGCCTTGTCTTTCACCGAAGAATACTCTGCAAGAATGGAAATTATTTCGTCCTTATTTATGTCCTTGAAAAAGGCATCGTTGTAATCCCGGAGGGATTTTATATAAGCCAGCATAAACCTCTTTGCAACTTCCGGCCTTTCGATCATGCTCTTTCCGTAAACCAAAAGTGCCGTTTGCGCATCGGGATCGTATTCTGCAGGGTCCTTCCAGGGGTCCGCTATGTCCTTGTCTACGGCAACGGCAATGAAGGGCTCAATTAGCATTCCGCCATCGATGCTCTTGTTGCTCATGGCCGCTATTATATCCGGAAACGACCTGATCACCTGAAGGTCCACGTCTTTTGTGGTCATACCTCCTTTGTTCAGCACCCGGTCCAGCGCTATCTCATCGAGAGAGGCGGTGCCAACTATGGCAAGTTTCCTACCCCTTAGGTCGTCGTAGTCCTTAATCTTATCAACCAGGTCCTTGCGGATGACAAGCCTGTAGTAACCCTTTCCCGGAACGTTTATACCCTTATCCGCCACGATCTTTATCGGAATACCCCGGAGCATCGCATTAAACAGCCCGGAAGCGGTAACGGTGCACCCTACATCAAGCTGCCCTGCCCCCAGTGCGTTTATCATGTCCTGCCCGGTATTAAACTGCACCGGCTCGATTTCGATACCCAGTTCTTTGTAGTAGCCCTTTGCCATTCCGATGAGCACACCTGCATCGGATACCACCTGCTTCATCCCCACCGTCACCTTGACCGGTGGTGAAAGTGGTTCTATTCCCGGGAAACTGACCTGCTGGGCTTCGACATTTTGTGCAGGCCCTGTGGAAGCTTGCTTTCCGCATCCCGACAGGAACACGGTAAATAGCAGGGCCAAAACCAGCACCAGAGATATTTTTTTCATTTACCCCACTCCCTTTTAATTTAAAGTTCATCTCTTGTTATAATATTTTTAAAGACGGGCTCTTGTTACTTTAAAAGGGGCAAAAATAAAAGCCGGGCCTTGACCCGGTCTTTTTCTCGTTCCGCAACTCCGGCAACTCCGACTCGATTTTTGGATTGGTCGCATACAATGCTTATGTCCGGTTCTACCACGCTTTTTTCACCACCATCAGGCAGTCTCACGCAAAAAGGTACCGGATAGACTTTACACGGCTTCCCGGTCAGATAATTTGAGAAAAATATTCAATTTTGGACAAACTTAAAGCCACGAATATAACATTCGTGGCTTCATCAGAAACATAATGGTTAAGACTTTTTCATAGATATCCAGAAGTTTTAAGTAAATCCACCGCATTTTTTAAGTCTTCGGGGGCAACGAGGATTACCGGCCCCGTGCATCCCATGCCGCTTTCCGCGTATATTCCGTTTTCCCATAAAACCTTTACCGCATCTTCCATCTGAAGCACGTCTATGCCTGCTATCTCTTCCGTCACAGCCTTTCTGGGCGGCGGTTCAATGCCCGTTTCTTCCTTGGGTTTTGCGGTCTTTTCCAGTTCGCCTATGAGTTCGTGAAATCCTGCCTTCCTCAACTTTTCGAATTCCTCCGATGCCTTCTTGAGGAGATTCCCCCTGACCAATTCTACGGCGTACCGAATAGCCCCTTCCACCACCGGCGCTCCGGAAGCCCTTGAGAGGATGAGGATTATCCTCTTGTAGCCCTCGCCGATGCCGGGGCCATAGCCCCAACCCAGAGCTTCGTAATCGCCGCCGGTGGTGTAGGCCGAAAGTATTTTTACGAGGAGGTTGCCGGTCAGGGTGTCCGTCACCATGACGTCGCAGGAGCCCGCAAGGAGGTCGTTGCCCCTCATTATGCACCCGCCGTCGGACCTCATTGACTTCGCAAAATTTATTTCGTAACCCCGTTCAGAAAGCAGTTTCAAAATGCGCTCCACCTGCCGGGAACCATCGAGATTCAATATTCCAACGCTGGGGTTTTCAATCCCCAGGGCTTTTGCCGTTATGATGCCGTACACTGCGTTTTTAATCATGGCCTCAACCCGGTTAGTGGCGGAGGTTCCCGTAGTGGTAGCGATTAGCATTGGCCTGCCGCGGGCCGGCGTCACCACCCTCCCAACGGTGGAAACGCCGACCGGGAAGTTGTAATGCATGGTGACGGCAGCGTCCAGCTCTTTACTATCCAGCATTTCCTCCATAATGTGGTGGGCTTCTTCCAAACTGCCTGCTTTCACCGCCGTAAGACCCCGACGGGATATTTTTTCGCTGCCAATCAGTACCACTTCAACGCCATCCAGACCTCGAACCGCTTCTTCCGCCGCACCTACCAGCATCTCGGGGGGATGCTCGCTGCCGTGGACGGTCAATCCCACCCTCACTTTTTTTGTGCCACGGCCTTCCAAAGCATCGGCAAGCATATTGAAAAGTTCGGACTTATCTATGGACACCGGCGTCCCCCCTTGCCTTCAAGTATTCGGCAAATTCGCGGAAGGCCTCCGCCAGGTAAGACGTAATGTCCGGCATTTCTTCCTCTTTTTTCTCTCCGGGGTTCTTTTCCATAATAAAGGATATGCCGTCGAAGAGGTTGGTCATGCGTCCCAGGAAGAGGCTCCCCTTGCCTATTATCATGGCCCTCGTCATGCTTCCGGCCAAAATCCTTTCCCTGACGTAACCGATAACCGGTACTCCCGAAGGGATATGGCCCTGTGTCGGCGCAAAACCCACCACGCCGTGCTTTTCCACGAAAGATTCCATCTCTTCCTTTTTGAGCTCCCCGCGCTTTACGGCAATGGCGGCAATCATCTTGTAGTTGGCCTTCGGGACATCGCCGGCGCCAGCAGGCTCGGTTATCTCGGGATTTTGAAGTTCCGGGGCGTATTTGTCCACCTCATCGGCCCGGAGGTTTAATCTATCCAAGGGGTCGTAGACGATGCTTTGCATTACGGCCTGCGGTGCCGCACCCGCTGCTATCGGGTGCTTTCCAACAGAATCGAGCCTTATAACGGGGTTTACGCCGTCGTCACTGCTCACCAGCACTGCAAAACCGCCGAGCACGTCTTCCAAAAGCGGCATGCCCTTTGCCACGTGGTCCCTGCCGTTCATCCCGAGCTTTGCGGCGGCGCCTCCTGCAACCACCGCCACCTTTTTATACACGCCGGCGCTCACCAGGGCCGCAGCGCTTATGAGGGCGTGGGTGGGACCCGCGCAAAAGCCTCTCATGTCGGCCCCTGTGGCGTTGCCGCAGCCTGCGATTTCCCCTATCGCCTTGGCGAAATTCCCCCCGCCCCTTTGGTTCATATCGCCGCATGCCTCTTCCGAACATTCGATTATATAATCCACTTCGCCCGGTGAAATTCCGGTGACCTTAAAGAGGTGCTTTAGGGCCAGCACCGCTGATGCTTTCGTGGCAAGATTCTCCGCCATGACGTGGGCCGAGAGGGTTTCGTCCCGGTCGTGGGCCTTCCTCACGGACCCTACGAGTTTTCCATCATACGTTAGTTCCACGGCTCCCTGCTCCACGTGCTTTTTTATCGTATCCTCATCGGCAACGTTTTTTATGCGGTTTACGTCATCCGCTGAAAAAAGCGGATGGTTGAGGAGCTTTTGCTTTACGCCTTCCGCAAACTCCCGTTCCAGGATGACAAGGCCGAAAACGTCGGACATGGCCATAAGGCCGTAAAATTCGTCTTCCGGCATTATCTCGCCGTAACGCCCGAACCGCGAGGAATCTTTAAGCGGATTTTGGTACCAAGGTCTTTTTATGTTCCTCAAGTCCTCGGGTGATATATTTCCTATATACGTCTGGTTCGGCGGGTAAGCGACGGCCTTTTCGTAAGTCCTCAAGTGGCCCTTTACCCTTTTTATATATTCGGAACCCGGGTTTTCCCTTTCTAAAAGCTGGGTGGTGCCAGCTACCATCGTGAGGTTTGGCACGTGCACCAGCACGTAGCTGGCACCGGAAATCACGGCATTGCTCACGATTAGCCCTCCTTCGGCTGCCAGTGCTTTTTCTGTGGTTTTAATCTTCGAAGACCGTCTGCCTGTCTACGTCCTCTGTCAGAGCCTTCAACGCTTTAAGAACCAGCCGTTTTCTCAACGCTTTCTCCTGCTCTTTTGTCAGCGAAGGATTGCCGAGGGGGTGAGGAATGGCGACGGCCGGAACGATACGGTTTGCACCCACCGTCAGGGAAATCGGCACTATCGTGCACACGTGGGTCGTGGGAATACCGGCCCTTTCAAGTTCCTTTACCATCGTTGCACCGCAACGAGTACAGGTCCCTCAGGTGGAGGTAAGGATTACAGCCTGAACGCCGTCGGCGATAAGTTCCTTTGCAATTTCCTGGGCAAATTTCCTGGCACTTGCAACTGACGTTCCGTTGCCCACCGTGGCGTAATAGTACCTGTGGAGTTTTCCTATCACGCCTTCCCTTTCCAGTTCGCGCATCACGTCCACGGGCAAAACCCGGTTGGGGTCCGCGTTGGCGTAGGTGGGGTCGTAGCCACCGTGGGCCGTCTGGAACTTTTCCGGGGTGAGATAGTCCACGCCCTCAAGGTCGTATTTACCGAACCTGGAAGCGCTGGAAGCTTCTATCTTATCCGGATTGCCCTTAGGCACGATACCTCCGGATGTCACTAAGGCCACGGTGGCCTTCGAGAGGTCCTTTACCGCCGGTGCGGGTGGAACCCTGTCGAAATCGGGCATGGGATATTCGGTCGCAAAAGGCTCGCCTTTTAGTTTTTTCACCAGCATGTCGACGGCTCTTTTCGCCCCGTACTCTTCGACGAAGACGTTCTTTCTTATTCCGCGTGGTATATAGCCCTCTTCCGAAGGAGTACCCAAAGCTTCGCCTTTTGCAAGCTTCAGGGCGAGCTTTGCCATTTTGGGAACCGCTTCCCGCATACCCGCTGCAGAACCCGCCGTCTCTATTATATAAACGTCTTTTTTATACACTTCCACCCCCGGATTCTCCTTAAACATGCCGGTCACGGCGGGGATATTTAACGTCTCCTTTACAGCCTTGCACACACCGCCACAGGCCATCCCGTATCGCCCGGCGTTGAAGGCAGGGCCTGCGACTACTAAATCGGGATTATATTTTTTTATTCGCTCCAAAATATCGGCTTTCGCTTCTTCCTGATGTTCGTTGAAATACGAATCCCCGCATATGACGGTGCCGACGATTTCCGCTTCCCCTGCAAAGGCAGCGTTAAAGGCCATGCCCGGCCCTACCGGGCCTTCCCTGTCCTGAGGCGGTAAATCGGCTTTTTCTTCACCACCCAGCCCTGCGAAAAACTGGTTTATATAGTGGACAACCCTGAATTTACTCATCGTGCCGCCCTCCTTTCGGACTTTTCGGACGATGCCTTAAATTTACGCCCTGTACTTGGAGTACTGCTCGCGGTACTTTTTGACCTCCCTGGCAAGCCCTTCTACGTCCAGAACCATTTCCATTACCCCGACCTGTTCCTCGTACACGGCAGGGTCCACCGCCGCCTTAACCTCGGGCTCCACAATGTGATATACTGCAAGCCCTAAGGATACGCCCGAAAGCGGCCCTGCAAAGGTCGGATCGCCGTTGGTGACGGTTTCTGCCGCAATACCGGCTGCTTCAGGCTCTGCACCGCCCAGTATCACGACGACGTTTTCCGGGCCGTACTCGTCGGCCAGTTCTTTGATTCTTTTTTGGATCTCCAGATCCATAGCACCGGCGGCCGTTCAGACGAAACATTCGGTGGTGGAAAACACCACTTCACCGGGGGTGGTCTTCATACAGGCTTCTATGGCTGGACCGGGGACGCCGTCCCTGTCCCCTACTATCACTATCTTTTTTCCTTCAAACATGATATCCGCCTCCTTTGAAATTTAAAGAGTTACCGCGCTCAAGCGCGTAAAACCGACTTCCGAAGTGGCTCCGGTTATAGCCTGAAGTTCGATCTCGATGCTTCCATCTTCCCTCAATGCTTTTTGGGAACCGCCGGCTATGACGGCGGCCGTATCTACCAGGCCTATCACTTTCTTCATGGGCGGGAGCACTATCACCTCGTTGGCGTTGCCCGCTGTTACCACCGCGTCAGCCTTCGGATCGGCGTCGGCCAGCGATTGGGATGCTCCATCCCTTCCGGCGTATTCATCGGTAATGAGCACGGTTTTTATTCCCTTTTCTTCGATTTTCCTGCAGTTCATTATGAGGTCGGTATCGGGATTGCCGAAGCCCTCTTCGGTGATGATGACACCGTCGAGGCCCAGGTATTCGGCGAGTTTTGCCGTGTAGTCGGAGGAACGCTCTTTGTCGGCAAGGGTGACGTTCTCGTTGGTTATTATTATGCCAACGAAGTTTATATCCTTGCCGTGGCGCCTGTAAAGTTCCTCGACGACGGGGTTGTTTTGATGTACGTAGGTGGGGTTCTTGTCGCAGGCGGAAACGCAGTTGCCGCTGACTATCGCACCGTCCATCAATTCGGTGGGGTATATCAGGGTGGGTATTATCTTTTTGGCGTCGACGCCGTACACGTATGTATCGTGCAAAAGCCCCTGGCTCTGAAGCTGGTAAACGTAAGCCACTTTGGGAAGGTCCGGATATTCTTTTAAGGCCTGGGGTAACGGTTTTGTCTCGTAGACCTTAATCTCTTCGGGCTCTTTTTCCTTTACGCAGCCCGCGACGTACGCCGCCACTTTAAGCCCCGCAATTCGAAGGGCTTCTTCGTGTTCGTGCTGGGAAAGGCCTTCCGCGGGATTTGCCACAACAACCAGGTTGACGAGCTTCGAAAAAGGAGTGTACTCGGCTCCGGGCCCGCTCATGTCGATTATGCCTTCCTGAAAACCCACTATCCTGCCGCACGTCACTACCGCCATCCCCTTAAGCACGTGGGTCCTTCCCTCGCCCACGGTGGTGGGTTTTCCCAGGAAACCCGGGAAAATAGTTCCGCCGGTCACCTTCACCCGGGGCTCGATGACGTCTTTGACCGGAATTATCCTTACCTCTTCACCCGGCCTTGCCACATCGAAGTCCACGTCTTTTATCCTCTGGTCTTCGAGGACGAGCTCGGAAAGTTCTTTCTTGCTTACGGTGAGGACGCCGTTTTCGTACCGGGTGGCATCGCCGAACACCACGTCCTTTACGTTAAAATACCCGAGCTCCAGTTTCATTTTCTATCCTCCCCTATATGTTCCTTTTAATCATCTCTTCCACCATCTCGATGGTGACATCCTTTGTGACCTGGTCTACCTTCTCGCCGTTCTTGTAAATCGCTATGGTCGGAAGCCCCATGACTTTCTGGCTAATGGCGAGCCGCATATTTTTTGAAGTATCAAGCTTGCAGAACTTTACCCTGTCGCCGTATACTTCCTCGAGCTTTTCCACCTGGGGCATCAGGGCCTTGCAGGGCTCGCACCTTGGCCCCCAGAAGTCCACAAGCACTGGCTTTTCCGATTTTAATACCTCCTGTTCGAAGTTTTCGCTGTTTACCTCCAGCAAAGCCTTCACCTCCTTGTAAATTTATTATTCCCAAAAGCAAACAAAAAAGAGAAATAAAGGGGTATACCTTTATTTCTCTCTGTCGCCTACCTGAGAGATTCTTTCCCGAATTTTGTAAATTCGGGAAATTGCCCCGTCGGTGCCTTTCGGCTCTCCAGAGGCATGTCCGGATGCGGTCCTTTTGCCTGAGAGTTTCGCGGACTTTGCCGCTTACCCCTTCGGCGCCCCTTTTTGGAGGGGTCTCTCCCGCACCCATCATCCACAGGGCTATTTAGTTATTTAAAACTTCCTGGCCGATTTTATTATATTATAAATTTTTTCAATAGGCAATAGAAATTTTATTTCGATTTTCAAAACCCCGTTTCCTTCCTGCCCCAAAGTTCCATGAGGAAAGCCACCACTTCTTCAAATACCGATGTGTTGAGGGAGTAATAGATATTCTGTCCTTTCCGCTCGTCTACAACCATGCCCGCTTGTTTCAAAACGTTGAGGTGATGGGAAATGGTGGGCCAGGAGATATCGAACTTCTCCGCTATCTCTCCGGCTGACATATCCTTTTCTCTCAGCATATAAAGGATTTTCCTTCGCACGGGATCGGAAAGGGCCTTAAAGGCCGAACTGAGCCCCATATCAACTTCCCCCTATTTTCTTATCCCTAGCTCTGCATTTTCTTAAAGAGCAAATACGAATAAACAAAGCCGAAAATGGTAACAGCAAAAATCGATCCCATGCTCAGGAAAAATCCAAGTTTTTCCTCCAAGAATAGGCCCTGAATCCGTGATAAGGATTGCAATATAATCCATAAATACGGGACATTTCCATAGAAAGCTCTTCTTAAAAACTAAAATTTTCCATTGTGCTGTAAT
>JASUSP010000068.1 GCA_030446005.1 Tepidanaerobacteraceae bacterium | reverse complement strand
TAGAAGCGGATGAAGACCATATACATTATCAAGACGGGAAAAACGGTATAGTAAAGCTAGTATACGTCCATGAAGGCAAAGAGAGCTTGGCGGAGGGGATATATCGGCTTTACACCTTTATCACTTACAAAAATACGTTACTATGGCGTTCAAAGATAAAAAGAAACTAAAGAGAGCACTATGGAAAGCAATATACAAAGGCGACCTGGAAAAGGTAAAAGAGTGATGGTGGGGCATAAAAACCTAAAACAAATTGACGCGATCCGAAAGCCTTGGCGAAGTTGACAGAAGGCGTTTTTGTGTGCTAAAATAAACTACGTGGTTTTCGCCGGCCACCGCACGGGGCGGGTTCAAAAAAACTTTACCTTGCCCCGGCGAGAGGAAGGAGGATGAGGGCATGTACGCTATAATTGAGACCGGCGGAAAGCAGTATAGGGTTTCGGAAGGCGATGTAATCAGGGTAGAAAAATTGTGCGCCCAGGAAGGCGAGACGGTCGAGCTCGATCGGGTGCTGGTCGTATCAGACGGAGAAAAATTGATGGTCGGACGGCCGGTGCTTGAAAACGCCAAGGTCACAGCAACGGTGCTAAAGCACGGCAAAGGCAAGAAAATCATCGTATTCAAGTACAAGCCAAAGAAAAACTACCGCAGGAAAAAGGGTCATCGCCAGCCCTATACGGAGATTAAAATCGAAAAAATCGAAGTGTCATGATAAGGATTACCGTTACTCTTGACGAAAACGAAAGGGTGCGGGAGCTTTCGCTAAAAGGACATGCGGGATATGCCGAATACGGAAGGGATATAGTCTGCGCTGCGGTTTCGGCCCTGGTAGAGACCGCGGTGCTGGGACTTGAAAATGTGGCCGAAATCAGAATTTTCCCGGTAAAAAAGGAAGGGTATTTTTATCTTACCCTTCCAGAGAATGAAGAAGAACAAAAATTGTTTAAGGCCTTCATAATATTGGAAACTACTGTTTTAGGATTGAAAGATATAGCGCGGACTTATCCGGCCCACGTGAAATTCGAAACCAGAAGAAAAGGAGGTGTTTGAGGTGAACCTTCAGCTTTTCGCTCACAAAAAGGGAGTAGGCAGCACGAGGAACGGAAGGGACAGCGAATCCAAGCGCCTTGGAGTTAAGAGATTCGACGGACAGTTCGTGAGCGCCGGAAGCATCCTGGTGCGCCAGAGGGGCACGAGGATTTATCCGGGGAAGAATGTAGGAATGGGAGTGGATTACACCCTCTTTGCGAAAATCGACGGTTACGTGAAGTTCGAGCAAAAAGGCAAGGATAAAAAGGTGGTAAACGTTTACCCCGAAATGCAGCTCCTCGGATAGTCGAGGAGCTTTTTTGATGGTAAAGAAGGAAAATTAAAAATAATGAAGAATATAAACGATGTTAAAATTAAAAAAGGTCTGGTGGCTTAAATGGCGGAGTGGTTGGTATATTTAACTGCTGAAAGCCAGCGCATAGGCCTTTTGCTAGCGAAAATTTTAAAAGCAAAGGGATGCGGTAACAATTTGGCCGTTATTTGGACTTTGCTGTTTTTTTTCGCGGCGATATTGGTCGTTAAATTTTGCTGCAAGTTTGTCCCCAAAAGGGATTGGGAGAGGCTTTTTTTCTGTTGGAGGCTTCAGCGGCACGATTTTAACAATCACCTGCAGATTATATCCGCCATGCTCCAACTGGGCAAGGTAGATAATGCTTTGGATTATATCCAGACCGTAAAAAAGCAAAATGAACTTTTTTCAGCGGTATGCAGTCTGGAAAATCCGCGGCTTATAAGCGAGGTGCTAGACCTCATAATCCTTTTGAAGAAGAAAGGATTTGATATATTTATAAAAGTGCCCGATGACTTTGACTTCAAAAAAGTCAATTTGCAGGACATAAAATATCTTAAAAAAAAGGTTTGGGAGATTTTAAAGGACGAAAAGGATTTAAAAGAAAAGAGAAATCTGCAGATTGTTTTTCCCGAAACTTTGAGCGTATATGATTCCAAACTCGATATCATATAGCTTTTCTTTTATGGGAATGCTTAAAAAGGTGATGTGTATGTTTGTGGATAAGGCAAAGATATACGTTAAAGCAGGTGACGGCGGCAACGGAGCTGTAGCTTTTAGAAGGGAGAAATACGTGCCCCGGGGCGGACCGAGCGGTGGTGACGGCGGCAAGGGTGGAGACGTGGTGCTCGTGGTCGACAGAAATCTTTCCACCCTGCAGGATTTCAAATACAAGGTGCATTATAAGGCCGAAGGGGGACAAAACGGCCAGGGTTCCAATAAAGCAGGCAAAAGCGGCGAGGACCTTATCATCAGAGTGCCGCCTGGAACGGTGGTAAAGGATGCAGCCACCGGTGAGGTGCTTGCCGATCTTGTAGAACCCGGACAGAGTTTCGTGGTAGCCCGTGGGGGAAGGGGAGGCCGCGGAAATGCCCGCTTTACATCGTCGGTAAATCAAGCGCCGGATTTTGCGGAAAAAGGAGAACCAGGCGAGGAACGCTGGATAATACTGGAGCTCAAACTATTGGCCGATGTAGGCCTGGTGGGTTTCCCAAATGTCGGTAAATCCACTCTGCTTTCCCGGATGACGGCGGCAAAGCCCAAGATAGCCGATTATCCCTTTACCACTCTCTCGCCAAATCTCGGAGTGGTGGATACCGGACCTACCGGCCGAAGTTTTGTCGTTGCCGACATTCCCGGGCTCATTGAGGGAGCACATCAGGGCCTGGGGTTGGGCCATGAATTCCTGAAGCATGTGGAAAGGACCAGGCTCCTTGTCCACGTCATAGATGCGGCGGGACTTGAGAACGACCCCATAGAGGGGTTTTATGTTATAAACAAAGAACTGGAAAACTTCAATGAAAAACTGGCCCGGAAACCCCAGATAGTCGCGGCCAACAAAATGGACCTTCCGCAGGCTAAGGAAAACCTGGCTAGAATAAAATCCCACTTGGAATCGAAAGGTTACGAAGTAATACCGGTGTCGGGAGCAACGGGCGAAGGCTTAAGAGAGCTGATATACAAGATAATACAGTACCTAGATAAAATAGGTGATGAAAAGCCCGAAACGGTTGAGGTCAAAAAATACACAGTAAAAGAAGAAGACGAAATAAAAGTAAGGCGGGAAGGCGAAATTTTCGTTGTCGAGGGAAAGACCGTGGAACGACTGGTGGCCATGACGGACCTGGACAACGAGTCTGCTGTAAAGAGGCTGCAGCGGGCTTTTAAAGGCCTGGGAATTGACGAACTTTTGAAAGAAAAGGGAATAAAAGAAGGAGATACAGTGAGGATAGGCAATGCTGAGTTTTACTATACCGAGATGAAATAAAAACTAAAGTGGAGGGGAGAAATTTTGGGGAATGTGAAGAGGATTGGAATAATGGGGGGGACGTTCGACCCCATTCATTTTGGGCACCTGGTCACGGCGGAAGAGGCCAGGATTAATTTTGAATTGGACAAGGTCATTTTTGTCCCCACTGGCAATCCCCCCCATAAGAAAGATTACGAAGTTACCGAACCCGAACACCGGTATCTGATGACCGCGCTGGCTACGAATAGCAATCCTTTTTTTGAGGTTTCCAGGATCGAGATAGAGAGAAAAGGGTATTCCTATACGGTAGATACGTTAAGTCAGATGGTAGAGATTTACGGCAAAAACACTTCTTTATTTTTTATTTCCGGCGCTGATGCTGTGCTTGACATACTTACCTGGAAAAACATAAAAGGAGTACTTGATATTTGCACTTTTATCGCTGCAACAAGGCCCGGATATCCCGTAAAAAAGTTAAAAAACAAACTTGCCGAGATAAAAAAGCTTTACGGGAAAGATGTTTACCTTCTTGAAGTCACCGCGATGGCCATATCTTCTACCGAAATAAGGAAAAGGATAAAAGAAGGGCGTTCAATTAAGTACCTTGTTCCCGAGGGTGTGGAAGAATATATCTTAAAAAACGGTCTTTACAGGTGATTTCGATGGTTCCAAAGGCATTTATCCTGGAAGATTTGAAGAAAAACATGACGCAAGAACGTTTCGCACACACTCTCGGTGTTATGGAAACTGCGGTCGCCCTTGCAAAAAGATTCGGGGTTGATGAAGAAAAAGCGGAACTTGCCGCAATAGTTCATGACTGTGCCAAAGACATACCGGAAGCCGAGCAGTTGAATTTGGTTCGGGAGTTTGGTATACTGTTAGATGAAATTTCAATGGTGGAAACAGCTTTGGTACATGCCCCCCTTGGAGCTATCCTCGCAAAAAGAAAATACGGCATAGAGGACCCGGGTATACTAAGGGCTGTCAGAGTGCACACTACGGGAGATACAAAGATGACCCCGCTTGATAAAGTGATCTTTCTTGCCGACTATATAGAGCCGGGGAGGAATTTTCCGGGAGTTGATGATTTGCGCAAAGTCGCTTTTGAAGATTTGAATGAGGCCGTAATCATGGCGTGCGATTCGACCATTAAGTATGTAGTAGATAATGGCAGATTGCTTCATCCGAGAATGGTTGAGGCAAGAAATTGCCTTCTCCTGGAGAAGCTCAAAAGGGGAGAGAAAAATGGGGAGGATAATTAAATATACTGTTGTGGCCATTGCTTTTGCGGTTTTGGCTTTCGGCAGCGGTTTTTATTTTGCGTTGTCCCGTTTAAATGACGGTTCCGGCATAATGCCCAGGGATAACCCCGCTACCGAAGAATACTCGGGCGGAAGATTGAACATTTTAGTGCTTGGACTTGATGCGGGAACCATCGGTGTCGATGAAGAGCACAACCATTACAGGTCTGACACCATGATGGTTGTGAGCATCGACCCTGCCGATAAGAAGGTCAATGTGCTTTCGATTCCCAGAGATACCAGGGTAAGGATTCCGGGAGTGGGTTATCAAAAAATAAATGCCGCTATGGCTTACGGAGGTCCGGAGCTTGCGGTTAGAACCGTAAAGGACCTGCTGGGAGTGCCCATACACAACTATGTTGCCATTAATTACAGCGGCTTTCGCAAGATAGTAGACGCTATGGGTGGTGTCGAGATAAATATCGAAAGAAGGATGAAGTACGTGGACAAAGCCGGAGGTCTTCACATAGATTTAGAGCCGGGCCTACAGGTGCTAGATGGGGAAAAGGCCGAGCAATTTGTAAGGTTTCGGCAGTATCCCGAAGGTGATTTGGGCAGGATAAAAGCCCAGCAAAAATTCCTCGAAGCCGCTATAAAATCTTTTTTTAGGCCTTCCACGATTTTGAGGCTTCCGCAGATAGTAAGGGCGGTTCAGGAGACGGTGAGAACCGACATTGAGCCATCAGACATGATGAGACTTGCGAATCTCGCAAGGCAGATAGGACAGGACAACGTAAGGATGTATATCCTTCCTGGAGAAGGAAGGTATATAGGCGGCATAAGCTATTTTATACCGTACGAGTCGCAGATGCAACAAGTTGTAAAAGAGGTATTTTTTGGCGAAAACGCGAATGTGAAAGTTGCGGTATTAAACGGCAGCGGTTATGCAGGGCTTGCAAGTAGGGTTGCAGAGAAATTGGAGGAAATGGGTTTCACGGTGGTTAGGGTAGCTAATGCCGACAGCTTCGATTACGATACCACCACTATAATATATCCCAGCGAAATGCGGGAATATGCAGAAAAGCTGGCAAAGATTTTCGAAAGTGCCCGGATGCAGGAAGAGAATGCACCGGGTGAAGACCTAACGACCATAATTGTGGGTAAGGATGCCCAAAGAAATTGATGGAGGGGAACCGAATGATAAAAAACCCCAAAGAAGCGGCTTTACTTGCGGCAAAGGTCCTTACCGAAAAGAAGGCTGAAGACGTAGTGGTGCTGGATATAAGTTCGATTTCAGTTCTAGCCGATTATTTCGTAATAGCGACGGGTAAATCATCTATTCACGTCAAAGCCCTTTCCGATGAGGTGGAAGAGAAACTACTGGAAAACGGATGCAGGATTAAGGGTAAAGAGGGCTATGAAGAGGCCCGCTGGGTTTTGATAGACTTTTTCGATGTCATTGTCCACGTCTTCGATGAGGATTCGAGGGACTATTACGACCTGGAGAGGCTTTGGTCCGATGCCATAAGGATTGATATTGACAGCAATTTTGATTTTGCATATAATAAACAATAAAAATAATAATTGTCATTCAAGGAGTAGTAGAGGTGGTAGCCCTTTCAGAGACCGGAGGGAAGGTGCGAATCCGGAGGGTGAAGCCTTGAACTCGCCTTGGAATATTTGCCGGCAGGCGTTAAAATGCGAAGAGCGGGCAATAGCCAATTAGGGTGGTACCGCGAGAAAGAGGCTTCTCGTCCCTAAACCGACGAGAGGCCTTTAATTTTAAAAATATGCTCGAACTCGAAAGGAGGTCACCTTGTGAGCCATTACGATTTTAAAACGATTGAAGCAAAATGGCAAAAAAAGTGGGAAGAGCAAAAGCTCTATAAGACCGTCGAAGACCACAAAAGGCCCAAGTACTACTGCCTTGAGATGTTTCCGTACCCTTCGGGAAAGCTGCACATGGGCCACGTGAGAAATTATTCCATAGGGGATGTTGTAGCCAGGTTCAAAAGGATGAAAGGTTTCAACGTGCTTCACCCCATGGGGTGGGATGCTTTCGGCCTTCCTGCTGAAAACGCGGCAATAAAACACGGCATTCATCCGGCCAAATGGACGTGGAACAACATAGCCAACATGAGAAAACAGCTCAAACAGCTTGGAATAAGCTACGACTGGGACAGGGAAATTGCCACGTGCCACCCCGGTTATTATAAATGGACCCAGTGGTTTTTCTTAAAGCTTTACGAAAGGGGACTGGCTTACCGCAAAAAATCGTACGTCAACTGGTGTCCTTCGTGCGCTACGGTGCTCGCCAATGAACAGGTGGTGAACGGGCACTGCGAACGCTGCGGAGCCGAAGTTGGGAAAAAGAATCTGGAGCAGTGGTTTTTCAAAATAACCGAGTACGCCGACGAGCTTCTGGAAGACCTGAAAAAACTCCCCGGCTGGCCCGAAAAGGTAAAGATAATGCAGGAAAACTGGATAGGGCGCAGCGAGGGCGTGGAAGTTTATTTTACCGCTGAAAAGACCGGAAAGAGGATACCGGTTTTCACGACCAGGCCCGACACGATTTTCGGCGTGAGTTACCTAGTTATGGCTCCGGAGCATCCGATGGTGGACGAACTGGTGGAGGGAACGCCTTACCAAGAAAAAGTAAGGGAATTTCAAAAGAAGATGGAGAAGTTGAGCGAGATTATCAGGACTTCCACGGAGACTGAAAAAGAGGGCATTTTTATAGGGGCTTATGCCATTAACCCCATTAACGGCGAAAAGGTTCCCATTTGGATTGCAAATTACGTGCTCCTAGATTACGGCACCGGAGCTGTAATGGGGGTGCCCGCCCACGACCAGAGGGATTTTGAGTTTGCGAAAAAATACGGTCTTCCAATAAAAGTCGTGATAAATCCGCCGGGAAATGAGCTTTCGGCCGGGGACATGACGGAAGCCTATACGGAAGAGGGAGTCCTCGTAAATTCGGGTGCGTTCAGCGGTATGAACAGCAACGAAGCGATAAAGGCCATAGCGGACTTCATGGAAGAAAAGGGATTAGGGAAAAAGACCGTAAATTACAAACTGAGGGACTGGTTGATATCGAGGCAGCGCTACTGGGGCGCTCCGATTCCCATAATCTACTGCGACAAATGCGGCATCGTGCCGGTGCCGGAAGATGAACTGCCCGTCTTGCTTCCCGACAACGTGGAGTTCAACCCGAAAGGGACTTCTCCGCTGTTGGAATGCAAGGAATTTTTGAACACCACCTGTCCCAAGTGCAAGGGTCCAGCGAGGCGCGAGACCGATACCATGGATACTTTCATGTGCTCTTCCTGGTATTATTACAGGTTCACCGACCCGAGGAATGAAGAAAAACCCTTCGACAGGGAAAAGCTCGAGTACTGGATGCCGGTGGACCAGTATATAGGCGGGGTGGAGCACGCGATTTTGCACCTGATGTACTCCAGGTTCTTCAACAAAGTCATGAGGGATGCGGGTCTTGTCCATGTAGACGAGCCTTTTACCAATCTGCTGACCCAGGGCATGGTTTTAAAAGACGGCGCCAAGATGTCCAAATCCCTGGGCAACATCGTGAGCCCGGAGGACATCATAGAAAAATACGGCGCCGATACGGCGAGGCTCTTTATACTTTTTGCGTCGCCGCCCGAAAAAGACCTGGAGTGGAGCGACCAGGGCGTGGAAGGTTGCTACCGTTTTCTCCAGAGGGTGTGGAGGCTGGTGGAAGAGCTCTTGCCGAAGGTCGACGCTCCGGCTGGCGACGAACAGGTGGACAGAGAAGTAAGGCGGCTTGTTCACAGGACGATAAAGAAAGTCACCGACGACATCGAGGAAAGGTTCAACTTCAATACAGCCATAAGCGCCATTATGGAGATGGTAAACGGACTTAATTCGTGCAAGGAAAAGGCGGTTTCCGGCAAGGTAATCAGGGAAGCAGTGGAAAGCCTTCTTTTGCTCCTTGCACCCTTCGCACCCCATATAACAGAAGAACTCTGGGAGCGCATGGGAAATAAAACGAGCATCCACCTGATGCCCTGGCCCGAGGCCGATGAAATGGCAATGGTAGAGGAAGAAGTGGAAGTGGTCATCCAGGTCAACGGAAAGGTCCGGGCAAAAATACTGGTGCCTGCCGAAATCACGGAGGAGGAGATGAAGGAGGCTGCCTTAAAGCACGAAAAAATTTCGTCCATCATTAAAGGCAAAAACGTGGCTAAGGTAATAACGGTGCCCAAAAAACTTGTCAACATAGTCGTAAAATAAAGCGGCCCTTTTGGGCCGTTTATTTTTTTGGCGATTTAATATAAAATAAAGTTAAAAAGTTTATCTAAAAAACCGGGTGGGGGGGACAATGCCCGAATTTACGAAAAGGGAAAAAATACTCCTTTTTGCATTGGGAATAGTATGCTTATTGGCCGCCATTTTTGCTTACAATGCCTTTTTTGCCAAGGCACCCGATGTGGCCTTCAAGCTGGAAGACGGACAGGCAATCCCCGTCTTCGAAAGCGAAGAGAATTCTTCCGGGGGGATGCCTAAGGCAAAAATCGTAGTACATGTAGCTGGGGCCGTGAAAAATCCCGGAGTTTACGAACTGGACGAAGGAAGCCGGGCTATTGACGCTATAAAAGCTGCGGGGGGATACCTCCCCGAGGCTGATACGGTAAGCATAAATTTGGCCAAAAAGCTCCAGGATGAACAGATGCTATACATCCCCCGGGTCGGAGAATCCCCTGCCGCAGGCGATGCCGGAAGCGGAGGGATTTTGCCGTCGGACGGCAAAATTAATATTAACTCGGCGGGCCTTGAAGAGCTGGACAGACTTCCGGGGATAGGACCTGCCCTGGCGCAGAGGATTATCGATTACAGAAACCAACACGGGCCTTTCAAATCCGTAGAAGAGCTGAAAAACGTCTCGGGAATAGGGGAAAAACGGTTTGAGGAAATAAAAAATTTTGTGAAGGTAAATTAGTCTTAAGGAGGTTTGCAGCAGCTTCGAGAAACTATACTGAAAAATATGGAACTCTTATCCATTGGAGAAGCAGCGAAGAGATTAGGCGTACACCCGAACAGACTTCGGGCATGGGAAAAACAGGGCCTGATCAAGCCC
>JASUSP010000008.1 GCA_030446005.1 Tepidanaerobacteraceae bacterium | reverse complement strand
GTTTTTTCTATTGCGTTTTTTGTCCCCTTACTTGATTTTACTACTTTTTTCTTACTCGTACAAGGTTTTTTGGAATTTAATAATCACGGATTCAGGTTTGCACTTCTTTTTCCGAAATTTGGTAAACTTTGGCTATTTCATCACAACAACGTCCGAATAAAGAATCATATACTTTTATCAGCTGTTCAAGAGGTATTTCTGTAGTACCCAGTTTTGCTCCGAATTTTATACGATGCTTAAAGACTTCCATGTTATTCTTCCCTGCAAACAAAGCCAATAAGTCGTTTCCTGCTTCCCTTAATTCTGCCTCATTCGTTTCTTGCCCCGTTTGCTCAAGTAAGTTTCGAACCCGGCCGATATATTCTTGCGCCAGCCTGCCGATAATTTCTTTCAAATTATCAAAATCTAACTCCTTAACCCGGGAAGTTAGTTCTTTAGAAAACTCTAACATCTCATTTGAAAACCACACAAACATTTCACTCCTTGTCATATATAAACCCTTTATTTTTTGCAGTTCAACTGGCTGTAAAAAACGAGCCTGTTCTTGCCCTGTGCTTTGGCCCCGTACATCGCAGCATCTGCAAATTCTATGAACTCATTCTCACTTAAAGGGCGGTCATCCGGATAAACAGCAGCACCTATGCTGGCGGTAATTTTAATCTTTTTTTCCGTAAATACTCCTTCCTCTATCCGCTTTCTTATCCTCTCAAGAGGCTTTTTGGCTCCTTCACCGTCTGTTTTAGGCAGCAAAACTATAAACTCCTCTCCTCCAAACCTCATAACTATATCTCCATCCCTCAAGCTCTTCCTGATAACACTGCTTATTTCCTGCAAAAGTTCGTCTCCCACCATATGACCGTAAGTGTCATTGACTTCCTTGAAATTGTCAAGATCGATCATCGCCAAAGTAAGCGGCGTTTTTGTTTCCTGAGCACTCAACCACATTTTTGACAATGTTTTTTCAATGGCAAGCCTGTTATAAAGGCCTGTCAGAGGATCCCTTTCGACATTTTCTTTTAAGGACAAAAGCAAAGCGTCAGTCGCAATAAGTATCTGGGTGAGGAATTCAGTGGCCCTTTCTATATATATCCACTGGACCATATCATTGTCATTTCTTATATTAAGCACATCTTTCAAAACCTGGTTGTGAATATCCAGGAGGTTTGCCGCCTGGGCTGACGACTCATCAAGTAGTTTTACAAGGTTTTGGTAAGCCTCAAACAATACATCATCCTGACCGCCCCTTAAAATGTATTTGGAAAGATAGTTTTTATACTCCTCAACAAAAAGTTTTATGCCCTTCAAAGTCATATCACTCCCTTTGCTATTAAAACACTTGCGTCATCTTCTTTAATTGCACACTCCTGCAGTATCTTTTTCGCTGCGTCCTCAACATTCATCGTCTTAAGCCATTTCAAATCACTTTCCTGAATAAGCCGCTTTTTTATGCCGTCAGTGCATACAATTAATACAAAACCCGGCGGCAAAATTTCTTTAAATACTTTTGGTCTAACATATGTTCTCCCAATAACTCCATTCACTCCATTTAACGCCTTTACAGAATCGGAATTTATAAGCCATCCTT
Source organism: Tepidanaerobacteraceae bacterium (assembly GCA_030446005.1). Taxonomy (GTDB): domain Bacteria; phylum Bacillota; class Thermosediminibacteria; order Thermosediminibacterales; family Thermosediminibacteraceae; genus Fervidicola. The sequence goes on along the minus strand of JASUSP010000008.1, from coordinate 43,447 downwards.
TTATATTGCCAATATTTATATACTCGAGCCCACTTTGGGAAACAACCGCCAAGAAAGCCGCACAGCCGCGTGTGGTCCGCAACATTTCTTCAAGCCCAGCATATATTTTTTCAATATGGATTTCATTAATATTTTTTAAGTATAATTCAATCTCCTTTGCAACAGCTCCGGCCCTTTTGCCGTGGCCGAGAACATCTGCAACAAACAGAAAATATTTGCCTCCCATCTCTTTGTAAAAGCAAATATCTCCGTTGTCTTCCTCTAGATAATGCGGTTTTGAAGCAATTCCGACTCGAATGGAAAAGCTTTCTTCTTTACGCTGCTGTGAAAGATTTAACACTGCATTTACAACCAATCCTCCGTTTGGTTTCTGCTCGATATCAAGCTTATCGCAGTTTTTTCTAACAACATCCAGCCCTATTCCAAGACCTCTTTTAGATTTGTCAATTACACCTTTATGATTTGCCATGCCTTCGTCCTCAGCAGAAACTATCAGCTCGTCCCCTGCTTTTTTTACAGTGACAAAACCTTTCCCACCGTATTTTAAAATATTAGTAGCAAGTTCTCTTGCCACTAAAGTTACCATATGTATCGAACTTTTGTTCGGACAGTTTTTTTGCAAATATTTATTTATTTTATGCTCTAATATAAAAAGATCAGCCTCCATCTCAATATCAACCTTAAGCCCTTCGTTCAAAATTTGCGCCTCCTCTTTTCCGCCACCACAATAGTCCCCTTACCCACTTCAGACATTATATAGAAGCTGTCCATAAGTCTTCTGACACCGGCTAATCCTAAACCCAGACTCCTTTCGGACGTCGTATAACCTCCGGCTACGGCTCGCTCCACATTTTCTATTCCAGGGCCTCTATCGTACGCAATAATTTCTATTGATATATCTTTATCTGGCTCAGTTTCTTTCTTTTTTATGTAAATATACCCCTCTTTTGCATACCTGTATATGTTTCTCGAAAGTTCCGATACGGCCGTGGCTATTTTTGTTACATCGGCAAGCGAAAAATTGTGTTTCTGCGCAAAACTTTTTGCCATCTGTCTTGCAACCGATATATCATTTTCGTCTTTTATCTTTAGAACTATATCGTAATCGTGAACATTTATATCTATGTCTTTAAAATTTTGATAATTCATCATTATCACTCCGCCATTTTAATCAAGCTGGTTCAGGATCTCAATAGCTCTTTCCAGGCTGTTTGCTGTAAAAGCATCCTTCAGTTTTATACCCATCTGTGCAAGTGTAAGCGCCACCTGTGGTTGAATTTTGCAGATTACTGTGTAACAGCCCATAGCTTTGGCCATAGCAGCAGTCTCTGAAAGCACAAATGATATGTAGCTGTCTATTATATCTACCATGCTGACATCTATAATTATTCCTCGAATTTTTTTCTCGCTTATTTCATTTAGCAGCTGCATTTGGAGTCTTTCTACGGTTGCATCGTCCAGCTCAATCTGTATGGGAACAATAAGATAATCGTAAAGCTTTATCGTCGGCACAACCTTAGTTTTCACCCGCATCACCTCTGTTTTTACCTCTGTTTTTGTCAAGCTTTATTTCTTTGCCTTCCTCAAATTGTTTGATAGTGTATTTGAGTGCACTCTCCAGGTCTCTTTTTATAATAACCATTTTAAAATCAATGCCGAGTTTAACAAGGGTATGAGCTATCTCCGGCTTTATGCCCGTTAGAATAACGTCGCTTCCCAGAAGTTTTACAGCGGAAAACATTTCGATCAAAAATTCCCCGACAATCGTATCTATCATAGGCACACCGGTTACATCGATAATTACAACTTTAGCCCTGGTGTCAGCGATGCTTTCAAGAAGCTTTTCAACCATGTTCTGCGCCCTCTGGCTGTCGAGTGTACCAATTATGGGGACAAGAAGTACATCCTCCCACAGCTGTATAATCGGGGTAGAAAGCTCAGCAAGAACATCATGGAGTTCCGCTATCTTTGCCAGATTTTCTTTATTCTTTTCCCCGAGCACTTCTATAAGTGCCTTGTAAACATCGACTGCGGGAAAATTGTCTATCTTCTCATGCAAAAGCCCTATGCCGTCTGACAGTTCTTTTTCGTTTACATGATTTAAAAGATTAATAATAGAGGTTTTCAGCTTTTCTTTAAAATCCGCTTTTTCGCAAACTTCGGCAAAGTCTACCAAAAAATCCTCCCACGCCTTCTTTTTTTCTTCCTCTTTTGCCAGCTCATTCACAAGTTCATTAAGCCTTGAAATCACAATATCTTTCATTATTAACATAACCTCCCGTATTCGCAAAATTTGGTTACAAATACCCATTTTTATTTTACTATATCTCTTAAAAATAAACAACTTTCAAGGTCAGATTAGGTAGTATCAAGAAACTGAATGTCGGCAGAGAGCAATATATACCTAATTAAAAAACCACCCGAAAGTTCGGGTGGTTACCGTATTTTAATTTACTCAAATGTTCCCTTTACAACTACTTCGCCTTCTCTTATCATGCATTTTCCCTTAGCGAATACGTAACTTATGTTGAGCTGATCATCCAGCACTACTATATCGGCATCGCTTCCTTTACATAGAATTCCTTTTTTGGGATAAAGTTTTAAGGACCTTGCGGGATTTAAAGTTATAGTTTTGAGAGCATCCGAAAGGGTTATCCCTTCTTCCTGTACGAGATCCTTAAATTCGTTATATAATGAAGTAAGCTCAGCCACCATGAGTCCCTTGATATTACCCATTTCATCAAAAATCGGCATGCTGCCATTTCCATCTGAGCTCATGGTTATGTTTTCTATTGGAACACCCTGCTCGATGCAATATTTTATTGCCTTTGAAGGTTTGACCGCCTTCTTTATACCAGCTGCAGGGCTTACACTGGAAGTAATATCTATCAGCCCACCCATTTTTGCAAATTTTACACCATCTTCCAAAAGGTAGGGATTTCGGTTTATATGGGTTGGTGTAAACTGTGTTATAGGAATTTCGGTTTCTTCAAGTATTTCAAAAAGCATACCTAATCTGCGATGCCCATCTCCTACATGCAGGTGGAGCACTCCCGCTTTACCGCTAAGTATTCCCCCAACCCTTGCCTCAGCAGCAAGCTTCTTGATATCTTCCTTATCGGGTTGTGCCGAACGGTGGTCAGAAATAGCAATCTCTCCAGCACCCAAGACCTTGTCTATAAGAATTATATCATTCCTGACACTGCCGGTTATAGTTCGTGTAGGGACTTCATACGACCCCGTATATATATAAGCGGATATTCCTTCTGCCTCCAATCCCCTTGCTTTTGCAAGAAGAGAGGTCATGTGTCGTGTTGTACCATCGGTCCCAAGACAACCTACAACAGTAGTAATACCTGCTCTTGTAATATCACTCAGCATGACTTCTGGGGTACGGGAGGCAAAACCTGCCTCTCCGCCACCACCTATAATATGGACGTGCTGATCGAGAAATCCGGGTACTACGTATTTTAGAGCTCACATCTATTACTTCTACCTCACCGTAATCATCTGCGGGGGAAATTTCTTCGGCTATATTCGCAACAATGCTACCAGCTATGAGCAGGTCTTTTTTCCCCATGTCATTCGGAGAAAAAAGTCTGCCACCTTTTAAGATTTTAAACAACTATTACACCTCCACGCAATATAAACTAAAGAATTTCTTACTATTTGACGGTTTTCTCTTCTTTCCATATAGCTTTTCCAGTATAACCGTAAATCCAAGCAAAGATGAAACCAAGATAACACATAATAGCCCAAGGAGCGTATGATTGAGTAGGAACTCCCAAGGTAGCTGTCATATAAACTCCCGCAGCACTCCATGGGATAAGCGGAACAACAACAGTTCCCGAATCCTCCGTAGTTCTCGATAGGACATTGAGTTTAATACCGAATTCTTTAAATACCGGATGGTATATTCTTCCGGGAACAATTATACTCAGATAAGAATTCCCTGTAACGAGCCCTGTAATAATACCGGTCAGTGATGTCGAAAGTATAAGGTTACCTACCTTGCCCTTTATAAAAGACTTTTTAATTGCCTCAAGGATTGTACCTAGCATACCAGTATATTCCATTTCTCCCGCAAATATGTATGCCATGAACACCGTAGCAATAGAGGATACCATACTGGTTATACCGCCACGGTTCAAAAGATTATCAAGTTCCGGAACCGGTGTCTTGAAATTCCCACCGCTATACATAGCGGTAACTACGTTTTTAAATCCTGCCCCCTGAACCGTCATAGCAAGCAACATCGCAAGAAGAGTTCCTATCCACAAAGCTGGAATACTCGGCACTTTTTTATATGACAGGTAAAAAACTACTATGGGTGGTAATAAAAGCACCGGACTCAGATTAAAAGTTTCGTCAATGCCGTTTATCAATTGCTCAATCCGACTGTAATCTATACTTCCCGCTATTTTAAAACTGAAAATCTGGTAAATTATCAAGGATATTAAAAATGCAGGAATTGTTGTCCATAGCATCGACCGTATATGATCAAAAATATCCACTTCAGCTGTAGCAGCTGCTAAAATGGTAGTATCGGAAATAGGGCTTAATTTATCACCAAGGTAAGAGCCTACAACCACCGCACCTGCAGCTATACTCAGAGGTATACCCAAACCGTATGCAACTCCCATGAGTGCCACTCCGAGCGTTGCAGCGGTTCCCCACGACGTCCCGGTCATAATTGAGGAAATTGCGCATAATACGGTAGCTGATACGAGAAAAGTCTTTGGAGTCAGAATTTGTAGCCCAAGGTAAATGAAATATGGTATAGTTCCCGAAACCAACCAAGCACCCACCATCGGTCCTACCATCATTAGTATTAGGATGGCTCCCATCGCCCTGTCGATGGTAGGTCTTATCCCCTTATCTAGTAATTCCTCCCACGAATACCCTAAATAGAATATGCTTATAAAAGTCACAAACATTGATATTAAAAGTAACATGATGGCCGCATTAGCGCGAAGAATTCCTACCCCATACACTAAGAGTATAATTGCGAAAAGAATTGGCAGGAGCGATATACCTAAAGAAGGTTGTCTTTTAATTTTTTGAGTCAAAATTATCCCCCCTTACAATATAGATTTTGACTAATTTTGCAAATATTAACTAGCAAAATTTATGCCATCTTAGAATAATGGAAAACTTCCTATAGGAATCCCGCATTTTCGTAATTTAAAAAGAAAAAGACTTGGGATATAAATAAAAAAGGGAAGAAAAAGTTTTTACCCTTTTCTTCCCTTTTCACCCATTTAACTCTTTAACTCATTTATTATACCAGACATCCCGTTAGAGGTAATTAGTCTATTGCCAGTTGGGAGTATTTCCAAACCTTTAATTCCTCTTCTAACCTTAACAAGACCCATTTCTTCCAATTCATTAATTATTTTTCTGACGGTGCCTTCTGAAATTCCCGTTTTTTTTGAAAGGGATCTTCGTCCTATCGGTCGTCCCTCTTTATTAGCTAATGCTATTTCCTTAAGTATCCTAATAGCATCTCCTGTTTCCGCAAGCCGACTTACGGATTTTTTTCGTAATTCTTCCGGTAAAATTTCAGGTTCAGGAATCTTATCAGGCGAAACATTTACTAGGTATTCCACCACATTTTGTAATTCTCTAATATTGCCCGGCCAGTCGTAATTTAATAATGCTTCTTTTATTGCTGCAAAATATTCTATTGCACTCTTAGGAGGCTTGCCCTGAAAGAACTCATTATAAAATATTTCAGCCAAAGTTAAAATATCTTCTTTTCTTTCCCTTAATGGAGGAAGCCTCAGTGGAAGAACACTTAAACGGTAATATAGGTCTTTTCTAAACTCTCCTTTTTCTACTAGTTCTTTTAAGTCCCTATTCGTCGCTGAAATAACCCTTACATCAATCGGAATTACTTTTGAACTTCCAATTCTTCTTACCTGTTTTTCTTGAAGAACCCTCAAGAGCCTTACCTGAAAGGAAAGAGGTGCATCTCCTATCTCATCTAAAAATATTGTACCCCCATGAGCTTGTTCAAAAAGCCCCGGCATTCCTCCTTTCTTAGCTCCTGTAAACGCTCCTTCATCATAACCAAAAAGTTCGCTTTCAATAAGGCTCTCGGGAAGCGCTGCAAAATTTACTGCAACAAAGGGGCCCCTTCTCCTAGGTGATGCATTGTGAATGGCCTGAGCGAAAAGTTCTTTTCCTGTTCCACTTTCACCTTGAATTAAAACCGGGGATTGGGACTTAGCTATCCTTCTTGCAAGCTCTACAGTTTCTCTTATAGATTTGCTGTTACCAACTATATCGTCAAATGTATAGCGAGCAAAATGTTCATGTCTTCGTAACTTTCGCCGGAGTTCTTCTTCTAGTCTCTGAATCTCCGTGACATCTTTTATAGTATATACGGTTCCTATTAACTTATGGTCTTCTTTTATTTCAGAACTTTTTATTACTACGTACCTATCTTTTATCCTGGCAAATTTTTCTCCTTCGGTTGGTTCAACTTTTAATATTGACAATACCCTTTTGCCTACTTTTGTGTTGTTTAAATTTGTTCCCAGGAGTTCCTTACTACAAATTTCGAATATCTCTTCCGCAATGGGATTTATAGCAGATAAATTGTTTTCGTCATCAAGAGCAACGATCCCATCATGAACGGTATTTATGATAGTTTGAAGTTGATTTTTTATCCTGCTATTAAAATCTGCCATATTTTTTATCTTTTTTATTAGATCGATTATATCCTTCATATACCTTGCTGATAACAAATTCGCTTTTTCATCTAGGAGATCAAGAACCTTCAAAATTTCCACCAAAGTGGTAAGGTCAATCTTCCTCGTTTTTATGTCAATTATCTTTTCTACAAAATCTGGTACCAATTCCAACTCACCAGGAGTAACCGCAATATTTAACTTTGGAAACTCCTTTATTCCCGGCGCATAGGGAAAATATGGTAGTTTATAGAGCGGCGGGCTATTATAACGGGACAAGCTAGATTCAGAAATTTCATTGCCTCTTCATATATTAAGCGGCTGGAGATCACTATTAACTCATCAGTAATGTTATTACTTATATTTCCATCTATAAAATAGCTTTTTATCCTTACCCTGTCCCCCAATAAATCATATAGTTGCTGATGTAAAGCTTTACATGTATTTTTCCCTTTCGTTATAAGTGTCAGGCCTTTCATGACCTATTTCTCCTCTAATCTACTTCTCACATCCCAAAACTTTCTTTAAAAAATGCCCCGTGTAAGACTTCTCGTTGGCGGCCACATCTTCCGGAGTCCCCTGTGCAACAATCTCGCCTCCCGCATCTCCTCCTTCCGGACCGAGGTCTATTACATAATCGGCGGTTTTTATCACATCAAGGTTGTGCTCGATAACTATTACCGTACTTCCCCCATCCACCAACCGGTGAAGCACATCCAAGAGCTTTTTTATATCCGCCGGATGTAGTCCCGTGGTGGGCTCGTCCAGTATATACACCGTGCCACCGTTGTTCTTCCTCGAAAGCTCGGCAGCAAGCTTTACTCTCTGGGCTTCGCCTCCCGACAGCGTAGTGGAAGACTGTCCTAACTTGATGTACCCCAGCCCCACATCCCGTAATGTCTCCAGCTTTCGCCTTATTTTGGGAATGTTTTGGAAAAATTCCAGTGCTTCGTCCACCGTCATATCGAGCACATCGGCGATGCTTTTTCCCTTGTACTTTACTTCTAAGGTTTCCCGGTTATAGCGCTTGCCCTTGCATACCTCGCATGGGACGTAAACATCTGCTAGAAAATGCATTTCTATCTTTATTATTCCATCTCCCTTACATGCTTCGCACCGACCGCCTTTTACGTTAAAGCTAAACCTGCCCGGTTTGTACCCCCTCATCCTGGCCTCTGGGGTTAGCGAAAAGACCTCCCGGATATCGTTAAAAACTCCGGTGTATGTAGCAGGATTGGACCTCGGCGTCCTGCCTATTGGAGATTGATCTATGTTTATTACCTTTTCCACGTATTCTACGCCTTCTATGCCATCGAAGTCGCCGGGCCTTGTCTTTACGCCGGATAGCTTTTCCTTCAAAGCTTTGTAAAGGATCTCGTTTACAAGGGTGCTCTTTCCGGAACCCGAAACCCCCGTCACGCAGGTAAAAAGCCCCACCGGAAATTTCACGTCTATATCTTTAAGGTTGTGCTCGCGGCAACCCCTGAGCACTATCCACCGCCCGTCGGGCTTTCTCCTTTTCGTTGGCACAGGTATTTTAAGTTTTCCGCTTAGGAACTTTCCGGTCAAGGATTCCTCGCATTTTTCAATAACTTCCACTGGTCCTGCCGCAACAACCCTTCCCCCATGTTCTCCCGCACCGGGGCCGATATCTATGATATAGTCGGCGGCCCTCATGGTATCCTCGTCGTGCTCCACCACCAGCACCGTATTTCCCAGGTCCCTAAGTTCCTTTAAGGTTCTTATAAGGCGCTCGTTGTCCCTTTGGTGCAACCCTATGCTGGGCTCGTCGAGTATATATAAGACTCCTACCAATCTCGAGCCTATTTGGGTGGCAAGCCTTATCCTCTGGGACTCGCCGCCGGAAAGCGTCCCGGCGGGCCTGTCCAGCGTTAGATAATCCAATCCTACGTCTATTAAAAATTGCAGCCTATTTTTTATTTCCTTTAATATTTGCTGGGCGATAATCCTTTCTTTTTCGGTAAGCTCAAGTTCGCTGAAAAATTTCATGGCGTCCCTTATGGAAAGTGCCGTCACCTCGGCTATGGAAAGGCCTCCCACCTTTACCGCAAGGCTTTCCGGCTTTAGCCTTGCCCCCTTGCAGGCGGGGCAGGGCCTCGTGCTCATGAACTGCTCGATCTCTTCCCTGGACCACTCGGAATCCGTTTCCTCGTATCGCCGCTTTAAATTATTGATAACGCCTTCGAAATATCCCCGGTAGTGCCTCGTGCTGCCGTAGCGGCTTTCGTAGTAAAAGTCTATTATCTCGTCGGAACCATATAGCAAAATATCTATCATGCGCTCATCCATCTTCTCCAGCGGTGTTTCCACGTCATAGCCGTAGTGCTCCAGCACCGCCTGAAGCATCTGAAAATAGTACCCATCGGGGCTGCTGCTCCAAGGCACTACAGCACCTTCGGCCACGGACTTTGACCTATCGGGTATTACAAGGTCCGGATCGATTTCCATGTTTACCCCGAGTCCGCTGCATGCCGGGCAGGCACCGTAGGGACTGTTAAAGGAAAACATCCTGGGAGACAGTTCCTCTAAGCTGATGCCGCAGTCCGGGCAGGCAAAATTCTGGGAAAAAAGTATTTCCTTTTCTCCGATCACATCTATGACCACGAGACCCCCTGATCTCGCAAGGGCCGTTTCAATGGAGTCGGAAAGCCTTGATTCCACGCCCGGACGCACGATAATCCTGTCAACGATGATATCGATGTTATGCTTCTTATTCTTGTCCAGCTTTATTTCTTCCGTGACTTCCCGGATTTCCCCGTCGACCCTTACCCTCATAAAACCATCTTTTTTTATTCCTTCGATGAGCTTCTGGTGTTCACCTTTCCTTCCCCGCACCACCGGTGAAAGCACCTGTATCTTAGTGCCTTCAGGCAGTTCCATCACCGCGTCCACCATCTGGTCGACGGTCTGCTGGGTTATCTCCCTGCCGCAGCGCGGGCAGTGGGGCCGGCCTATCCTTGCATAAAGCAATCTCAAGTAGTCGTAGATTTCGGTAACCGTCCCCACGGTGGAACGGGGGTTTTTGCTGGTGGTCTTCTGGTCGATGGAGATGGCAGGGGATAAACCTTCTATATAGTCCACGTCTGGTTTGTCCATCTGGCCCAGAAACTGGCGGGCGTAGGCCGACAGCGACTCCACATATCGCCTTTGCCCTTCGGCGTAAATGGTATCGAAGGCCAGAGTGGATTTGCCCGACCCGGAAATACCCGTTATCACAACCAGCTTGTCCCTGGGTATCTCCACATCGATGTTTTTTAAGTTGTGCTCCCTTGCTCCTTTAACTATTATTTTATCCTTTGACATGAATATCACTACCCTTTTTTGGCAATTTTTGCCGTAGGTTTTACCTCTCTCACGACGCCGAAAGCCTGGGCCTTTATTTCCAGTATGATATCGCGAAGCTGGGCCGCCTTTTCAAATTCCAGATTCCGCGCCGCCTGCTTCATCTCTTTTTCCAGCTTTTCAACGTAGGCTTTCAGTTCCTCTTTGGTCATCTTGGCAAGGTCCTTATCAGGCAGGAAGTCTTCTTTTTTGTCCACTTCCTTAGTGGCCTCGATGAGCTCCCTTATGCCCTTTTTGACCGTGGTGGGCACGATACCGTGCTTTTTGTTGTACTCCATCTGTATCTTTCGGCGGCGGTTGGTCTCGCTTATCGCCCTGGCCATCGCCTCGGTCATCGTATCGGCGTACATTATTACGCGTCCTTCGGCGTTGCGGGCCGCGCGCCCGATGGTCTGAATCAGCGAGGTCTCCGAACGCAAAAATCCTTCTTTGTCGGCATCCAAAATTGCCACCAGAGAGACCTCCGGAAGGTCCAGGCCCTCCCTCAAGAGATTGACTCCAACAAGACAGTCGAATTTTCCGAGCCTGAGGTCCCGCAATATCTCAAGCCTTTCCAGGGTATTAATCTCAGAATGCAGGTATTTTACCTTGATTCCGGATTCTCTCAAATAGTCGCAAAGGTCCTCTGCCATCTTTTTCGTCAGGGTGGTAACCAGGACTCTCTGGTCCTTTTCAGCCCTCTTTCTTATCTCGCCGATGAGGTCGTCTATCTGCCCCTTTGTGGGCCTCACCTCTACTTCAGGGTCCAAAAGCCCGGTAGGCCTTATGATTTGTTCGACCACCTGTGAGCTCTTTTCAAGCTCGTAAGGCCCCGGCGTGGCGGAAAGAAATATGACCTGGTTTATCCTTTCCTCGAATTCCTCAAAGGTCAGAGGCCGGTTGTCGAAGGCCGAAGGAAGCCTGAAGCCGTGTTCCACCAAGGCTTCCTTGCGGGAGCGGTCTCCCGCGTACATGGCCCTCAGCTGGGGAATCGTAACATGGGATTCATCTATAATTATCAGGTAATCTTCCGGGAAATAATCAAGGAGAGTAAAGGGCGGCTCTCCCGGTTTTCTCCCCGTAAGGTGTCTGGAGTAATTTTCAATCCCCTTGCAGTACCCGGTCTCACGAAGCATTTCTATGTCGTAGTTCGTGCGCTGCTCGAGCCTTGCCGCTTCAAGGAGCTTCCCTTTAGCCTTCAGTTCCGCCACCCGCTCTTCAAGCTCCTGCTGTATGGACTTTATAGCAGCTTCCAGCTTGTCTTTCGGAGTTACGTAGTGGGACGCAGGGAAAATCGAAACGTGGTTTCTTTCCCCGATAACTTCGCCGGTGAGGGTGTCAAACTCGGTTATCCTCTCGATTTCGTCGCCGAAAAACTCCACCCTTATGGCCCTTTCGGTGAAAGAAGCAGGGTATATTTCAAGGATGTCGCCGCGCACCCGGAAAGTGTTGCGGGTAAAATCGTAATCGTTTCTCGTATACTGAATTTCCACCAGCCTGCGGATGACTTCATCCCTTTCCTTTACCATTCCGGGCCTTAAAGATATAACCTGGTTTTCGTAATCCACAGGAGAACCGAGGCTGTATATGCAGGAAACGCTGGCGACTATGATAACGTCCCGCCGTTCGAACAATGCCGCCGTGGCCGAGTGGCGGAGTTTATCAATCTCGTCGTTTATGGATGCGTCCTTTTCGATGTAGGTGTCGGTCTGGGGGATGTACGCCTCGGGCTGGTAATAGTCATAGTAGCTGACAAAATATTCCACAGCGTTATTGGGAAAAAACTCCTTGAGCTCGCTGCAAAGTTGACCTGCCAAGGTCTTATTGTGAGCTATGACCAGAGTCGGCTTTTGGACCTTTTCTATTATGTGAGCGATGGTAAAAGTTTTGCCGGTGCCAGTAGCCCCGAGAAGCGTCTGGAATTTATATCCCTTTTTTATACCTTCGGACAACTGGGCGATTGCTTTGGGCTGATCGCCTTTCGGAGTAAAGCTGGAAACTACCCGAAACTCCCCCATGGCAATACCACCCTCTTTACCTGTTTCACCTTAAAATTATACCATACATGTACACCTAAAGAAAGAAAGCCCGAATTTTTGTTTGGGCTTAAGATGTGACGGCAAACTGACTTTTATACAGTTCCGCGTAAAACCCACCTTTTTTTACCAGCTCTTCGTGCGTGCCTTTCTCAATTATCCTTCCGTTGTTTATCACCAGAATCATGTCGGCGTCCTTTACGGTGGAAAGGCGGTGGGCTATGACGAAGCTCGTCCTGCCTTTCATTAGGTTTTTCAAAGCCTTTTGGATGTATATTTCCGTGACCGTATCCACATTGCTCGTCGCCTCATCAAGGATCAGTATTTCCGGATTGGCCAGAAAAGCCCGGGCGATGGTTATAAGCTGCTTTTGTCCCTGGGAAATGTTTGATGCCTCTTCGTTTAAAACCGCATCGTAACCTCCCGGCAGGGTCTTTATGAAATGGTGGGCGTGGGCTGCTTTCACCGCGTTTATTATTTCTTCTTCGGTGGCTCCCTCTTTGCCGTAAGCAATGTTTTCCCTTATTGTCCCGCTGAAAAGCCAGGTGTCCTGCAGGACCATCCCGAATATTCTTCTCAAATTCTCCCTGGAAATATCCCTTATGTCCACGCCGTCAACGGTTATCCTTCCCTTTTTAATTTCATAAAACCGCATCAGAAGGTTTACTATGGTGGTTTTCCCGGCTCCCGTCGGACCCACGATGGCCACCTTCTGGCCGGGTTTTACCTCCACGTTCAGGTCTTCTATCAGGGGCACATCTTCGCTGTAACTGAAGCTCACGTTTTCGAATTTCACGCATCCTTTTACATCTTTCAGTACCAATTTAGGATTATCGGGGGTTTCTTCCTCCTCGTCTAATATCTCAAAGACGCGCTCGGCGGAAGCGATGGTGGACTGGATGATGTTTGTAATGTTCGCTGTCTGGGTTATGGGGTGATTGAACTGCCTGGAATACTGGATGAAGGCCTGGACATCTCCTATTTCGAGAACCCTTCTAATTACAAAAATTCCTCCGACAGCGCAGACTATCACGTATCCTATGTTGCTGATAAAGTTCATCAATGGCATTATGATTCCCGAGAGGAACTGGGCTCTCCACGACGCGTCGTAGAGTTTTTCATTCATTTCCACAAAAGCTTTTACGAAATCCCCTTCGCGGTTGAAGGCTTTAATCACGTTAAATCCGCCGTAGGTTTCCTCCACGTGGCCGGTCAAATTACCCAAAACAGCCTGCTGCTTTGAAAAAAGCCTCTGCGAGCGGGACGCTATGGACATCGTCGCCGCAATGCTCAGCGGCAGCGTCAATAATGTGATGAAAGTTAAAAGCGGACTTATCGCGAACATCATCGCTATGATACCCAAAAGGATTATAATGGCGGATATAAGCTGAAGGATGCTCTGCTGCAACGTATTGCTTATATTGTCTATATCGTTAGTTATCCTGCTCAAAACATCGCCGTAGGTGCGGGAATCGAAAAATTTCAGGGGCAGCTTAGTAAGTTTTTCCATAACTTCCTTCCTCAGCGAAAAAATCGTGCGCTGGGAGACGATTGCCATCAAGTAATGCTGGATGTATGTGAAAAAAGCAGCTAAAATGTAAAGTACCGCTAAAAGCAAAAGTTTTTGCAATATAAATCCGAAATCTATTTTTGAATCCAATCTCGCTTTTTTCGCAATAACTCCCTTAAAGAGTTCTGTAGTTATATCTCCCATTATTCTGGGTCCGAATACGTTGAACACATTGGCCAGCACCGCCAGCACGAACACAATCGTAATTTGGAAAAAATAGGGCCTTAGATATTTCAGGAGTCTTTTCAAAGTACCCTTCAGGTCTTTTGGCTTTTCCGCGGGCCTCACCATGGGCGGTCCCCCGACAAAGCCCCTTGCCCCGGGGCGCCTTCCGTGGAACATGGGCCCTCGCGGTCCTATGCTCATGACAATTCCTCCTCGGAAAGTTGAGATAACACTATCTCGCGGTATTCCCGGCAGGTCTTAAAAAGCTCCTCGTGTTTTCCTATTCCGGCTATCCTGCCGTCTTTCAGGACGATGATTTGGTCGGCGTCCATGACCGTGGCCACCCTTTGGGCAACCACCAAAACGGTGCTGTCTTTCGTCTCCTCCCTTATAGCAGACCGCACTTTTGCGTCGGTTTTAAAATCAAGGGCGGAAAAACAGTCGTCGAAAAGGTAAATCCGTGGCTTTTTCGCCACGGCCCGGGCGATTGAAAGGCGCTGTTTTTGGCCACCGGAAAGGTTTTTCCCTCCCTGGGAAATTACGGAATTATATCCGCCCTCCATATTTGAAATAAACTCGGAAGCCTGAGCTATCAAAGCCGCCCTTTCTATCTCTTCGCGGCTCATATCGGTCTTGCCGAATCTTATGTTATCCTCAACGGTACCCGAAAAGAGCACCACCCTTTGCGGGACATATCCTATCGCATCCCTCAATTTCCCCTGGGGCAAAAGCCTTATATCAATTCCGTCGATTAAAATACTGCCCGATGTTACATCGTAAAACCTCATTATGAGATTTAAAATCGTCGTCTTGCCGGCTCCGGTGCCTCCTATTATGGCGGTGACGCTGCCCGGTTCGGCTCTAAAAGATATTTCTTTTAAAACAGGCTCTGCCGAACCGGGATATTTAAAGGTAACATCCTTAAACTCTATAGTCCCTTTTATTTCTTCCGGTTCAACGGGGTCTTCCGGTTCCTTTATTTCCGGCACCGTCTCGAGGACCTCATTTATTCTCGATGCAGAAGCGTAGGCGCGGGGAAGCATGACGAAAACCATTGACATCATCATAAGTGAGAACATCAGGTGCATTACATACTGGATAAAGGCCATCAGGTCCCCGACCTGAAGGGTTCCCCGTTCTACCCTTATCCCCCCGAACCATATAGTGGCAATAATTGTAAAGTTTATGATAAGGGATGTCGCGGGCATGAACCACGACATCAACCTGTTCACTTTAATGGATGTTTCGGTCAGGTCAAGATTGGCCTTTTCGAACCTTTGCCTTTCGTATTCAGACCGATTGAAGGCGCGAATCACCCTTATCCCTATGAGGTTTTCTCTGAGTATGAGATTCAACCTGTCTATTTTTTTCTGGATGGCTTCGAAAAGCGGCACCGACCTTCTGTACAGGAAATAGACTATTCCAATGAGGAACGGCACCGTAACGAGCAAAACCAGGGAAAGTGCCGCATCTTTGTATACCGCCATTATCACACTGCCTATCCCCATCAAAGGTGCCCTGGCCACCATTCGCAAGCCCATCACCGTCATCATTTGAATCTGATTTACGTCATTCACCGTTCGGGTTATAAGCGACGCGGTGCCGAATCTATCGAATTCCGCAAGCGAAAAACTTTCCACATGTTTGAAGATGTTTTCCCGCAAATCCCTGCCGAACCCCACGGCGGCCTTCGAAGAAAGATAGCTTGCCAGGATGGCCGCAGCCGTGCCTCCCAGAGCGACAAACAGCATCAATGCTCCCTTTTTCAATATGTAGGCAACATCCTGGTTTACAACTCCTTTATCTACTATGTCCGCCATTAAATTCGGGAGGTAAAGCTCGGAAACCGCCTGCAGGAATATCATAAAAAGCGAAGCTGTCACGTAATTTTTATAAGGCTTCAGCCACTTTAAAAGTTTCGCCACGAAAATTCATCCCCTTGATTTTCAATGCATATCAAAATTATAATACCAAAAATGAATACCGCAAATATATAAAAAAATGCGCCACCTTCCGGTGACGCAATCTCCATCATTTCTCGGATTTAAGCGCCACATTCAAAAAGAAAAGCAATCCGCCCCACACCATCGTCAACATGGTTACCATAGTAATTATACTTCCCGGCCTCATTCCTCACCTTCACCCCTTCTACGCGAAACAGCTTTTGCAATTCTATTATTCAGCGCCAATATCACCGCGATTACTATGCCCCACTGGACGAACATAGTAGCGGGGCTGTATACTTCAAAGGGATTCCACCAGGTTTCCGGATACCACGTAAACTGCTGGTATATCCACCACCCGAAAATTATCGCAAAGAGGATGGGAAATATCCTTATGCAGTAGTCCCACCACGGCCCTATTTTTATATCGGAAACCGGGTTTATATCCTTTTTTCTTGCCTTCTCAAGGCCGTATTTTATAAGCGCAAAAGCTACGAAAAGGCCGCTTATAAGGAGCGCAACTCCCCATACCTGGTCCTGGTTGTTAAGAAAATCTACATTCACCGCCGAAGGAAGTCCGCCGAGAAAGCTAAACAGAGCTACGGTTAAAGCCGCCTTTTTCCTATCCCAGCCGGCATCTATGAGGTTCCTTATAACAACTTCGTACATGGCGTAAAGGGATGTCAATGCCGCAAAAGACATGGCCAGGAAAAACGCCGATGCAATCCATCTGCCACCTGGAAGTTCGGGAAAAAGCCTTGCAAGCCATATAAACGTAAGCCCCGTATTGTCCGTAGAAAGTATCTCTTTTACATTTGCAGGAACTAGGGCAAAGACCGTCGGGATAATTGTCATCGATGCTATAAAGGCAGCTGAAGTATCGGCAAGTCCCGCTATGAAGCTATTTACTGCCACATCTTCCTTCTCGCTCGTATAAACTGCATAGGTTATCATAAATCCCCAACCGGCACCGGTGGACCAGGCCGCCTGCGTGAAGGCTTCGAGCCACACTTTAGCGCTCGTTAACTTGCCAAAATCCGGATTGAAAAGGTAATCCAATCCTTTAGCTGCACCCGGCAAAGTAACGGCCCTCACCATTCCTACGACCAATAGGGCAAAAAGGGAGGGAATCAATACTTTTGAAACCTTTTCGATTCCTCCTTCGACTCCTTTAAATACCACGTAAGTGCCCAAAGCTACCGAAATGAGGTGAAATAACACGCCCTGCCACGGACTGTTTATAAAACCTTCCCATATGGCCTTGGTATCAGCGCCGGGCCTTAAGACCCCTTCCAGGCCGAAAACGAAATAACGCAATGTCCAGCCCATCGTCACCGAATAATAGGCACCTAGCGCGAAGCATACGAAAGCTATCCACGCACCCATCCAGGTATAGCGCTCGCCTATAAAGTCCCTAAATGCACCTACAGTACCTTTCCTCGTCCTTCGGCCTATGACGACTTCCGCCATCAGAAGTGGAATGCACCAGACTAAAAGCGCTACAAGATAAGCCACCAAAAACGGCCCTCCGCCGTTTGCCGTCGCAACCCTTGGGAATCGCCAAACATTGCCCGTTCCAACGGCCTGTCCCATCGCAGCGGCTATAAAGCCGAATCTAGTTGCAAAGGATTCCCTTTTTGCCATCGGCTAACCTCCATTTTTAAATTTTCCGGGGCCCTTATGCAGGGCCCCATAAACCACACTAGATATTTTATTATTTTTCTTCCGAGTTTTTCGTAGCCGACCTTAACATCGTAATTGCCGTGTATATTATTACGAATACCACCAGCCACTTCAATAAAGTGAGCGGCATGGACTTAACGAGATATGCAGCCACAAAAACTCCTAAAGACCCTGCAATTGTAATTGCCACCGACGCTTTTCTGTCGTAAGCGCCTTCCTGCACGAACTTTATCGAAGCTGCAGGCATTAAAAATGCGCACGAACCCATCATAATCGGGAAGGCCACCCTGGGGCTCATGCCAAGAGCGTAAACCAGAGCCATGCAGGGTGCGTAAAGGCCTATGCCTATAGTCATCAGGGCACCTAATATGAAATTACCCACAACGCCTATCACAAGCTTCGTCCCGGTAAGTCCTATCGCCTCGCCGCCTACCGGCATCAGGTTGAATATCCCAGCCAGGAAAATCAAGGCAACTACCAGAAGCGCAATACCCATTCCCAGCTGTATTTTCTTTTCTGGAAGTTTCGCTACTACTCCGGCGCCCAACACCGCACCTAATGTGGCAGAAGCCAACATGGAGATGAGAGTTATCGGCTCAACTTTAATTACCGTTATGAAAATCAGCGCCTCCAAAACTACCGGTATCGTCATGCTCACGTTCAGAGTTCCTGGTATCAATCTGTCCTGAACAAGCTTCATCAGCTTAAAAAAGGCCGTCGTAGGTGCAAAGCTCCCTATCCCCAGGGTATCGAAGAAGTTCACTATGAAACCAACGAGCGAAAGCTTTGCCCAGCTCGCATCGGAAAACGTGTGCTTGTTTTTTATAGTATCCTTTACGAACACGTAAGAAAATCCAAGGGTTAAAAGTCCCAAAACCGACAGTACGGCCTGTGTCATAATTCCCCTCCTTATAAATTTTTTAGCCGGCTATTTTGACTTGCAGCATTCACCAGAACCCTTGCTTCCCAGTAAAAATCCGTATTTTACCGGATCTTCCGGGTCAATTACAAACTGGTTAAAGCCAGTTATATAAGCGTTTCCGGTTATCTCCGGAATTACGGCATCAAATTGCCCTACCTTGGTGGCTCCAACTAACCTTCCCTTAAATATGGTGCCTATAATGCTCTCATACAGGAAGTCCTGACCCAGAGCAAGTTTTCCTTTGGCGTAGAGAGTAGCCATTTTGGCAGAGGTACCCGTCCCGCAGGGCGACCGGTCAGCCTGGCCATCGCCGAAAATTACTACGTTTTTAAGATGCGCATTCGGGTTTTCGGTCTCATCGTAGATTTCAACAAGGTCGATGGTTTTTATGTGCTCCTGTTCTGGGTGTTGAACCATGATTTGCTCATTAGCTGCTCTTTTTATGGCCATTCCGGCTTTTATCAAGTCATCCACGTTGGCAGGTTCTATTTTTATCCCGAGCTGCTTTGCATCTACTATAGCAAAGAAACTGCCTCCAAAGGCTATATCGGCGGTAATTCGGCCAAGTCCGGGAACATCAATTTTAACGTCGGCTTCGTATAAAAACGCCGGAACGTTCCTTATTGTAACTGATTTTACCACGTTGTTTTCGACTTCAGCCCTGGCTTCCACCAGACCTGCTGGAGTATCCAATTTTACATGGGTAACCGGAGATCCAGCCTGTACCATACCGGTTTCAATTGCCACAGTAACGGCGCCGATTGAGCCGTGGCCGCACATGTTGAGGTATCCGCCGCCGTCCATGAAGATTATTCCGAAGTCCGCTTCCTGATTTGCCGGAGCCGTGATTATCGAACCGAACATGTCCCTGTGGCCTCTGGGTTCGTGCATCAATGCAGTCCTTATGTGGTCCATGTTCTTTTCCAAATATGCTTTTTTCTCGGCCATTGTCTTCCCCGGTATGTGCGGAATTCCTCCCACCACCACCCGGGTCGGTTCTCCCATGGTGTGGGAATCCACCGCAATTATGAGCCTGCCGAATCTCATATTTTCATCTCCTTTTGTTCTTCATTTTTTTCTTTAAAATTTTAATTGATTTTATCACGTCTTTTTTCGTAACGCAATTTTGTCCGACAATTTCCGTCTCCATGCCCTCGCCTGCTTTATCCAGATCTATGATATCTTCCATGTATTCGTTTTCAACCACAAGTCCGTTGCCGGCAAAAGTAAGGCCCACTGCCGGAATCCCTCTTTTACCCAGTTCTTCGATGTGTGCGGCAAAGTCGATATGCTGGTTTCCAAAACCCTCTGCGTAAATTAAAACTCCATCGACCCCAAGAGCCTCTGCCAGCATGCCCAGCCTTTTTGCCACGTAAAACTTTTCCAGGTTGTCCTGAGGGCTTCCTACCACGGCAATGCCAACCAGGTCCAGGCTCCTGTCATTTCTGACGATTTCCACCATCGGGTCGTTCATGTGGTGCAAGGTGGTCTCTTTAGTGGAAGGTCCTATTCCCATATTGATACCCCCTTAGGTGACGGAATGAATGCCGCCGTCCCTTACTTCGTTCGGCGAAAGGATTACAGGCACGTTGCCCAGGTCTATGATGGATTTGCCTCCCCGCACCCCACCGGGTTCTGATGGCATTATAATCTTCTCGTGCATTGCACCCTGGCCGCCCAGTTCCTTTACGATGAGCACCTTTGGCCTGCCCTCACGCCTTACATCCTTAAACTCCTGGGCATATATTGCCTCATGAGGAGGTAATTTTTTAAGTTCCCGTCTTATATTATCCAGAATCCAGTCGCACACCTGATGGGCTGCCAAGGGACCTCGCCTTTCCATGCCGGTACCTTTTTCTATCACTACATCGATATTCAATATTATTTCTCCGCTGACTGGAGTACCGGGCATTCCAAAGGCCACCTTTTCTTTTAAAATTCCATGAGATGAGCCGAATTCGGATATCTGCCTGCCTTCTTCATCGGTCCCGGTCAGAAAGACCACCATTCCCCTGAGAAAATGGGTGACACCTTCTCCGATTTTGCCCTCCACCTTAGCCGCTACTGGAATAATGTCCATGATGGAATTCACAAAGACGTTCCTTTCATGAGGCTTTATAACTCTTAAAGTTACTTTTTTCACAATCGGGTTAATATTAATAGCACGCTTGGCCAGCCTCTCATCAATACACAGGATATTTTTTTCAATTTTGGTTTCATTTGTAATTTTTACATCATATACAGAAAATTCTCGCCACGTTAAAGTTCGCATTATTTTTTCTTTCGGGAAAGGGGTCGCCTCATCTTTAGATTCCTTCCGTGTTTTATTCTTCAAAGCAAGCTCTGCGTACTTTTCGGGCATTTCCATCGTCAAGCTTCTTGCCCTGGCAATGGATAATTTGACCATTTCATACATCACCCCCTTACATGAGCATTTTGCCACCGGCAGGCCTTTTGCCTGCCGGCGAAAACACCCGATTTATATCTTCGCTTTGTATTCGTAAGGCAAGGGAATTACCTTCCCATAGGTATCTATAGTCATCAGCGCATTCAAGGCATCCTTCAAAATCGCAGTCTGCATAACCTTGTTGTTGGGTTCGCCTACGTTCGCCCCCATAGGCACCATAGGCGCCACAATTCTGGGTGAACCCTGCTGCTTCGCTACCGGCGGCAAAGCAGCAATAAGCACAGTCGGGATTCCGACACTTTCTATTGCTCTCTGCACAATCACGGCAGAGCGGTGGCAGGTCCCTCAGCCGGCGGTCAGGACGGCCACGTCAACTCCTTCCCTTTTCAGCACTTCCGCAATCTGGGGACCCGTTTCTTCCTGGAACTTCTTTACATTTCCGCCTCCACCCATAAATCCTATATGCACCGGAGCCACTGCCTTTATAAAGCCTTCTTTTGCCAGTTCCCTGAGCCTGTCGATGGGGAACATGCAGTTTATGTCTTTGTTTACGTCGGTGTTGTCGTAGCCTCCGTGGGTGACCATAAGCTCCGATGATGGAGTATCGCCGGGTATTTCCCTGAAGGTAAAGTCTCCAGCCAGGTTAAACGGTTTTTGGGATTTCATGTGAATCCCCGCCGCAGACACCAAGGCTACGGTACATTCTTTGAGGTCTTTTGTAAAAGGTGTAAAAACCGGCGGCGGAGTAATCGGAACGTAAATCTCCGATTGGAGCCCTTCCACCACTGTTAGCTTCATTTGTTTTACCTCCCATCGCTTTTTAATTTAACGTAACTCATTTCCAATTCGACATCGTCTCCGACCTCCGGACGCTTATCGCAAATAAGCATCCGGAGGGGGATTCTCAGCATACCCATCCGGCCGTAAAATTCGATTTTTACATCTCTCTCGGTAAGTTCAATTATTTTCCCTTTGATCGGCCGGACATCGGCATTTATTTCCATAATGCTTCTCCTTTGCTACTTTTTCGCATTCCTTATGAGTTCCTGGTTCTTTTCAATCACCGACTGATCCCATTTCTTTGGCGCCGGTTTAATCTCTACTCCGGCCATCTTTGCTTTCAGCATAGCAAGGGCCCTTTCAGCGTCTTCTCGGGTTAAAGTATTGTCCCCTAAAATTTCGGATTCCATGCCGTTGGGGTCCTTGTTGAGTTCGACCATCGCATCCATGTACTTATTGCCCACTATCAGCTGTCCCTGATACGCCGCATAGGTCACGCCGACCACCGGAATTCCCCGCTTGCCGATCTGTTCTATGTGGGAAGCAAAGTCGATGTGGTTATTTCCAAATCCTTCTGTGGTCACAATAGCGCCGTCCACGCCCATAGCTTCAATCAAGGCACCGAGGCGTTCCGACACGTAGAACTTTTCTTCATTGACCTGCGGACTTCCTACGAATACTACGCCCACCAGGTTCACTTCTTCATCATCTGCCACAAGGTTTACAAGTGGTTCCCTGAAGTAGTGGCGCGTGTTTTCTTTCGAAGCAGGGCCGATGCAGGTGAGGGCGTGAATTCCTCCGTCCCTTACTTCGTTCGGTGAAAGCACCACCGGAATGTTCCCCAAATCCACGTTGGGCCTGCCACCCAATACTCCGGCGGGTTCCTTCGGCAGTATTACGTTGTCGTGCATTGCACCCTGACCCATGATTTCTTTTACTATTACCACCCTCGGTCTTCCAACTCTTTCTACATCTTTGTATTCGATTACCCTGGCGGCCTCGGACGGGTCTTTCTTCTTCAGCACTTCCCTGATTTCCTGTATCACCGCATCGCAGACCTTATGAGCTGCATAGGGCCCTTTTCTTTCCATTCCGGTTCCGGCCTGAATCGTGACGTGTATCCTTATCATGATGTCGTTTTCATCGGGACAGCCGGGTCTGCCGAACCGCACCTTTTCACCTATAATTCCCTCGCAGGAACCGAATTCGTGCACCTGAATACCGCTTTCATCAACGCCGGTAAGGATGACAACTGCCCCGGATAAAACGTGGGTGATGCCTTCGCCGATGGAACCTTCCACTTTCGTGGCGATGGGTATCACGTCCATAATGGTGTTGGTGAAGACGTTTTTATTGTCAGGGGTTATTATATCTATTTCCATTTTCTTCGCCAAAGGATCGGCTTTTAAGGCATCTTCCGCCAAAGTCCTTCTGATGGTGAGAATGCCGTTTTCAAAGGAAGTTTCATCTCCCAGTCTTACTTCCTTGACATCGAATTCGCGCATTAAAAGCGTCCTTTTTACCCGGTCCTCTATCCTTTCTTCTTCCAATTCATGCTTTTCTTCCGAGGGCTTTGCTGCAGGCTCCACTGCAGTTGCGGTTGCAACTATAGCTGGTATTTCCAGGTTTATGCCTTTGCCCTCTTCAATGTGAATTCTTATGACATTGCCTTTACCAATTGCGTTTGACACCGTTTCTTCTTCAGCTACTCCGTTTCCGCTAATTACCTCCGGTTTTGTCTCCTCTTCTATCTCCCCTTCTATCATGTCCGGAGTAATGGGGGTCAAAGCATCTATGGTCTTTATCAGCTTTTTCCCAAGGACCTGACCTATCGTTAAAACGTTGTCCGGTATGGTAAGCAGTCCGGAATCTTCCAGGTCTGGAAATATGGCAGGGTCTTCCAGGTCCGCAGGGCTTATTATAGTTCCTTCCTGGGTAAGACAGCAGACCACTGCCGGGTCGTTTTTATGCTGATTGGCGGTTTCCGGCGTTATAGACATAGACTCTACCTCCCTTTCTTATTTTTTCAGCCTCCGCACGAGGGGGTGACCCACCGTGCGCAAAGCATGGTCGGTATGATGATAGACAGGCATTTTCAGCTTGGGCGCTACACCCATTACTGTGTTTGTACAGTCGCTGCAAGTCCCTACTATGAGCACTTCGGCTCCCTTTTTCTTGAGTTTCAGTATCTTTTCCGCCTGGCCCGGACAGTTTCCGGGATTTTCGCACTTTATCGTGCCCCTGACGTCCATAACCTGCTTACAGCGTTCAACCCCGGCCACACAGGCCCCCATCTTCTCCGCTATCTCTCGCAGCCTCGATTCATTTGCTCCGCAGCCGCAAACGAGCAGCCCAACCTTTCTATTCTCCTTGGGCAACGGATCGGTAACTATTATGCCTCCCGTAGTCTTGGTGACAACGCAATCCAAATCTACTGCCTTCCCTGTAAATGGCCCTCCCATTATTATTTCTCCGAATTCTCCTTCGATGCCGCCAGCCATTTTTATCAGTTCTGCCACCGGAGTTCCTATGGGCACGTCGAAAAATACGTGCGCTTTTCTGCCGCTCTTTAAGCGGCCAACTACCGTCACGTTTTTTGTTATTACCGGCTTTCTCTCATCGACTGCTTCGCATATCCTGGAAAGAGTCTCCACGTTTGTTACGACGGCCCTCGCCTCTTTAGGAAGTTGGTCAGGTTTCAGAAGTTGTCCCAAAATATCCCTGATTAGTGCCCTCTCTTCTCCCATCGGATAAATATCGGGCATCTCCTTTACTTCAATCCTGGAATCGTCTATTGCTGATTTCATTGCTTCGATAGCCCTTTTGTTTTTGGCCTTTATGGCTATATAAGCCCGGGAAGCATTGGTAACTTCCATGGCATATTTAATTCCCTTATATACTTTCTCGGGCTCTTTTTCTATTTGCCTGACATTGTGCTCGAGCAGCGGTTCGCACTCTACTCCGTTGGCTATTACAACGCCGCCCTGCAAATCCACGTCCATTTTAATATGGGTGGGAAATCCAGCACCGCCCATTCCCACTATTCCAGCTTCTTTTATTGCCTCTATTATGCTACCGGTTTCCTTTATGGGGACAAAATCCGTCGGCTGTTCTTCGTCGGGCTCAATTTCGATAAACTCTCCGGTTATCGCTTTAACCTTGCCGCTTACGCTCGAGTGTATGTTGGCTCCCAATTTTTCCGGTATTGCTATGAGCTGTCCTTTTTTTACCGTATCGCCTTCGTTTACGACGGGTTTACAGGGGGAACCGACGTGCTGCCGGAGCGGTATCCTCAAGCTGTAGTCCAAGTTTTCACCTCCTTTGTGACTTTCGGAACAATATTTAAGCAACTTGCGTGCCAACGTTCGCCTCCGTTAGACAAAATTTTTTAAAGCCTCACTAGTTAATATCAGCCGTCATGTTTGCTTTTATTCTCGTTTTAGCCGTTGGCAAAAAATAAAACCAAGACCGTCAGTGTACCGACATTTTTCGACAAGGTATTTGTGAAAACTATAATAATCACTTAAAATGAAGCTTGTTAAAAAAATGTCCAACTATCTGACGCCTGTCAGCTAGTTGGACATCCGATTTTGAGCGACTGCATTTTGTAATAAAGGGTGCTCCGCGGTATCCCCAGAATCTCGGCGGCTTTTGTTTTGTTGTTACCCGTTATCTTCAAGGCATTGGCGATGGCCTTCTTTTCGGCTTCGGCCACGACCTCATCCAACTTTTTAATGCCTGCTTTACTTATTATGTCATCGCGCCTTTCCTCAAAATATCTTTTTATTGATTGGGGTAAATGCTCAGCCAGAATCATCCTCTCTTCGGCCAGAATTACCAGCCTTTCCACAACGTTCTTCAGCTCTCTTACGTTTCCGGGCCACGGGTAGTTTAACATCATATCGATGGCCGCGGGTTCTATAAAATCTATCACCTTTTTATTTTTCACCGAGTATTCTTTTAAATAATGATCGATTAATACGGGAATATCCTCGGGCCGCTCCCTGAGCGGGGGTATCTTCAGTGACACAACGTCGAGCCTGTAAAAGAGGTCCTCTCTAAAGCGCCCCTGACTTACCATCTCGTGTAAATCCCTGTTGGTGGCAGCTATTATCCTGATATTTACTTTTACCAGTTTTACCCCTCCAACCCTGTAAAATTCCCTGTTTTCCAGGGCCCTGAGGAGTTTTGCCTGCATTTCAATCGGCATCTCTCCTATCTCATCGAGAAAGAGGGTGCCGCCTTCCGCCAATTCTAATTTACCGGGCTTTCCCTTTTTTTGGGCGCCTGTGAAGGCTCCGGGCTCGTATCCGAAAAGCTCGCTTTCCAACAGACTTTCGGGTATGGAACTGCAGTCTACCACAACGAAGGGGTTGTCCTTTCGGGGACTTTCCTGGTGAATGGCCCTTGCAAAAAGGTCTTTCCCGGTGCCGCTTTCACCTTGTATCAAGACGGATGCATCGCTCTCGGCCACTTTGCGAGCAAGAAAGATGAGGTCGTACATCTTCTTGCTTTTGTATACGATATTTTCGAAACTGCAATTTTTTTGCATTTTCTTCATCTCTTCCTCGACATACTCGAGGTATTTAATCCTGTCCTTTGCCTTTTCCAGCTCTATGCTGAGTTTTTTTATCTCCGTGATGTCCTGGTCAATGGAAACAACGCCCAAAATTTTATCATCTTGTTTGATGGGAATGGAACTAATTACCATCACATTACCTTCTCTCGGCCTGTGTTCGACGTATTCTACAGCTTTTCCCGTTTTCAGAACTTCCAGAGCCAGAGCGTTTGGGAAAAATTGAGCGATGTCCCTCCCCAAAATTTTATCTTTCTTTATGCCGTATAGTTTTTCTGCCTGACTGTTCCAGTACACGACTCGCCTTTGGCTGTCGATAACGCATATACCCTCGTTTATGTGGTCCAAAATGCTCTCCAGAGGAATGGTAAAACCTTCAAAATTTGCTGCCGTCATTCCGTTTACCTCCATTGGTTCGTTTATGATGAAAGGAGAATGCAATATTTGTGCCAATCTTTATCAGATTCTTACAATAAATAATAATGGAGAGGATTGACTCCTCTCCATGTTTATTCCAGTTAATTCACGTAGATTATTTTATTCCGCCGACGGGTAAAAAATCCTGCTGACCTTTGCCCGTAGGTATCTTTGCCTTCCTGCATGGAATCTATGTTCATAATCTTTAGCATAATTTGCTTTTTCTCTTCTTCCGAAGCGGTAATATATGCTCTGAGGAGCATATCTCTTTCCCGCTCTAAGTACTGTTGCCGCGTCACTGTTATCCCTCCTATCTTTGTATATTGTATTTTTTAAACCAGATTAAGACTGTTATTTCTTTCACAATCATTATATCATATCGTAAAAAATTTATCAAGTATGTAAGTTATAAATAACCTCAAATTTTCTTAATTTTATCCTAAATTTTTAAAGTTGCTTTCATTCCATACCTCCCTTCTATACATATTTTCCCACGTACCTTTGACTTTTATTCAAATCCAATAAAAAAAGCTGCACAGAGCAGCTCTGAATTTAATTTCATTACCTTCTTATTTCCTCTTTATAAGTTTTTTTAGCCATTCAATCATGCCTTTTTCTTCCACAACCACAAAAGGCACATCCTGGTCTTTTGGAACGACGAGCACCCCTAACATTCCTATACCTTCCGGGTAAGCGGTCATCTCCACTGTTTTAAATTCACCCTCAGGCTTTATCACATCCAACCATACGTAAGTAGGCCTGGTTTCTTTTATCATCCTTATGTCTTCTTCATCGTCGATTTGCCGTCCGTTTATAGCGAGCAGCACGTCTCCGGGTTCTATCCCCAATTTTTCAGCAGGGGAACCCTTCAACAGGTCCAAGACCCTGACTCCCCTTTCGGGAGGTGCAAAAAGGGGTGGACTTTGCCTTTCCTTTTTCTTCCCGTAAATTATCAAAGCCTCATGGGCCAGAGGGGCAAAAAGGGCGGCTAAATATTTAAAGGCCGGTATCCTTGATGCTATTACGGAAAGCAATAGCAGGATGGTGCTGAAAAACAGGAGGTTTACGGCCGATGAGCGGCTCCTTGCCCTGGGTGTCCTGGATAGCGCTATGTCCCCGTATCCCAACGCAGCTACCACCGGCATCATCAGGTATACTATATCTCCTCTTTCAAGAATCTCAGCCGGAGGTTTGACGATTGGCCACCATTCGGGCATGTTGACCATATCCTGTATTGGTAGCTGCTCAGCAACAACCGCCAGCATCATAATCGGCACAGGCCAAAACTCCTGAAGAGAAAAACCACCTATTACCCCGTATTTTTTGTCTTGAACAAAAATAGGCGCACTATTCAAATCACCCGTAGTATAAATCAGCAGGCTTTCCACCAGGTGAAGAACACCAACCAGGGCCATGAGTCCTGCCACATCGACTTTGGGAAAGCCGAACAGAAGAGAAATAAGGGAAACTATGCCGCCCGCATAGGAAAAACACATAAAGCGCGGATGTATAAGCATTAGAATAATCGCAAGCGGCCAGACGTAGGTTAGTCCGGCTTCGGTTATGCTTATACCCAGGAACACTATCATCAAGCTCCCAATTATGCCGCCTAAAAACCCAGCTAAAACAGAGTACAGAACTTTCCTTCCCGGGCTTACTCTTACGAACCCGAATATCTTTTCTTCCAAGTCAGCGGTCCTTTTGTACTGCAGCCAAATTATTAAAATTACCGTCCAAAAGAAGGGGTTAGCCATCGAAAGCGGCAAACCTTCTAAAATGAAGCGGATTATTCGAAACAGTGGAAACATGCACCCTTCTCCTCAAAGTTTTGTTTTCAGTACTTCTACAGCTTTTTTTAGCTGCCCATCCTTACTTCTGGGAATCTCAAATGAGCTTTCCGTTTTTCCCAAAGACACCTCTACGTCGGGTTCTACTCCCTTCCCGTCAATAGACCTGCCGCTGGGCAGATAGTATTTCGCAATGGTCATCTTCAGGCCCGACCCGTCGCTCAAAGGCACGAGTTCCTGCACGGTGCCTTTTCCGAAGGTCTTTTTCCCCACCAGCACCGCCCTCCCGGTGTCCTGCAGTGCTCCCGAAACAATTTCAGCAGCGCTGGCACTGTTTTCGTTTATAAGCACCGCCAGAGGAAGCTCAAGACTTGCCTGGTCTGAGTAGTACTCTTCCAGCCGATGTCCGTATCTGTCCCTGGTGAAGACTACAAGCCCTTTGCCCATAAGCATATCCGCCACATGTACTGCCGCGTCGAGAGCTCCCCCGGGATTGTCCCTGAGGTCCAGCACCAGTGCCTTCACTCCCTTTTGCTGTAATGCCATGATGGCATCATGGAATTCCACAGGGGTATAAGAATCAAAGGAGGATATCCTCACATAGCCTATTTCATCTTCTAGTATATCCCACTTTACCGTTTTCAGCCTTATGCTATCCCTTACGAGCTCGAATTTTAAAAGCTCCTTCACCCCCGGTCTTTCTACGTAAATGGTGACCTTAGTACCTTTTTTGCCGCGCAGTAACCTTACGGCTTCGTCAAGGCTCTTTCCCTTTAGCTCCACGTCATTAACCTTGACTATTCTATCCCGCGGGCGAATACCAGCTTTGTGCGCCGGTGTTCCTTCTATAGGAGCTATCACTATCACCGAACCCGTTTTATCGTCCACGTCCAGGGAAAGTCCGACTCCTTCGAAACTGCCGTTGACGGAAATCATAAAATCCTCAAATTCTTCAGGTTCCATGAATACCGAATAGGGGTCCTCCAGCGCCTGAACCATCCCATTTATCGCTCCGCGAACAAGAATTTCCGTTGGAACATCTTTTACGTACCTTTCGCGTATGTAATTTAACACCTCTAAAGCGGGTTTGAGCTCGGAAACCTCACCGGATTTAGCCGGTTGTGCTTCAGAAAGAGGCTTTTCTTTTAAAGCAGAAAGGGGCTTGACCCCGATAGCAGCCCCTAATGAGAACGCAACGGCGAACACGATAAGATATGTAATTGACGTCCTCAATATTTTTTTGGTTTCGGTCAGCATCCGTCAAATCCCCTAACTTTTCTTTCTAAAATTTTTTGTTCATTTTATTATACCATATTATTTTACCCAATTCCACGGGCTTACATGCTGACCGTCCTTGCGCACTTCAAAGTGAAGGTGCGGCCCCGTAGAGATGCCGGTGCTGCCCACAAGGCCGATTCTCTGCCCTCTTTTTACCTTCTGGCCTTCACTCACCAAAATCTTGGACAGGTGAGCATAAAGCGTTGAAATACCACCTCCGTGGTCGACGATTATGGTATTACCGTATCCGCCATAGTAGCCGGCGTATATCACCTCGCCGTCGTCGGCAGCTACCACATTAGACCCCATGGGAGCACCTATGTCTATCCCCGTATGGAAACGTCTGGATTTGTATACCGGATGAACGCGCCAGCCGTAATCCGAAGTAATTCTCCTGGAACCGGGAGCGGGCCACTGAAATATTCCGGTTCCGACGTAACCTTTTGAGTTTCTCGCCTGAATTTGCCTAATCATTTCCGCTATTTTCCTGGATTCCTCTTCTAGCTGATCTTGCTGGCGCTCGTATTCCCTTCTTTGCTCTTCCAGCTCCGCCAAAAGCCTTTGTCGGTCCTGCTGGCGGGAAGCCAGTTTCGCCCTGTGGGTATTTATGATTTGGTACTGCCGGGCAATGGCCTGGCGCTGGGCTTCCAGCTCGGCTTTTTTCTTTTCCACCAATTCTTTTTTCGCCTGATAATCCATGAGAAGCCCTTTGTCGTAATCCAAAAGGCGCTTTACCATATCTATTCGAGTCAAAAAGTCCGAAAAACTTGTAGCCTCAAGCATTACCTCCAGATAATCCACGGGCCCCCTTTTGTACATCGCCCGCAGCCTCGTCTTCAGGTCATTTTCCTGCTTTTTCACTTCTTCTTCGGCTTTTTTGAGCTCCTGCTGGGTAATGGCCAGCCTTTGCTGGGTGAGTCGTAACTGCGCCTCGGTAGCGGCAAGCTCTCTTTGCGTCTCTTGAAGGTCCTTTTCTATCGCTTCGAGTTCTTCTGCAACGTTATTTTTTTGGGCGTTGACTTTTATCAAGGAATTTTTTATCTCCTGTATCTTTTTGGATATCTTGCTTTGCTGGTTTTTTAAATCCTGCAGGTCGCCTGCACTGGCTGGCACCATCGAAGTTATGAAATAAAAAACGGCCAAAAGTAAACCCAAAATGTTGCAGGCTCGGCGTTTTTCCAAAACCGCAAACCTCCCTTCGACAACTAGACCCTCAAAAATTTTCTTATCGAAAAGCCGCTGCCGAAGGCACCTAAAACGGTCCCCATTAGAAGCAGCCCCAGACTGTAATCGTAAAATTCTTCTATGGGCAGAAGGGAAATCATCGGAACATTCATTTTAACCATATCGTACAAATAGCTGTAGCCAGTCGCCAGCAGCGCAATTGCAATAAGCGAACCGGTAAAGCCAAGCAGCATGCCTTCAATCAGGAAAGGCCATCGCACAAACCAGTCGGTAGCACCGATATACTTCATTATGCTTATCTCCCTGCGCCGGGAAAAAACCGTAATCTTTATGGTGTTCGATATGATGAAAACCGATATCGCGGCGAAAATCGCCATTACGGCTAAACCCACAAGCCTCATCCAGTAAGTAATTTTAAACAGCTTTTCTACCACACCCTTGCCGTATTTTACCTCTTCTATACCATCTATTTTCTGTATCCTTTCCGCCACTCCCGCTACTTCCTGCGGAGTTTCAACCTTAACGCGAAAGGAGTTGGGTAGCGGATTTTCTATGCCCTCCAGCAGTTCCTCGCCTACCTGTTTTTTGAATTCCTCTAAAGCCTGTTCCTTCGACACAAAGACGACCTCTTTGACCCCATCAATACTTTTTATGTTATATTCAATCTGGTTTATCTTAAGCTTGTCTACCGAATCCTCGACGTAAGCGGTAATCTCCACCTGAGACTCCACATTTTTTGCTATGTAGTCAAAGTTTATAGAAATCATCAAAAAAGAGCCGAATATTATCAAAGCCGAAGCCACGGCTCCTATGGAAGCTAAACTCATCCACCCGTTCCGGAAAAGGTTCACGAAAGCTTCCCTGAAAAAGTAGCGGATGGTTCTAAGTTTCACAGCAGTAAACCCCTCTCTCTTCGTCTCTGACCAGTCGTCCGTCTTCCAGTTGCAGAACCCTTTTTTTCATGGCGTCTACGAGTTCCTTAGCATGGGTGGCAACAATTAACGTCGTGCCTTTTTTATTTATTTCATCCAGCAATTTCATTATCTCCCAGGAAGTATCAGGGTCCAGATTGCCCGTAGGTTCATCGGCAATGATTACGTCCGGATTGTTGACCAGAGCCCTCGCCAGTGCCGCTCTCTGCTGTTCTCCTCCCGAAAGCTCGTGGGGCCTTGAGTTCATTTTATGAGAAAGCCCTACCATTTCTATAACCTTGGGCACTCTTCTTCTGATTTCCCTTGGAGACGCCTCTATAACTTCCATCGCGAAGGCCACATTTTCATAAACGGTCTTTTGGGGAAGCAACCTGAAGTCCTGAAATACGACTCCCAATCTTCTCCGCAAATAAGGCACTTCTTTCGGCTTCAAACGGGTAATATTCTTTCCGTTTATAAAAATCTGGCCTCGGGTAGGTAATTCCTCGCGAAAAAGGAGCTTGAGAAATGTAGATTTTCCCGCCCCGGTCGGGCCCACAAGAAAGACAAATTCGCCCTTTCCTATCTTTACATTGATATCCTTAAGGGCTGCACACCCGCCCGGGTATATTTTGGAAACTCCAACCATTTCTATAATGTGTTGCACTTTCAATCCACTCCTCATCAACTATTTTTTTAGTTCGACACAAATCCCAAAATTCCTTCCCTCTCGGGACTCATATTTTATGGTAATATGTTCCCGCGAAAAATTTAAAAAGCGGCTATTCGCCGCTTTTAGTAGGTAGTAATTTCTTAAGGTTGGCCATCTCTATAGCTGTCAGCGCCGCATCCCATCCCTTATTTCCCGCCTTGGTGCCCGCTCTCTCCACTGCCTGTTCTATGGTGTCGGTAGTCAGGACGCCGAAGATGGTGGGCACCTTTGTTTCGAGAGATACTAAAGCAATCCCTTTAGAAACTTCGGCCGCAACGTAATCGAAATGAGGCGTCGCACCCCTTATGACGGCACCTAGGCAGATTACTGCATCGAAACGCCCGCTCTCTGCCATTATTTTCGCCGTAAGAGGGATCTCGAAACTCCCCGGCACCCAGTAAACCTCGATAGCCTCGTCTTGGGCACCGTGGCGCAGCAAGCAGTCCAGCGCCCCCTCGAGCAGCTTGCCGGTGATGAGTTCGTTGAAACGGCTGACAACAATGCCGAATCTCAGGTTTTCTGCGGTCAGTTTGGCCTGGATAATTTTGGGCATTTGAGACCCTCCTCCTTCCTGTTATAGCCAGTGACCCAGCTTTTCTTTTTTGGTTTCCAGGTACCTTGCGTTGCTTTTAGTAGGCGGGATTTTGAGCGGTATACGCTCCACTATCTCAAGGCCGTAACCTGCAAGGCCCACTACCTTCCTAGGATTGTTGGTAAGAAGGCGCATCTTTTCAACCCCCAGGTCCTTGAGTATCTGCGCACCTATGCCGTAATCCCGAAGGTCGGGAGGAAACCCTAACTTCAGATTGGCTTCCACCGTATCGAATCCTGCATCTTGCAAAGCGTATGCCCTTATTTTGTTAGCAAGCCCTATACCTCTGCCCTCCTGGCGCATATAGAGAATCAGACCTTTTCCTTCTTCCTGAATTAACTTCATGGCCGTCCTCAATTGAGGACCGCAGTCGCAGCGCTGTGAAGAGAAAACATCTCCGGTAAGGCATTCCGAGTGCACGCGCACCAGGGGTACGTCGCCCTCCTTCACCTCTCCCTTCATGAGCGCCAGATGGGTCTCGGAAGTAATGATGTCTTCATAGCATATCAGTTTGAATTCGCCGTAATCGGTAGGCAAGAGCGTTTCTGCCACCCGCCTCACCAGCTTTTCTCTGGCTTTGCGGTACCTTATGAGGTCTTCTATTGTAATTATTTTTAATCCCCATTCTTTGGCAAAACTCATAAGGTCTGGGAGCCTTGCCATGGTACCGTCGTCCTTCATTATTTCGCAGATAACGCCGGCCGGATAAAGACCTGCCAATCGAGCAAGGTCTACGGCCGCTTCGGTGTGTCCAGCCCTCCTTAACACTCCGCCGTCCCTGGCTATCAGGGGAAATATGTGGCCTGGGCGGCGCAGGTCCTGTGGTTTTGTGGCCGGATCGATCAACGCCTTTACTGTATCGGCCCTATCGTAAGCTGATATGCCAGTGGAATTTCCGACGTAATCTACCGAAACCGTGAATGCGGTGCCCATATTGTCGGTGTTATTGCCAACCATCAAGGGCAGGTCAAGCTCTTCAGCCCTTTTTTTCGTAATGGGGACGCATATTAGGCCGCGGCCGTGAATTGCCATAAAACTTATGGCTTCCGGCGTTACCTTTTCCGCAGCCATGACAAGATCCCCCTCGTTTTCCCTGTCCTCGTCGTCGACGACAATTATCATTCTACCCTGCTTAATGTCCTCTATGGCTTCTTCAATTGTATTGAATTTAAATTCCCCAGACATCGATTTTCTCCTTCCTCTTTGGACTCTAAGGTTGAAAAAGCAGCCCTGAACCGGCTAAAAGCCGTAAGACTTGAGCATTTCAGCAGTCAGGCCTTTTCCCGAAGTGCTCTCCTTGAGGTTTAACAGATACTCCCTTACGTACTTTCCTATAATATCAGTTTCAATGTTTACAGTGTCTCCCTGGTTTTTGTACTGGAGGACCGTAGCATTGAGGGTGTGGGGTATTATAGAAACTGAAAATCCATGGATACTCACCGCCTGGACGGTCAGGCTGATGCCGTCTACGGCTACGGAACCTTTGGGTACAATATATTTCATCAGCTCCGGCGGCACGCCTATCTCAAACACCACCGCGTTTCCTTCGGGATAAGTTCTAAGTATTCTACCAACGCCGTCCACATGGCCCAAGACCATGTGCCCGCCAAACCTACCTCCCACTTTTAGAGCCCTTTCAAGATTTACTCGTTTGCCCGCCGAAAGCTCGCTCAAAGTTGTGCTTCTTAAAGTTTCCGGCATAATGTCGGCCACGAAGGAATCGTTTCTGACATCCCTGGCTGTCAGGCATACCCCGTTGACCGCAACACTGTCGCCGACCTGGAGGTCTTCCAGTACTTTTTTACATGAAATGGTAATCAGGGCTCCCGAAGAAGACCCGACCAATTTAGTAACAATTCCTACCTCTTCGATTATCCCGGTAAACATGAGGATCCCCCTTTTCCAGGGTCAGGATAGGCTTCCAGCAGTAGATCCCCGCCTATCACCTCGGCTGAATGAAATTTGAACCGTGGAGCTTGCTTCAGCTGGTCGATGGGAAGAATTCCAATAGAATCGATTCCATCGCCGCCTATTATCAAAGGAGCCTGGAACACCAGCAGTTTATCCACCAGATTCTCTTTTATGAAAGAAGCTATAAGGGTGGCCCCTCCTTCGACCAACACGCTGGTTATCCCCATACTGCCCAGGATTTCCATCACCCGCTTAAGGTCTACCCTGCCATTGACAGCGGGAACCTTTATCACTTCAACGCCCTTTCCCTTCAGAGCATTGACCTTTTCGCTATCGGCCCTTTCCGTGGTGGCAAGTATTACCCGCCCGTCTTTGCATTCCAGCATCCGCGCGTCAAGGGGTATTCTGGCCCACGAATCCACCACTATCCTGAGTGGGCTTTTCTTTTGCCCCGGCAACCGACAGGTGAGAAGCGGGTCATCAGCCAGTACCGTGCCTATACCTACCATTACTGCATCGTACCAGCTCCTAAACTCGTGGGCTTTTATCCTGGCAGGTTCTCCTGTAATCCACCTAGATTCGCCCGAGGCCATAGCAATCTTGCCATCAAGGGACTGGGCTATTTTTGCGACGACAAAAGGCCTGCCAGTGGTGATATACTTTATAAAAACCTCGTTCAATTTTCTCGCTTCTTCTTCCAATATTCCGACTTCTACCTCAACACCAGCTTCTCTCAAGCGCTTTATACCCTTACCGGCTACAAGGGGATTAGGGTCGGTCATAGCCACCACAACCCTTTTTATCCCGGCCCTTATTATCGCATCGGCACAAGGGGGTGTTCTACCGAAGTGGCAGCAGGGTTCAAGGTTTACATATAGCTCCGCCCCCCTGGCCCTTTCACCCGCCTGGGCCAAGGCTATCACCTCGGCATGTGGCTCTCCAGCTTTCCTGTGGTAGCCTTCGCCAACTATCTCGCCGTCCTTTACTATTACCGCCCCCACCATAGGATTTGGACTGGTGGTGCCTCTGCCCTTCTTTGCCAAGTCCAGCCCCCGTTTCATGAAGAAAACGTCTCTTTCCATAAAATACCTCCGCATAAAAAAATACCCTGCTGTCTTCAGGGTATTCTCGGATAAAATAATTAAACAAGTCTTCTCCCATCCAGACTTTACTGTCGGCTCCGGAATCTCACCGGATCAGCCTTTCGGCTCGCGGGCTTAAGGCTTTTCGCCTATCACCGCCGGTCAGGAATTGAAGGCAAAATGCCTTCTCACCTTGCCCCGAAGACTTTCTTAAAATTTGATTCAGTTTCTTTAATAATACCATACAAAGCACGGGATTACAATACCGTTTTTTTAGAAGACTTAATATTCCATGATCGAATAAGGTAAAATATTATTTAAAGCAGATACTCAAGTCGGGCAGGTGTTTTGGCATGGGCTATCGCGACCTTTCTTTTGAAGAATTATCCCGCCGGGTTAAAAAAGCCGTTGAACTTTTATCCGATTGCGCAGTCTGCGCCCAGGAATGCCACGTGAACCGCCTAAAAGGCGAGAGGGGATTTTGCCGCACCGGCCGCTATGCGGTAGTGAGCAGCTGGGGACCTCATTTTGGCGAAGAGGAAGTGCTTGTAGGCACCCACGGCTCCGGCACCATATTTTTCGCCTACTGCAACATGGCCTGCAGATTCTGTCAAAACTGCGAGATAAGCCATTACGGCGAAGGCAGGGAAATGTCGGCTCGGGAACTTGCCGATGTAATGCTGGAATTACAGCAAATTGGGTGCCATAACGTAAACTTAGTGTCCCCCAGCCATTGCGTGCCTCAGATCATTGAGGCTCTGCAGCTAGCCGTAAAAGACGGTTTAAAAATTCCTCTCGTCTACAACACGGGCGGTTACGATTCGGTCCAAACCCTGAAATTGCTTGACGGCATCATAGACATATACATGCCTGACATAAAATTCGGCGACGACGAAACGGGAAGGATTTATGCTTCCGCTCCGGGTTATTTTACCGTGGCAAAGCGGGCGGTAAAGGAAATGCACAGGCAGGTAGGGGACCTCGTAGTAGACGAAAAGGGGCTTGCAGTTAGAGGTTTGATAGTAAGACACCTCGTGCTTCCCAATGACCTTGCCCGGACAGAAGAAGTTATGAAATTTCTCGCTGAAGAAATTTCTCCAAATACTTTTGTCAATATCATGGACCAATATTACCCCGCCCATAAGGCCCATAATGACCCCGTTCTTTCAAGACGCATAACTTCTCGAGAGTACAGCCAAGCGTTAAAAATCGCCAAGGCCGCAGGATTAAAACGCATATACTAAAAAAAGCGCGAGTTTCGCCTCAATTTCCAGGCGTTCTCGCGGCTTTCTTATTCTAAAACATATTTGCTTTTCAGGCGCTGTCTTACTTTTTCCGGTATGAGGTCGCCCACTTTACCTTTTGCTACACATACGCTGGTGTCGGCAGCCCCGTAGTACACCAGGACCTCGTCTTCTTCGCCCAAGATTTCCTTTTCTTCAGCAGGTACCGCCCCGCACGTGAACACCACATTAGGTACCCAAGACTGGCCTTTTTCTCCGACTTCGTATTTGGTTTCCGGCGAAAGAATCGGGTTTGGCGAACGATACAGCACTCTTCCCGGATCATCCAGGTCAACCAGTACGACTCCTAGCCTGTATACCATTTCGTGGTCGACTCCGTGGTATATTAAAAGCCATCCGAACTTTGTTTTTAAAGGCTGCGCCCCTGCTCCTATTTTCAGGGAGTCCCACATCATTCCGGCGCGCGGCCCCATTATTATTTTATGGCCTTCATGGGGCCAGGGGAACGCCAATTTGTCTGAATACGCGACCCAGATGCTGGGTTCTATCCTGTGGTATATTACGTAATTTCCTTTGATTTTTTCCGGGAACAGTATGGCATCTTTATCCCACACCCCGGGAAATGCCAATCCTCTCCTTTTCCACCGGTCGAAATTGCGGTTCAAAAAATCTTCCACTGAAATCGACGCGGCGGCTATTTGCGCAACAATCCCGTCGTAAGCCGTATAAAGCATTACTATCTCGTCGTCTATAACGACCACACGAGGGTCTTCGCAGCCCTTTAGTTCCTCCCTGGTTTCCGGAACGAAAATAGGGTGTTTTAACCTTTCCAGGACGTTATACCCGTCAGTTACTGCGAGGCCTATTCTAGACACTTCGTCCTGACCAAAAGCTCTGTAAAGCAGATAAACCTTATCCTTTATCCTCAGGCTTGCAGCATTAAGTACGTATCTATTTTCCCACCAGTGTTCCTTTATAGGATTTAAAATCGGATTTTTTTCGTACCGTTCGAGCATACCTGCCGGCGGCCAATCTTCCAGTTCCTGTACTACCACCTCTTCTTTAGGCGGTTTAATCCCCAAAAGCATGTCCAGCAGGTCCTGGTATTCCCTTCCAAGGCTTATCAGCTGGAAAACCTGATTCATTATCTCTTCGGGGTCATATCCCAACTCTCTGTATATTTCTTCCAGCAAGTCATGGTTGAACCAATCTCTCTCCACGTGCAGCGAAAGCGGAGTCGGCACCCCCTCTCCGCCTTTGAAGCTGAAGCTGGCCCATGTCCACGCAGAACACGGCAGGAAAGTCCCGTCCTCCAGGGTGAGCCCTAAACCGTAACCTTCGGCCATCTTTAAAAGGTACTCTGCTTCCCTTTTCTTTCCTTCTCCTTCAAGGTTTCTTGCAAATTCTTTAAGCCTTGCTACAAATTCCCTCTGATGCCAGTTTTCAAAGACGCGGTGAGCTGAAAAAATTTCCCTGCCGTAATGCTTTGTTATTGAATTTACGAACTTTTGACCAACTTCTCTACGCTCTTTAGTGTAAATTTCCCATATCTTGGAATAATGTTCGGCTTCGATTATGCTCTTTGCTATCCTCGTAAAATAGCGGAGTTTGGGGTACCTGCCACCCATCCCCTTGCCCAGATTTACTACGGCTATCCTTGCCGTCAACCTGCTGTAGCGCGAAATATCTGCCCAGTCGTTCAAAACCGGAATCCTTTCCCTGCTGAGCACCAGTGGAAGCAATTCAACTTCTTCGAAGCTGTCAGGTCTCAGATTGTCCTGAAGCCACTCGTAAATATGAGCAAAGTATTCGGGCCGCTCGGTAAACTGGGCTAAAGTCAATATATCCCTTACGTCTACGTTGTCCATCAGCTCGCGCATGTTGCGGAAGTTAAGCCTTACCAATAAATTCCTCGGAGGGAATTCATAAAGGAGTTTCCTTAGCACATCCCACTTGACGCCGAGCACCTTTTTGTGGGGGAAGACCTCGAAAATTTTCTGACATACTTGTAATATACCTTCTTCAGTAGAGAGGTTTCCCGGGAAAATGCGGTCAACTACCCTTTCAAGTTCGCCCAGGAAATTTTCGAAGCGTCCGATTATTACTTTTGAGGTTTTCTCGGTTATTTCAAGGATATTCCTTATGTAATCTTCAAAAGCTCTGCTATATTTTCGCTGCAGCCTTTTGAATATTTCGTTGGGATATATTTCCTTCCCAAGATAACCTTTTAATTTTTTTGGAAGCACAATAGGGACTCCCGGCACGAATTCCAGATAGTCAAGAGGTGTAATCAATGGCTTTACTCCAGCGCGCCTTTTTTCAAACAGGAGTTTAAAGTTCCGTCTTTCACTTAAAAAAGCTTTTTCCTGGGATTCTGCCAGGCTCTTCACTTTTGAGTTGATTATATCTCTTTCATCCGCTCCTATTTTTTTCAAAACCGAATCCAGTTTCAGAATTTCATTCGCGTATCCCGCTACCATGCCGTCGTAAACGCCGGCAAATGCATCTATGATGTCTTCCTTTAATACTTCCCCATTCGTTGAAAAAGCAGTTAGAAGTTCAAGGGCGACTTTCGCCCAAATTTCAACCGGGAACCTAAAGTCGCTCTTTTCTGAAGATGCGATTTTCTTTAAAGCTTCGCTCGTGTCCTTCTCTAATAGGGCCTCAAAGAGGCGCTCGTTGCGCTTAAAATTCTTCTTGAAAGATTCAACATATGTATCTACGTTTAGCTCCTCAAAAAGTGCATCCCCTTTTACTTCATGCACTGCATAAAAAACATCCGGTTTTTTCACTACAAATTCATCCTGCCAAATTTCTTCGTCGCGCAATATACATTCGAAAACCGTCCTCGACACCGCTTTGAAAACTATGTTGCGCTTTTGGTAAAGCGAGGGCGGGGATATTTTTCGGCCCAATTTTACTTCACATATTTTTCTCCCCCACCTTATAGCTGTCATAATAAGCCATGGAGTTATTCCATAGCCTCCTAAGTGCTCAGAACACTGGTCGAATTCTTTACATAGGTCCTCTACCAGGTCATGGGAAAATGCATATACTCCGCTCAAAGGGTCGGATACGCTTATCCCGTAAAATGCCGTAAGAAGCGGGGACACAAAAAGCTTGCCCGTAGTTTCTTCAAAGGGACTTCTCACGAAGCTTGCAATGGCCATATCGTATCCGCCGGAAACGGGATTGTATAATCCCTCTATGCATTGTGGGGTAATTCCCTTTTCTTGTCCACTTTCCAGGTCGGCCTCAAGCAGGATTACGTCTGACTCCAGCATTCGAGCCACTTCAAATATAGCCCTCGTGCTAAAACCTTTGCCTTTCGCTTCATCCGGCATTGAAAAGCAAAGGACCTCACCTTCTTCGCACGTTGCAATATTTTCCACAATTTCCCTTCCTGCAGGGTCTCCTGCACATACAATGAGCTTCTTATACCCGCCGGCAACCAGACTATTTCTTGCCGTTTCCAAAAGCCTCTTCAGTGTCTCCTCCTCGTTAAAAAAGGGTATACCAATTACCACATCTATTCTTTCATCCTTTAGGTTTTCTATAAGTTTCCTTACCTCTCTTGTGGCATCCTTAAGAAGCATCGATTCCACATTTTTACCTCCTATACCGCCGGCACAAATGCCCTTTCACCATTATTCTCTATTTGTTCTAATATCTGGTGAGCCAGGAGGAAAGTGACTATGGCTTCTGCCCCCTGGTTCTGGTTTACGCCATCGGGTGTCAGGGCATCATGGCAACCTTCGGTTTCCTTGTTTATGAGGGGAATTTCATTAATATTTTCACCCCAGTACCAGTTATAAGCCGTCTTTGCCTTCAGAAAATACTCCCTTTCTCCCGTCGCAATGAATGCCTGCAGGCACGCCAATATTACTGACGCAGCATCGACTGGTTGCTGGTCATAAAGCGGCATTGCGTTTTCCTTTTCCCACCATCCTCTATTGCCCACTATATTCAGATAGCCTTTTTTAAAGAGGGCATCAGTTAAAAATCCAAGGGTGTTCTTGGCCACTTCCAATACCTTCCTATCGCCACTCATGGTATAGTAAGAAAATAATGAATGCGGCAGCAGGGCATTACAATACGTCAGTTTATCTTCGAACCAACACCATTTTCCAGCCGTATTTTCTTCATATAATTTTACAAGCTTGTAGGCCATCTTTTTTGCAGCAGGATATAGTTCTTTATATACATTGAAATTGTTTATAAGATTGACTATGCCCAGGAGAACGTAAGCTACGGCTCTAGGGGCTTCCAAATTTAGGGCTTTTTCTAAACTTTTTTTGACCATTTTCAAGCTTATTTCTTTCACTTGACTCATATCGCTCGATGCAGAAAAGCTTGCAGCCATAAAAGCGCGTCCAATGCAGTCTTCTGAATTAAGTACTGGCACAAATCGGTCTTCCAGTTTCAGGTTGTTCCACAAGCCGTTTTCCTCCTGAGCTTGTTCCAGGAAGCTAATATATATCCGTGCAAGCTTCTCTCGCATATCGTCTTTCATGTCCACAGTCACAAGCAGTGCTCTCGCGTTGTCGTCCACCGTATAACCGCTGGATTTCTGTGGTGTAGATTTTTCGGCAAACTGGATTATTCCCGTGGAGTCGGTCATATTCATGAGGTGCTTATACATCTTTCACAGCCCTCCTAGTGAAGTTGGGCTTTAATATCTCCTCTATGATCTCCACGTAGCTTTTCGCAACTTGGGGCCATGTCATAGTCTTCCCCAGTTTGCCAGCTTTCCTTTCCAGTTGACTCTTTAAAATAGGGTCTTTTAGTATTCGATCTATTAGGGTAGCTAGCTCTTCTGGATCGGCCTGTGACGCGACAAGCCCTCTTCCATTTGCCAACATCTCGAGTGAATAGTCATAAGGTGTTGAAACGATCGCCCTCCCGCAACCTATCGCATACGAAAGCGTACCGCTTACTGCCTGATGCCTGCCGGGATACGGGGTAATGTAGACATCAGTCATATAGAGGTAATCTCCTATCTCTTCAAGGGTTAGGAATTTGTTGATAAAACGAACATTGTCGTGGAGGTTTAGGTCATCCACCAGCTTTTCTAGAGATTCACGGTAAACCTCGCCTTCTCGCTTTTTTAGTTTGGGATGGGTTTCTCCCACGATAAAATACAATATATCCGGATATTTTTCTTTTAATATAGCTATGGCTTTAATCCCTATCTCGATGCCCTTTCCAGGCCCGATAAATCCGAAGGTAGTGACCACAGGCCTGCCTGAAATGCCGTAGGCTTCTTTCAGCCTTTCTCTTGGCTTTTCCCTGAAAACTGGCACTCCATGCGGTACCACGTAGATCTTATTGAGGGGTATTTTATAAACTTCGTGCAAAAGTTCTGCAGAGCGCTTAGTCATGCAAATTACTGCCGATGCGCTTTGTCCCAATTTCATAAGTATGCTCTTTTGACTTATCGTCGGCTGGGAAAGTACAGTATGAGTATTTAAGATGAAAGGCTTTTTCAGGTGAGCCACAAAATCGAGGAGGTAATTTCCGTCACAGCCGCCGAAAATTCCATATTCGTGTTCCAAAAGCACAAGATCCGTATAACTGGAATTAATGTATTCTGCTGAGGCTGCAAAATCCTCTTTGCACTCCTCATGAAGCTCAAATACCACTTCGGGAGGGTAAGAATAAGAAGAGCCATTGTCGGTGATGGCGAGTAT
This sequence comes from Tepidanaerobacteraceae bacterium, assembly GCA_030446005.1. Taxonomy (GTDB): domain Bacteria; phylum Bacillota; class Thermosediminibacteria; order Thermosediminibacterales; family Thermosediminibacteraceae; genus Fervidicola. The sequence goes on along the minus strand of JASUSP010000008.1, from coordinate 519 downwards.
TTTTACTTCTTGTCCCCACAAGGTAAGGTTGTCCCTCAAGTCTTTAGCAAATGATGCTATACCGCATTCTCTTGGCGGATAGGTGGATAATATAGCCAGATTCATAGACATCCCCCATTTCTATATATAATAAAAGGGTCTTTCCCCAATCCAATTCTCAGAAACACCACATACATTCTTATTATATATTTATTTTCTTATATTTTAAAGTATTACATTTTCTGTAGTTTGTCAAGGGATATGAGGACAAGAACCTGTGTATATGAGCCACAGTTTCGTTCACACTACTTTATTAAAGTGAAAAAGACATTACAAAGGGTGGGTATACTATAAGGAGGGAACCCACCCGGTGTGAACATACCAAAAACTTAAAGCTTCGTGTAATCACCAAACTTTTACTCAAGTCACTATCTCTTTGCCTGAGTCTCATTCCGTTAAAGAAACCGCTAAAATCTTGGGTGTTACTCCAAGGTGGGTGTATAAATTAAAAGAGCGTTTCAGGCTTTCTAACGGCGATAT